>CAZCAI010000135.1:2108-13132 GCA_964496595.1 uncultured Anaerolineales bacterium
GCGCTCGGCATCTTCGAGCGCTATTTAGATGAAGCGGCGCTCGCGCCCCACATCGCGGGGTTGCGGGCGACCGGCCGCGCGCTCGGCTCCGTGCGCGATCTGGACGTCTTCTGGAAGAAGGCGCAGGCCTACCTCGAGCGCGAGGATACGGCGCCCGACCTTGGCCCGTTGGCGACGGCGTGGGAGGCCGCTCGGCAGCACGCCCGCGCGGAGATGCTCGCGTATCTGGATAGCGCGGCCTACGCGGACTTCAGAGATCAATTCGAGACGCTGCTGACCGCCCCGCTGCCCGGTCGAGATCGCTTGAGCCGCAAGGGCACGGCGCGCCCCTATTACCTGCGCCCCGTCATCCCCGTGGTGCTCTATCGCCGCCTGGCGCGCGTCCGCGCCTTTGATGCGTGGGTCACGCGCCCCAGCCCCGAATTGACCCACTGTCATCGCCTGCGCATCGCCATCAAACGGCTGCGCTACGCGCTGGAGTTCTTCGAAGCGCCGCTGGCGCCGCACAGCCGCACGCTCATCGAGCAGCTCAAGGTGGTGCAGGATCACCTGGGGGATCTGCAAGATGCTGTCGTCGCACGGCGCCGGCTCCGCGCCTTTTTGGCCACCGGCGTCCTGAGCACAGACGCGGACGCCGCAATCGAAGCGGACGCTTCCGTTGCCAGCGACGCGCCAGAGGTCGCGCCGAACGTCGTAGCCTATTTGGAGCATCAAGAAACCGAGATTCAACGATTGCTAGACACCTTCCCCGCCGTGTGGGAGACGATCCAATCCGCGGCTTTTGATCAACTGCTGGCGGATGCGCTCTCAGCGTTGTGGACGAAGTAACAAAGCGACAAAACAGCAAAGCGACAAAACGGCAAGCGGCAGGGCGTTGGCTTTAGACACTCGCTTCTGAGCAGTTGCGGGGGAGGGTTCATATCAGCAGCGCGTATACAGCGCAAACACGAAGCAACTCTGGCCTTTACGAAATACGCATTACGCAATACGTTCTACACATTTGCTGATCCACATATCTTTTTTAGCTTGTTTCTTGAGGAGGAAACGATGACCACAGAACCAACCTATGTTATTCTACTCGGCCCCCCGGCTTCGGGGAAAGGGACGCAGGCCGCCCGCTTGAAGGAGTATCTGGGCGTGCCGCATATCGCGAGCGGCGATCTCTTCCGCTACAATCTCAAAAACGAGACGGAATTGGGCTTGAAGGCCAAGGAATATATGGATCGCGGCGCGCTGGTGCCGGACGATATCACCATCGGCATGGTCTTGGATCGCCTCTCGCGGCCCGATTGCGAGGAGGGCGCGCTCTTCGATGGCTTCCCACGCACGCTGCCCCAGGCCAAGGCGTTGGATGAAGCGTTGGCCGAGCAAGGCGAGAAGCTCGACCGCGTGCTCAACATCCAAGTGCCCGATGAGGAGCTGGTGGAACGGGTGAGCGGGCGCCGCATCTGCCGCACCTGCGGCGAGCCATACCACATCAAGTACAAGAAGCCGGAGAAGGAAGGGGTCTGCGATCTCGACGGCGGCGAGCTTTATCAGCGCGATGACGACAAGCCGGAGACGGTGCGCAAGCGCATCAAGGTCTACTGGGAGCAGACCAGCCCGCTGATCGATTACTATCGCGCGAAGGGCATCCTGCGAGACATCGACGGCGACCAGCCCATCGACGAGGTGACAGAGGCATTGAAGGAGGCCATGGCTGATTTAGTTGATTAGTTAAAAGGAGGCACATCATGCTGGAGAAAGTCGATCTCACCAAGAAGCTCGACAAGAAGAGCTACAAGAAACAGAAGAAGAAGCTCCGTCGCCGCCTCTACGATCTGCAAAAGGCCTGTTGGGATGCGGGCATCCCCACCCTGATCATCTTCGAGGGCTGGGATGCGGCCGGCAAGGGCACGTCGATCAACATCCTGACCCAACGGCTCGATCCGCGCGGCTTCACACTGCACCCGATCCAGGCGCCGCGCACCTACGAGCAGCACATGCCGTGGCTGTGGCGCTTCTGGCGTCGCCTGCCCAACTACGGCGAGATGGCCATCTTTGACCGCAGTTGGTATGGGCGCGTGATGGTCGAGCGCGTCGAGGATTTGACGCCGGAGGATGAGTGGCGCAAGGCCTATCGCGACATCGTCAACTTTGAGCACACGCTGGCCGATGACAACCATCGCTTCGTCAAGTTCTTCCTCCACATCAGCAAGGAGGAGCAGGCGCGCCGCTTCAAGAAAATCGAGAGTGATCCGCTGGAAAGCTGGCACGTCCAGCCGGAGGATTGGGAGCATCACGAGAAGTACGACGAGTACGTCTTAGCCATCGAGGAGATGCTGGAGCGCACCGATACGGAATGGGGCCGCTGGACCATCATCGAGGCGACCGACAAGCGCTGGGCGCGGATCAAGATGTTCAGGACGATCATCTATAATATGGAAGACGCGCTCCAAGCACAGGGGATGCCCCTGCCCGGCGAGGAAGCGGATGAGCCGAAAAAGAAGCAGGATGCGTGAGGAGGGAATGCCATGTTAGAGAGCATCGACCTGGATAAGAAGTTGAAGAAGAAGGCATACAAGAAGAAGAAGGTCCTCTACCAACTCCAACTCCGCGAGCTGGCCTTTCAGCTCTACCAGCAAAAGCGCACCCTCATCGTCGCCTACGAGGGCTGGGATGCGGGCGGCAAAGGTGGGAACATCAAGCGCGTCACCGAGAAGTTGGATCCGCGCGGCTACGAGGTCTTCCCCATCGCGGCCCCCAAGGGCGAGGACGCCACGCATCACTATCTGTGGCGCTTTTGGCGGCGTCTCAAGCCCCCGGATGAGAAGCAGATTTTGATCTTCGACCGCAGTTGGTATGGCCGCGTGTTGGTCGAGCGCGTCGAGGGCTTCGCCACCGAGCAGGAGTGGCAGCGCGCTTATCGGGAGATCAACGAATTCGAGCGCCAACTGGTGGATTTCGGGATGATCGTCGCCAAATTCTGGATTCAGATCAGCCCAGAGGAGCAACTGCGCCGCTTCAAGAAGCGAAAGAACACGCCGTACAAATCCTGGAAGTTGACGGATGAGGATTGGCGCAATCGCCAGAAGTGGGACGAGTACGAGCAAGCCGTCGAGGATATGCTGCTGCGCACCAGCACCGTCACCGCGCCGTGGACGATTGTGGAGGGCAACGACAAGCGCTACGCTCGCATCAAGGCGATGAAGACGCTAGTGGATACGCTCAGCGGCGCGCTCGATTACGAGCCACGCAATCCGCTGGCCGAGGCGGACGACGGGGAGAAGGACGAAGAATAAATAGCCGCCGCCCGGCGCTAAACCGCCACGCTCAAAGAGCGAAGCCTCCTTCAGAGGCTGGATGTATGAGCCTGTAAGGCTTCGCTCTCTTAGCGCGGGGACTTCATCCCCGCGCGCAAAGGGGCCGGGAATTATCTCCCGGCCCCTTGTATTTTTGCTGCTATGGTTTGCATTTCTCTGAAGCAGCCGGGCAGTGAACTACCCGTCTGAAAGCTGAAGTCGGCTAAAAAGCCGACTCAATGCCGAGCATCTTCATGCATTTCAGTCGGCTTTCATCGACCAACAGGTCTACCGACCTGTGGCGAGCCGACTTCAGCTTGTAGCCCGCGATTTATCTGCGGGCTACTGCGGGCTACGAGGCTTCACCTAAATGACCATAAGAGTCTTGCGTAATTATGCTGTGTATACCTTGCCCACCTACCAATCGAATCTCGCAACCAGTTCATTACGAAATACGGAATACGAAATACATTCTCCCCTCAGTCCCCTTGTGAGAGATTACAACCCCCGATCCAAACGGAGGTTAGCTCACTCATACGAGTGCCACTTCCCACGATGCTCAACCAGCCACAACTGGGAGTTCACCCGCTCGGTGTCCTTCCCCTCCGGGCGGACGTGCTCGTAAGCGCCGTCGGGCAGGAGGACACGCGCTTGTTGATTATCGCGCAGATGGATCGCGATGATGTCGTTGAGCAGCGAAGCGCGCACGTCCGAGTCCTCCACCGGGAAGAGCGTCTCCACCCGGCGATCCAGGTTGCGCGGCATCAGATCCGCGCTACCCATCAACAGATCAGAATCCCCACCGTTGTGGAAGTAGTAGATGCGCGTGTGCTCCAGGAAGCGCCCCACAATCGAAGTGACGCGGATATTCTCGCTGACGCCTCGGACGCCCGGCCGCAGGCAGCAGATGCCCCGCACCTGCAAATCGATCTTCACGCCGGCCTGCGAGGCGCGATAGAGCGCGCGGATGCTCTCCGGGTCCACCAGCGCGTTCATCTTGAAGAAAATGTAGCCGTCCCCGTGCGCCTTGTGACGCTCGATCTCGCGCTCAATGCGCTCCAAAATCGCGGGGCGCATCAGTTTGGGCGCGACCAACAGTTTGCGATAGGTTTCCTTGCGCGAATAGCCCGTCAAGCCGTTGAAGAGATCCGCCACATCCGCGCCGATCTTGGGATCGCTCGTGAAGTAGCCCAGATCCGTATAGATGCGGGCTGTGGTCGCGTTGTAATTCCCCGTCGAAAGATGCACATAGCGCACCATCCCGCCCTGCTCGCGGCGCACGACCATGCAGAGCTTAGCGTGCGTCTTCAATCCGACCAGACCGTAAACGACGTGAACGCCCGCTTGCTCGAGGGCTTTGGCCCACACAATGTTGTTCGCCTCATCGAAGCGCGCCTTTAGCTCGACCAACACCGCCACCTGCTTGCCGTTCTCCCGCGCCAACATCAGCGCATCGACGACGGGCGCGTTGACCCCCACGCGATAGAGCGTCTGCTTGATCGCCAACACATCGGGATCCTCCGCCGCTTGTTGCAGGAAATCAATCACCGGGGTGAAGCTATCGTAGGGATGATAGAGCAAGACGTTGCGCCGCTTGATCACGGAGAAAATGTTTTCCTCGCTGCTGAGGATACGCGGCAGCGAGGGGATAAAGAGCTGATCCTTGAGATCGGGGCGATCTACCTTGGTCAAGTCCATCAAATCCGCCAGGCCGATGTGCCCTTCCGCCGCGTAGACCTGGTACGGCGCGAGCTTCATATTGGAGACCAAAATGTTGCGGAAGTGGTCGGGCAGCGCGGGATCGACTTCCAATCGCACCGCCGAGCCGAACTGGCGCAACACCACATTCTCCTCGATGGTCGCCAACAAGTCCGAAGCCTCGTCCTCCTCGATCTCGAAGTCGGCGTCGCGGGTGACGCGGAAGGGATAGGCCGCGACGACCTCCAGGCCGGGGAAGAGCATATCCAAGTTGGCCTGGATGACGTCCTCGATCCAGACAAAGTTGTTCTCCATCACCGCTTCCAGACCCAAGACCTCGTAGCTTTCGGCCTTCTCCTCCTCCGGGATGCGCAGGAGCCGGGGGAAGAAGCTGGGGATTTTGACGCGGGCGAAGCGCTCGCCGCGCAGTGGATCGTGCACGATGACGGCCAGGTTGAGGCTGAGGTTGGAGATGTGCGGGAACGGGTGGCCGGGATCGAAGGCGAGCGGCGTGAGCGTGGGGAAGATCTCCCGCTCGAAGTAGCGGCGGAGAAGTTTGCGCTGCTTGCCCTTCAGATCCTTGTACTCCAGGATGTTGATGCCCTGCATCCGCAGCCGGGGCATAATGTCATTCCACCAACAGGCGCGCATCTGGGCGAGTTGGGGTATCAGCTCCCGGCGGATGGCGGCCAACTGCTCGGCGGGCGTCATCCCATCCGGCGAAGCGCCCATTACGCCGGCCTCCAACTGGCGGCGCAGCCCGGAGACGCGAATCATAAAGAACTCGTCCAAATTGCTACAGAAGATGGAGATAAATTTGACGCGCTCCAACAGCGGGTGCTGATCGCCTAACGCTTCCTCCAGCACCCGCCAGTTGAATTTGACGTGGCTCAGCTCGCGGTTGAAGTACAGCGCGGGCGATTCCAGGTTGATCTTGGGCCTGGTTGTTGGCGCCCCCTCTTCTCCCTCGACCGCCTCAAGCTCCTCGAGATCCTCAACCGGCTCCGCCTCGATATCCGTCACATCGACGATCTCGACGTTCGCGCCATCGCCGTCCCCTCTGGTCTCTGTGAGAACAACCGCCTCGGCTTCCTTGATCTTCGCTTTTTTCTTGGGCATCGTCAACTCCTCATTAAAGGTCTGGTAGAGACGCAAGATTTTGCATCTCTACCATCAACATCATAATTTACGGAATCCCCTAAATGACCCGCTCCCCACAGGGCGATTGCGTCTGATCCGCCGCCGCGACGCCGTGGACTTTGTCGAAGCGCTCCTCCAGGCGCGCCAGGCCCCAGTTGATGACCAGCGCCAGCGCCGAGACCGAGATCGCGCCGGCCCAGATCTTGTCGTAGCGCCCGGAATGGGTCACGCCCTCGAAGAGGATCGCGCCCAGCCCCCCGGCCCCGAACTTGGCCCCGACCGCCGTCACGGCCACGGCGACCACCGCCGCGATCCGCACGCCGGCCAACATCACGGGCAAGGCCAGCGGTAACTGCACGCGCCACCAGATCTGCGCCGGACTCATCCCCATGCCACGCGCGGCCTCCAACACCACCGCGTCGACGGCCTGCAATCCCGCCGTGAAGTTACGCACCAGCATCACCTGCGTGTAGATGATCAGCGCCACGATCACCGAGGTTGCGTTCAACCCGAATACCGGGATCAGCAAGATGATCAGGGCGATGCTGGGGATGGTGTAGAAGATGCCCAAGACGCCCATCACCAGCGTGCTCAACCGTTGGCGGCGATAGAGCACCAGGCTCAGCGGCAGCGCAATCGCGATAGAGATGATGAGCGAGATGCCCGTCATATAGAGATGCTCGCCCAGCAAGCGCAGGACGACGTCGGGATTCCGCCAGAGATAGCTCATCCTTGTGTCTCGCTCGTCCGCGCCGAGGCCCGAATATCATCCAGCGTCAGGAGGCCCGCCGGCTCATCGCCGTCCATCACGGTAAGCACCGAGGCGCCGCTCTGCAACAGCAGCGAGAGCGCGCGCCGCAGGTTCTCCATACAGGGGACGGTGGGGTGCTCGTCCGCCCGGAAATCATCCGGCAGCGGGCGCATCGCCTTCTCCACATACAACAGGCTCAGTTGGCGCACCATATCGTCGGCGCCGATCAGATCGCGGACGAAGTCATCGGCGGGACGGGTCAGGATCTCCAAGGGCGTGCCGTCCTGCACAATTCGCCCCTCCCGCATAATCACGATCCGATCCGCCAGGCGCAACGCCTCTTCTACATCGTGGGTGACGAAGAGGATGGTCTTCTTCAGCTTGCGTTGCAACAGCAACATCTCGTCCTGCAACGCCGCGCGGGTGATGGCGTCGATGGCGCCGAACGGCTCATCCATCAGCACGACGTCGGGATCGCCGGCTAAGGCGCGCGCCACGCCCACGCGCTGCTGCTCTCCGCCGGAAAGCTGCGCGGGATACCGCCCGCAATACTCATCCGGCGGCAGTTCCACCAACGCGAGCAACTCTCGAACGCGCGTCGTCTGGCGCTTCTTGTCCCAGCCCAGCAGTTGCGGCACCACGGCGATGTTCTGCGCGACCGTCATGTGGGGAAACAGCCCAATCTGCTGGATCACATAGCCGATGCGCCGCCGCAAGGCCGTCGGCTCCATCTCGCGGATGTCGACGCCGCCGATGGTGACCGTGCCGGAGGTCGGCTCGTAGAGGCGATTGACGATCTTCAGCGAGGTAGTCTTGCCACAGCCCGACGGCCCCAACAGGACGACGAAGCTGCCCGATGGCACGGTGAAGTTGCACGACCTGATGGCCGGCGATGACGCATCGGCAAAGGTCTTGGAGACCTCGTGGAAGCGAATTTCACTCACTAGTCCAACAACCCTTCCTGCTGGAGGAACTCGCGCGCCACGTCAATCGGCTCCTGCTGCTCGCCGGTGATCTTGAAGTTCAGCCGGCGCATCGTGTCGCTGGTCAGCAGCGGCGCCAGCGCATTGAAGAGATCGGCGATCTCTGGATGTGCGTCCAGCACCTCGGCGCGCACCACCGGCGCGACCTGATACGGCGGGAACATGCCCTTGTCGTCCTCCAGAACGATCAAGTTGTTGGCGCTGATCTCGCCATCCGTGCCGAAGGCGACCGTCACATCCGCCTCGCCGTTCGCCAGCGCCTCATAGCGCAGTGCCTTGCCGACGGGACGATATTCTTTCAGCTCAAACGTACCGTAGACCTTCTTCAGGCCCGGCAAGCCATCCTCGCGCTCCGGGAACTCCGGCGGCCCGACCATGATCAACTCCGAGGCGTTGGCGGCCATATCGGAGATCGTCGTGATGCCATACGTCTCCGCGACCTCCTGCGTCACGGCCAGGGCCTGCGCGTTGTTCATCGGTGCCGGCTCCAGCCAGACCAGGTCAAACTGCTCCGCGTAGCCCTCCTTCACCTTCTGATAGACGACCTCGCGACCACTCTCGACGGGCAATTTGAGCACGGTAAGCAAGCCGGTGCCCGTATATTCCGGATATAGATCGATCTCGCCGTTGACGAGCGCCGCCTGCGCGACCGGTGTGCCGGCCAATCCCAGCTTGCGCTCGACGGTGAAGCCGGCATCCTCCAGCAGGAGCGCGTACATCTCCGCCAAGACATACTGCTCGGCGAAGTCCTTCGATCCGACCGTAATCGCTTTCTCTCCGCCACATCCGGCCATCAGCAGCGCCAACAACACCACAATCAACGTCAACAACAGCGCGCGTTTTCGCATCATACTCTCCTTTTTCTCCTAATCTCTTAACGGACCCGATGATCGTTTAACGATACGACAAACTCTTTGAAATCTTGGTTCAGCATTGTAGCGCCACCTATGGTATGCTCGCCGAATCTGTTCTAAAGCCGCCAACCGCACGTGATAAGGCTGCGTTTGCCAATACGCAAAGTCGCTTTCCTGATCCTGAATTTTCACCTTAGTGTACGTCTTCTTTACCTTCTCTGCCGTCTCCATACAATACACTTCCTCTAAATCTCCCGGCACGATTGCGCCGACGAGGGCGCCGTCAGGGATAATCGACCGCGCGGCGGCTCGGCCAATCGTTGCAGGCCGCTCATCAGCACCTCGGCGATGAGGGCCAGCAGCGCCACGGGGATCGCGCCGAGCAGCAGAATGGCCGCGTCGTACATCGCGAAGCCTCGGACGATGAACGTCCCCAGCCCCCCGCCGCCGATAAAGGCGGCCAACGTCGCGCTGGCGATCACCTCCACCATCGCCGTGCGAATCCCGGTGAGGATGACGGGCAAGGCCAGGGGGAACTCGATCTGCCACAAAATCTGCCGCGAGGTCATGCCCATCCCGCGCGCGGACTCGCGCACCGCCGCGTCGACTGTGCGGAAGCCCGCGTCCGTGTTGATGAGGATCGGCGGCAGCGCCAACAACGTCAGTGCGAAGACCGCCGCCCCGAAGCTCAATCCCAAATAGGGGATCAACAGGAAGAGCACGGCTAAGCTGGGAATCACCCGCATCCCGTTGACGATGTTCATCACCGTCTCGGCGGCGGCGCGTCCGCGCGAACGCGGGCGCGAGGT
Organism: uncultured Anaerolineales bacterium; assembly: GCA_964496595.1. GTDB lineage: Bacteria > Chloroflexota > Anaerolineae > B4-G1 > SLSP01 > JAAAOZ01. Next base: position 11,625 of record CAZCAI010000135.1, read on the forward strand.
CCAAATCCCCAACGGGATGCAGATGGCAATGCTAAAGCCCAACGCCACGCCGACGAAGATCAAGTGCTGGCGCAAGGCTAAGAGCAACTCATCCCCATGCGTCGCGGCATATTCAAAAAAAGGCGAAGATGGCAAATTTCCCCCTCGATATTCCTTACCTGAAGTTCATTCTATCCTTTTAACTGTAGCATACATCGATACTTTAGGCAAGCAAGTGTCGCAATATAAATTAACCGAAGTCGCAATTATCACATCTTCATCACACGACCATCTTCCCCAATTACACATCAAAGATCCCCACATCTGCAAAATTTCGCCATCACCGGGGATGACGAACCGTTCGCGGGGCAGAGCGGCCTATCTTCGAAGATGAGAGCGCCAGGGCTACCGGTGGAGCAAGCATTACGGCGGTGTAATGCAAAGCGGGAGAGGCCGAGGATGGTCTCTCCCGCTCTATCTCAACCAGCAGGTGGCATGAACAGTTCTGGCTCTTCAGGAATTCACCGGATGCAATCGTCAAGCGCTATTGCTTCGCCCACCCGCAACCCAGTAACGACGTAAAAAAGGTCTGCGATCCCCACAAACGCGCACATCCGCGCTGCTCTCAGGGCTATCCGGGGAGTTGCCCGGCGAAATCCAACAGACTCAAAGCCCATTCTACAAACAGCGTTTCGTTCCCCACCGCAACTCACTCTCACAATGATCGCAGATACCAGAGGCTCAGTACCACTACCACCAACAACCCTACCATGAGTATCACGCCGCACACCACACTATAGCTCACCAAGTCTGTCCCGATGCCCGGCACATATCGCAGCGTCACGGCCACTGCTACCCAGATTACCCCCATAACCAATAGCAATCGCCCGCTGTAGGCGTTGGCAGCATACCACACTTCCTCGTCCGCCAACGTCTTCGCAGTCCGAAAGCCATACCAGAGATTCGGCTTGACCCGCCGCAGGATCATAGGCACAGACAATCCCACAACGAGGAGACCGCTGCCTACGAACATGATCATGAAGCCGGTAATCACCGCGTCCAACTCGTTCATATCTCACTCCTCTAATATCCTATGCACTTACTACCCCGGCCACAATTTGTAGTTTTTTCAAGAGAGGGGACAAGCTACGCACTTACATCTTCCTCAATTATACATCGAAGACTCTCCTGAAAGAAGGGGGCGCTTTCTATCACGCCCAGCTGCCAAGCCGCCAAGATTTTTAAGGTTTGATTTAATTTTATTCATCAAATCACCGTCTCTGATCGCGAAAATTAACCACTACCTTATTTTTTTCCTTAGCGTCTGGCCCCTTTGCGAGCCTTTTAGTTTTTTTCAGAGGAGACATCGAAGATCCTTAGCATCAGTTTAGTTGGGTATCAACTTAAGCCGCGACAGATAGAGGATCATGGACAGTGCGCTGTCGAGATTGGCGAGGGAGGGGCAAAGCTCCCATTTGATCGAGTAGCCAATCAAACAAATCCGGGAATTGCGCCCCATATAATCTTTC
>CAZCAI010000136.1:0-13007 GCA_964496595.1 uncultured Anaerolineales bacterium
TCTCAGGACTTCAGTCCGGGATACAACATTTCACCCAAAAACCAATAAGAGCCTTCATCCATATGGTTATCCTAGCCAATGTTTTGTTATTGGGGCCGGTCAGATTTCCTCTGATCTCATACATTTGTCCATATCTCGTTTGATCCGTTGGGACAGCATCAAGCGTCAAGATTTGTCGGCGCAAATCGTTCTCTAAAACCTTCCAGTTGTTAATTGTATATCCGGCGCGAGACAGCCAGTTAGATTTGTCACCGTGTTTCCTTTGTACTAACAGATAGTGAGTTAGTTTTTCTTGGGCGATTAGGGAATCTACTGGTAGTTTCATAGATCTATGTTTATTTCTTCGCTCCAACATCAAATTAGATTCACGTCAACGGCAGCGTGACGTGGAATTGGCTGCCGGGGCAGATGTCCTCGTCGCAGCCCGCGCTTTCGACCCAAATCTCGCCGCCGTGGGCCTGCACGATGCCCCGCACGATGGCCAATCCCAGGCCCGGCCCGCCGCCCTTGAATTTTGTCCGCCCGGAGGAGTGGAAGTCCAACTCGCCGGGATGATAGAATTTCTCGAAGATCAACTCTTGATCCTCCGGCGCGATCCCGATGCCGGTATCGCTGAAGGTGATCATAATTTCCGGGCGGTCATCCCGCTGGCGCACCTCGCCGGAGATTGTAATTTGTCCGCCATCCGGCGTGTATTTGATGGCGTTGATGATCAGGTGGTGGAAGACCTTCGCGAGCAGATCGGGATCGGCCTCGAACTCCGGCAGGGTGTCCAGGCCCGATGTTGTTAGGTTTAGATTGCGCCCGGCCAGGGTGGGGAGGAACCCGTCTACCACGCGCTGCGCAATCTCTGAGATGGCGACGGGGGCTTTGACCATCTGTAACGTTTGGCTATCGATTTTGGCGATGTCTAACATGCTGTTGACGATATCGTGCAGGCGTTCGGCGCCCTCGACGATGCCCTCGGTGATACGTTGGAATTGGGCGTCGCCTTCCGCGATGAACTTATTGCGCATCATCTGCCCGTAGCCCTTGACCACGGTCAGCGGCGTGCGCAATTCGTGCGCGGCGACGTTGATGAAATTGCTCTTGGTCTTATCCAAGCGCTCCAGGTTATGATAGGCGCGATTTAGTTCCTCGGTGCGCTCGCGCACGCGCTGCTCCAACGTCTCGTTCAATTGGGTGATCTCGGCGTAGAGGCGCGCGTTCTCCAGCGCGCTGCTCGCCTGTGCGGCAAAGGCCTGCACCCACGTCGCATCGTCCTCGCTGAAGCTGCCCGCTTCCCGGCGCGTCAGGGAGATCATGCCGATGGGGTTATCTTTGGCGATCAGTAAGACGCCCAACCAGGCGCTGTTGAGGGGGAGCCAGGGGACTTGTTGCCAGCCGGGTTCCTGGGTCACGTCGTTGATGATGCTGGGGGTGCGGGTCGCGCTCAGTTGTTGGTAGACGTCGCCCGCGCGGATGGGCATCTTTATCTCCTGCACTTGCTTTGCATCCGGGAAATTGTAATGCGCCACCGCCTCGAGTGTCTCCGCATCTTGTTGCAGGAAGACCGCGCCCCGCTCATACGGCACCAGGTCGTGGAGCAGCTTCAGGATGAGGTGCGGGACTTCGCTTAGATCCAGGCTGCTGGATAGCGCGCGTCCGGCCTCCTCCAGCGACTCGGTCAATTGCCGGCGGCGCTGTTCGGCCTCGTAGAGGCGCGCGTTGCGAATGGCTACGGCAATCTGGTCGGCCAAGCTCTGGAGGACGAGGCGATCCTCTTCGATGAAGGCCGCGACCCGATCGCTGGCGATATCCAGGGCGCCGACCAACTCATCGCCGATGATCAACGGCAGGGCGATCTCTGAGGCGATGTCCGGCAAGCTCTCAAAGGCGAGGTAATCGACGACGTCCTGGACATGCTCTTCCAGCCGGTATTGTCCATGGCGGCAGACCCAGGCGATGACGCTCGGCGCGTTCAGCGGGATGGCCAGCCCGTGTTGCTCGGGGCGTTGCGCCTCCCCAGAGATGCCGGCGCGCAGCACCGCTTGCTCTTGGGATTCATCTAGCAGCCACACGCCGACGAAGTAGTAGCCGAATTGCTCGCGGATCAGAGAGACGATCTCGGAGAGCAGCGTGTCCAGCCCTAAAATGGAGGTCAATTGGCGGCTTACCTGGCTGCTGGCCTCGAGTTGCACGGCGCGCTGTGAGAGCGCGGTGTTCGCCTCTCGCAGCTCAGCCGTCCGCTCATTGACGCGAGCCTCCAGGGTATGCGTCCATTCCGTCAGCTTTTGATTGGCCGTGACGAGTTTCTCGTAGAGGTGCGCGTTCTCGATAGCCGTGGCGGCCTGATTGGCGAAGATCATCATCAGATCCAAGTCGGTCTGGGAGAAGCGCCCGCTGACGGAGCGGTTATCCGCGTAGATCATCCCGATCAGGTTGGCGTCGGCGACCAGCGGCACGCAGAAGACCGAGCGCAGATTTAGCTCCAGCACGCTGCTTTGCGATTTGAAGCGTTCATCGGCCAAGGCGTCCTGCAACAATACCGGTTTCTGTGATTCCATCACCGTGCCCAGCACGGTGTAGCTGATCTCGGCGGCGCCCTGGGCCAGGATGTCGGGGTCCATACCGATGGCGACTCTGAAATCGAATTGGCGATCCTCATCTAACAGCACCAGGAAGCCCTGCTCCGCGCCGCTCAACTCGATGACCTGTTCCATCACAAAGTTGAGGAGCGACTCGGGATTGTGGGTTTCGTTCATCCGCACGCCGATGTCCAAAATCCGCTCCAAGCGGTCTTGTAAGCGCGAGGCGGCCTCGGCCTCCGATGCCGGCGCCAAGGCCGTCAGCGCCTCATCCAAGACCTGGCCGTCGTGGCGTTTGGCAAGTTGGCGCGTCCACTCGGTGACGATGTTTTGGTTGATTTCGACCTTGTTGAGGTAGTTGCGTCGCAGCCCCTCGTCGCTGAGGCTGGCGATGCTCTTCATCATCACGGCGCGGGCATTTTGCAGCGCGTCCCATGCTTCTTCAGAAGCTTGAGAAGCCTGGGTGTGGTCGGCGTCCTCGGCGGCCCGCAAGACCTGGTAACGCAGCCACCAGACCTCTTGCAGTGGATATTCCCCTGCGCCGGCGGCCTCTAACATCTTTGTGGCCTTCCGTGTGTAGACGTCCGCGGCCTCCTCATCGCCCAGCGCCAGGCAGGTTGCGCCCAACCACGCCCCCGTGGAGGCGTAATAGGCGCGCAGGTTTAACTCGTGCTGCATATCGTAGGCCAATTTGATCCACTTGTAAGCTTCTTCCGGCTTACCGTCGGCCAATAAGACCCGCCCCATCTGGAAGGCGTAGATCGATTCCGTGGTGCGATCCCCAATATCCTGCGCCAAGGCCTGGCCTTCTGCGAAGACCTCCTGCGCTTCGTCATAGGCTTCTAAGGCCAGATAGACGCGCCCTAGCGTCTCCAGGAGAAAGACCAGGCGCGACCGCCCGTGCATCTCGCGCTGGATGCGCACGGCTCGCTCGCTCATCTCGCGCCCGCGATTATACAGCCCCAGCGCCCAGTAGGTGATGGCTAAGTTGTTGTAGGTGCGGGTCTGGCGGTCTCGGTCGCCGATGGCGCGGGCGATGGCCAGCGATTGCTCGTGGTAATCCCGCTGCTGGGCATAATCCTCAGATTGGATCGCCAGTTCGTTCAGGGCGTCGGCCTCGCCAGGCTGATCGCCGATCTGGCGGTAGAGTTCCAGGGAGGTGGCGGAGTAATGTCGCGCTGCCTCAAAATTACCCAACAAGCGGCTGATGGAGCCTAAGTGCCAGAGGTTGTGCGCTTCCCCGTGCACATCTTCCAACTCGCGGCAGATCTCCAACGCCGCTTCGTGGCACTCGAACGCCGCGTTCATATCGCCCACGGCGTAATGCGCGCCGCCCATCTCGTCCAGGCTGTTGGCCTCCAAGCGTCGATCCCCCAGCTCTTGGGAGAGTCTCAGCGCTTCCTCCGCCGTCTCCAGCGCGTAGGCATAGTTCCCCAGCTTGATTGTGACCTCGGCCTGATGGAGGGCGACCTGGATTTGGCGCTTTACGTCATCCATCTCGGCGGCCAATTCCGCCATCCGATTGAGATCGGCAAGTTGGGTGTGAAGCTTGCCCAGGAGCTTGTAGGCTTCCGCGCGGCCCGCTAAAATTTCGTAGATCACGTCGGGCGGGCGCGTCACCTGCCCCGAATCGATGAAGCCGAGCGCGCGGGTGTAGTGCTGCACGGCGGAATCGTTAGCGTAGATCTGGCGAGCCTTATCGCCCGCGATCCGCGCGTAACGCTGCGCCCAGTTGTATTTCCCGGCCTGCTCGAAGTGCCACGCCATCAACTCGATGACCTCGGCCTTGGGATAGCGCTCGCGGAGGGCGTCGCCGATCTGCGCGTGGCGGCGCGCGCGCTCCTCTGGATCCAACGTGTGATAGATGGCCGCGCGCATCTGATCGTTGCTGAAGCGGTAACTCCGCTGCTGCTCGCGCTCGATGGCGACGAGGACGTAGTGCTGCCCGGCCTGCTCGATCCGCAGGGCAAATTCCTCCTGGGAGAGCGCGACGACATCTGCCAGAAGATTGACGTCCACCCAGCGGCCCATCACCGAGGCCCATTGGAGCAACTCCAAGGTGGGCGCGTCTAAGCTCTCCAGGCGGCGGCGCGCCGCCGCTTGGATGTCCGTGGCCGTGCGATCCAGGCTTTCTTCTTCGATATGCCACGCCTCGCCATCGAACCAGAGCTGTTCGCCTTCGACCATGCTGTGGAGGAGGTTTTCGATAAAGACCGGATTGCCGCCCGACTCATTGATCAGCCAGGGGAGCAGGGCGGGCGGCAGAGCGGCGGGCGCCTGGTGCCCCAAACGGAGCATCGAGTGCACCAATGTCTCGATGGCGTCATCCTCCAGCAGGCCCAGGCGCAGCAACTCGGGGGCCGCGGCGGTGATCTCCTCGGGCGCTTGGGCTTCCGCCACGAGCGCGGCGAGCGGGTGGGCGGCGGGGAGTTCGTCATCGCGATAGAGGCCGATCACCAGTAGACGGCCCGCTTGGGTTTGCTCGCCCACCGTCCGCAGCAACGTGACCGTCTCCGCATCCGCATAATGGAGATCCTCCAGGACGATCATCAACGGCTGTTGGGTGGCCCGCAGGAAGTTGGCGGCGGCGCTCAGTAGATGACGGTGCTCCTCCGGCCCGAAGTCGGTGGCGGTGATGTCGTTCAGCGCCTCCGAAAGCTCCGGCATCAGGCGCACCAGCGTTTGATCGTACATTCGCAGAGTCTCCGGCTGTGCGCTCTTGTAGTGCGCGATCACCTGCCGGAAGATGGCGATCCAGGGGCGGTAGGGGATGCGCGCGTGTTCGTGGCAGAGGCCCTCGCAGACGAGCACGCCCTGCATCTGCGCGCGCCGTCGCACCTCGTGCACGAGCCGGCTCTTGCCGATGCCCTCCGGCCCGGCGATGAAGACCAATTGCCCCTGGCCGTGCTGTGTGCGGACCAGGAGTCCCTGGAGGCGCGCCAGCTCGGACGCGCGCCCGACGAAGGCGCCGCTGTGGATGTAGCCTTGCAGCGTCTCGCGGGTTTCTATCGCGTAGGTGCGCTCGCTCATCGCGTTTACCTCGCGGATGATGGCGTTGGCGCTGTCGGGGCGGTCATCGGGGTCTTTGGCCATCAGCTTGTGGATGAGGTCGCACAGGGGCGCGGGCAGCGTCTCGGCTATCTCCGACGGCAGTGTGATGGGCGTCGGCTCCTGGATCTGGAGGATCAAGGCGCTGCTGTCCTCATCAAAGGGCAACTGGCCGGTGATGATCTCGTAGAGCGAGATGCCCAAGGAGTAGAGATCCGCGCGATGATCGACCGCCTCGCCTCGGATCAGTTCCGGCGCGATGTAGGCCGGTGTGCCGCGCGCGCGGCGTCCGCTGCTGTGCTGGAGCCGCCCGATGAGGCCGAAGTCCATCAATTTCACCTGCCCGTTGGGCGTGATGCGCACGTTGCTCGGCTTGAGATCGTAGTGGATGAAGCCGTGAGAATGGATGTATTGCAGCGCCCGGCAGATCTGCACCAGCACATCGTACAGCCACGTAAAATCTTGGGGTGTGGTCTGGGCGTGACGCCGGGCCAGTGTGGGCCAATCCTCCCCGGCGATATATCCCATCGTGAAGAAATAATGCTGTTCTTCCTGCTGCTCTTTGATGAGACCGCTGAATTCGTAGACTTGCACGAGGTTGGGGTGTCGCAATTGGGCCAAGGCCTCGAACTCCGCCTTGAATTGGGCCACGGCGCGCTCATTCAGCAGATCCGCCCGGATCAACTTGAGGGCTAAGACCTGATTGTTATTCAGGGTGTCCTCCACCAGATAGACGGTTCCCATCCCGCCTGCGCCCAGTTTTTGGAGGATTGCATAGCGATTTTGGATCAGCTCTGTCATAGTTATCTCCGACCTTATGAAAAGGAACGGCGTCCTCCCGCCAGAGATCGCCAATAAGGGTAATTCTACCACATCTTTATTACGTCTCTATTACATTTTTATTACATTAGTGCGCTTCGTATGCGCCTGGTCCTTTTGACGTCGCGGTTTCCTCTCTTCTGGACTTAATCATATAGGCGTTTTGCAATTATCGCAACTTGGGGGGGTGAAAGTCGAAAGTTGGGGGTCAAAAGTCGAAAATCGAAAGTCGAAAGTCAAAAATCAAAAGTTGGGGGTCAGGAGTGAAAGTTTGGGGTGTAAGGTGGACTTGGGGGTAAAGTTTCCGATGTCGCTAAAAAATAATCAATTATCGTGTAAAATGAATGAGAAGGGGGAGGTTCTTGGAAGGCGGCTTTTACATTTAGGAAGTCTTTCCGGTAACCGGTTCCGTAATTTGGAAATTTAGAATTGCGAATTTCGAATAATGCTTTGAGTAAAGGTTCAAAATTCTAAATTCGCAATTCGCAATTCGCAATTCGCAATTCTCTAATTTCTAATTTGAGGTGGTATCACGTGGGAAAAAGAAAAAGAAGAGGAAAGGAGAGTCGAATGGTAAAGCATCATCGTTGGCTGCGGGTTGGATTGAGCTTGCTGGGCTGTGTGATCGTGGCGTTGAGTGGGGGATGTCGCGCGGGCAGTTCTCCGCCGTCGCAGGCGACGCCTCCGTCTGCTGTGGCGCCGGAGACGCAGGCCATCGTCCTGGGCGATATCGCCGAAGATCCCGGCGTGGTCATCGAGGGGACGCAGCCGCTGGCCGATTATTTGGCCGTGCAGCTTACGGATTTTGGCATCACCGAGGGCCGGGTGAAAATCGCGGCCACGACGGATGAGATGGCCGATCTCCTGGAGGCCGGGGAGGTCGATCTCTATTTCGATAGCGTCTATCCGGCGACCTTAGTCGGCGACGCCGCCGGCGCGGAGATTATCTTGCGGCGCTGGCGCTATGGCGTGGAGGCCTATCACACTGTGATTTTCGCCGGCGCCGATCACGGCATCGATACTTTGGAGGATTTGCAGGGCCACATCATCGCTTTTGATAATCCCTTCTCCACCTCCGGCTATTTTCTCCCCGCCATCTCTCTGATCGAGAAGGATCTAACCCTGGTGGGGAAGTCTTCCTACGATGAGCCGGTCGCCGAGGATGAGGTGGGATTTATCTTCAGCTATCACGATGAGAATACCTTGCAATGGGTGTTCAGCGGCCTGGTCGCGGCGGGCGCCACCGACGATTACAATTATGAGGTGCTCTTTCCCGATGATGTCAGGGAGCAGTTGGTCGTGCTCAAAGAGACCGCTTCCGTGCCGCGCCAGGTGGTCGTCGTCCGCCCCAATATGGCGCCGGAGCTTCTGGAGGCTGTCAAATCGGCCTTGATCACGGCCCACGAGAGCGAGGCGGGCCAGGCCGCGCTGGAGCCGTTCCAGACCTCGCGCTTCGATGAGTTCCCGGAGGGCATCGAGGCCGCGCAACGTCGCATGCGGGAGATGATGGAGCAGGTGCAGGGGTTGCCGTTGCCCTAGTCCGGGCCGGCGGGGAGATGAATGGATTCTCTACGACGTGGGTGGCGCAATCTGCCGCTGGGAAGTAAGCTCACCGGCCTGGCCAGCTTGTTGGTGTTGCTGGTGGTGGTCACGCTCACATCCTTGACCGTCCATCGCGAGCGGGTCAGCTTTCGGGCGGAGATGGAGGGGCAGGCGACGCTCCTGTTGGAGACACTGCCGCTGACGATGCGCGATCAACTCTACCGCTTAGAGGTCAGTAAACTGGTGGAAGTTGCCGAGGTGGTGAGCGCTAATCCAAGACTGACCAATTTTTTCGTCTACGACGAAGCCGGTGTGGTGTTGGTGGATGCCGCGCTGGATAAGCCGACCTTCTCGCAGGAGATTGATCCCTGGGGGGCGCGATTGGCGGCGCTGGATCGGGAGCGGATCTTCTTTGAATGGCGGACGACGCAACTTATCGCCGGGCGCGCCATCTATTTGGGCAATCAGCGCATCGGCGCGGTCGCGATTGGCCTCTCGACGGAGGCGTTAGATCAAAAAGTAACCGTGCTGACCCGCCAGAGCCTCGTGTTAGCGCTTGTCATCGTGAGCTTGGGCGGCGGCATCGCCTATCTCGTGGCCCGGCAGGTCACCACGCCGATCAGTGCGCTGGCCGGCGCCGCCGCCGAAATGACCGGCGGTCATTTGGAGCGCCGCGTCGAGGTCGATGCCGAGGATGAGGTCGGCCAGTTAAGCGCAGCCTTCAATCAGATGGCGGCGGCGATCCAGAAGCGCGAGGACAAGCTGCGCGAGTTGGCCGCCGGGCTGGAGCGCACGGTCGAGGCGCGGACGGCCGAGCTGCGGCAGCGCAACGAGGCATTGGTTCAGGCCAACGAGGCGCTGATCCGGGCGCGTAAGCAGGCGGAGGCGGCCAATCGCGCCAAGAGCGCCGTCGTCTCGATGGTCAGTCACGAACTGCGCACGCCGCTCACCTCGATTCTGGGCTTCGCCAAGCTGATCGACAAGCGCCTGGAGCGCATCGATTGCGCCGAGTTATCTGAGTCGGAGGATGACGCGCAGTTTCAGGCGGAGACGAGGGCGCAAATCACTCAGAACGTGCGGATTATCATCGTGGAGGGGGAGCGGCTGATGTCCCTGATCAACAACGTGCTCGATTTGGCCAAGATCGAGTCGGGGAAGGTCGAGTGGGATATGCAACGCATCGCTGTCGATGAGGTCATCGAGCGCGCGGTGGCCGCGACCAGTTCGCTCCTGGCCTCGAACTCGGTGGCGTTACACGTCGAGATCGAGGATCAGCTCCCGCGTGTCATCGGCGACCGCGACCGCCTAGTGCAGGTGATCGTGAATCTCATTTCCAACGCGATCAAGTTCACGGAGGTAGGCGCGATCACGTGCGAGGCCGCGCGCGCGAACGAGCACATCATCGTGCGTGTGATCGACACCGGGGTGGGGATCGCGCCGGAGGATCAGGAGAGGGTCTTCGAGCAATTTGTCCAGGTGGGCGCGCCGGTGGGCGAGGATCATCCGATGGGAACGGGCTTGGGCTTGTCCATCTGCCGCGAGATCGTCGAGCATCACGGCGGGCGCATCTGGGTGGAGAGCGTCCTGGGCGCGGGCAGCACCTTCAGCTTCACCTTGCCGCTGGCCGAGGATTGATTGGCGCTTGAGATTAAGCGTGGGGGATAGGAGTGTGAAAGATGTGGGAAGAGCTTTGGGAAGCGTTTTGTGAATTTGCGGAACTGAGTCCATTGTGGGGCTTGCTCGTGGTGACCATCTTCTTGCTCATCGTTGCTCTGATCTGGCCTAAGCAGGATGAGAAATGATGACATGTCCCACTGATACCGTCGAACGAGATCGTAAGCTCTCTAATGAGCTGACGCAGATCTACAAAGATCTGCTCGATGTTCAAGAAGAACTGAGCGCCGTTACAGAGGCGTATCTCTACGGCGAAAAAGAGGTTGGCGACCTGGCCTCCCTGGAGTTCTATCTAGACGTCGCCAAGCTGGTGGATCAGGCGCGCGACAATATCCTCGTGGCCGGCCACAAACTCAGCCGCAAAGCCTTCAACCAGGCCGTCCTTGAGGATCGGCAGAGGAGAAAGGCGTCTGAGAAAGAGGTGGGATGATTTTGCACGGATTGGGGGATCTCAAAGCCACCGTCCGTACGTAAACATCCAAGCTCAAAGAACAAAGCCTCCTTAATGGAGGCTAAAATGGAGGCTAAAATGGAGGCTAAATCCTCTGGCCCGAAGGGCTTTGTTCTTTTAGCCCGTGGATTTTATCCACGGGCGGCGAGGGCTTTATCCGCTGAGCGGTTGACATGCCCCCGCTTTCCACTACAATCACCTTGCAATCATTTGAGTGATGTCTTAAAAATTAGAAGGGAGAGACCTATGACCAACCAACCAACCAGCGCCGAGATCCGCCAGACCTTTTTGGATTTTTTCGCCGATCACGGCCATACGATTGTGCCCAGCGCGGGCCTGGCGCCGCAGGACGACCCCACGTTGCTCTTCACCAACGCGGGGATGAATCAATTCAAGGACGTCTTCCTGGGAACGGGATCGCGTCCCTACAGCCGCGCCGCCGACACCCAAAAATGCATGCGCGTCGCCGGCAAGCACAACGACCTCGACGACGTGGGACGCGATGGCACGCACCACACCTTCTTCGAGATGTTGGGGAACTGGTCCTTTGGCGATTACTATAAAAAGGAAGCCATCAGTTGGGCATGGGAGCTGCTGACCCGCGTCTACGGCCTGGAACCGGCGCGCCTGTGGGCGACTGTCTTCGAGGATGATGACGGCGACCTGGGGCGCGATGAAGAGGCCGCCAAATTCTGGCGCACGGAGGCCGAGATCAATCCCGCTCAGATTCTCTTCTTTGGGCGCAAGGACAACTTCTGGGAGATGGGCGACACCGGCCCGTGCGGCCCGTGCAGCGAGATCCACTATGATCGTGGCCCGGAAGCGTGCGACAAACAGGACGACCCCGATCACGTCTGCCAGGTCAACGGCGATTGCGCCCGCTTCGTCGAAATCTGGAACCTCGTCTTCATTCAGTACAATCGCCACGGAGATGGTCACTTAGATCCACTGCCCGCCACCCACGTCGATACCGGATTGGGCTTCGAGCGGCTGGTCGCCCTGCTCCAGGGGAAGATCTCCAACTACCGCACCGATCTCTTCTGGCCCATCATCGAAAAGACGCAGGCGATGGCCGGCCAGACCGACGCGGAGCGCGAGGCCCACATCACGGCCTATCGCGTCATCGCCGATCACGTCCGCGCGTGTACCTTTCTCATCGGGGATGGCGTGCTGCCCGCCAACGACGGGCGCGGCTACGTCCTGCGAATGGTGTTGCGCCGCGCCGTGCGGTTCGGGCGCGGCTTGGGCTTCACGGCGCCCTTTATGGCCGATCTGGCCCAACTCGTGATCGACATGATGGGCGACGTCTTCCCCGAACTGCCCCAGCGCGCGGATTTCATCAAGGCGACCATCACCAATGAGGAGGAGCGCTTCCTCCGCACCTTAGATCAGGGCCTGGAGCGGTTAGAGGCGCTTATGGACGCTCTCCAGGCGCGCGGCGATAAGGTCATCCCCGGCGCCGATGCCTTCTTCCTGCACGATACGCTGGGATTGCCGCTAGAAGTGACGCGCGATATTGCCGAGGAACACGGCATGACCGTCGACGAGGAGGGCTATCGCCTTGCCTTGGAGGAACAGCGCGCCCGCGCGCGCGCCGCCGGCGACTTCGATATGACCTCTGATGAGCACGCCGTGCTCTACCCCATCCTCTACGATTGGATCGCGGAGCAGGAGTGCAACCGCCCCCTGGCCTACGATCCCTACGGCGCGATGCGCGTGAAAACCTGCCTATCCGGCCTCTTGCGCGACGACAGCATGGACACCGAAGCGGCGTCGGGCGACCGGGTGGAGTTGGTGCTGGAGCGCACCTGCTTCTACGTCGAATCCGGCGGGCAGGTCTCCGACACCGGGCGCATTTTGGGGGATGATTGGGAGGTCAAGGTGACGGACGTCCGGCGCCCCCTCGAGGGCATGATCGTCCACATCGGCGAGGTGGTGCGGGGGACACCGCGCGTGGGCGACCGCGTCGTCGTTGAGGTGGACGCGGCGCGTCGCTGGGACATCATGCGCCATCACACCGCCACCCACCTGCTGCATCGCGCCCTCCGCGAGGTGCTGGGCAGCCACGTCGCCCAGGCCGGTTCACTCGTCGCGCCGGATCGCCTGCGCTTCGATTACAACCACGAGCAGCCGATGACGCCGGAGCAGCGCGCGGAGATCGAGCGCCTGGTCACGGAGGCGATTTTGGCGAACTACGAGGTGCGTCCTCGCCAGGAAAAGTACCGCGAGGCCCTGGATCAGGGCGTCATCGCGCTCTTTGGGGAAAAGTACGGCGACGTGGTTCGCGTCCTGCGCATCGGCGATGAGGACGAGGCCTACAGCCAGGAGCTGTGCGGCGGCACCCACGTCCATCGGACGGGCGACATCGGCGCGTTCCTGATCACGATGGAGAGCGGCATCGGGGCGGGCGTCCGTCGCGTCGAGGCGGTGACCGGGCGTCGCGCCCTGGAGGCGGTGCAGGCGATGCGCGCGCGTCAGGAGCAGACGGCGGCGCGCCTAGGCTGTCCCGTCGGCGACGTGCTGGCGCGCGTCGAGCGCCTCCAGAGCGAGCTTTCGGAGACCCAGCGCGAGGTCGAGCGCCTCAATCGCAAGCTGGCGCGGGCCGATTTCAAATCGCTCTTAGACGATGTCGAGGAGATCGCGGGCGTGCCCGTCTTAGTCGCCCGCGTCGATGCGCCGGATGCGAACACCCTGCGCGAGATGGCCGACTGGTTCCGCGATAAGATGCAGGGCGGCTTCATCGTCCTCGGCGCCGTCGTCGGGGGCAAACCCCTGCTCATCGCGGCTACCACCAAAGAGGTGGCGCAGCAGCGCGGCCTTCACGCCGGCAACCTCATCCGCCAGGTCGCCAAGATGGTGGGCGGCGGGGGCGGCGGTCGCCCCGACATGGCCCAGGCCGGCGGTCG
>CAZCAI010000137.1:0-12960 GCA_964496595.1 uncultured Anaerolineales bacterium
TGAACTTCACCGTTTTATGGGTTGTTTTTGATCCCTTGATTCATTGCGCATCCCGAGTGGCTTCGTAAATTTATTCGCCGGACGTCTTTTAGGTCTGCGGTACTACCTCCCGGTAGTCTGGGTTATAATTAGTTAGAATATAGGTTGAGACGCAGAAGTCCGGGGGTTGATAATGATTACTTGGAACAAGCTATCGCATTGGGTGTTGCTGACGATCTTCCTCGCTGGGATCTGTGGCGGGATGCAGACTGCCAGCATACAGGCACAGGGAAGCGATGCGCCAGAGGGGCGCTTATCCCCAGAGTTGCATTTCACCCATCTGACCACGGCGGATGGCCTTTCGCACAATCACATCACCGTGATTATGCAGGATCGCCAGGGTTTCATCTGGATCGGCGCGCAGGATGGTCTCAATTGCTTCGACGGTTACGAGTTCACCACCTACCGCTATGATCCCAATGACCCTCACAGCCTGAGCAATAATCACGTGCGCGATATCATCGAGGATGCCGACGGCGCGCTGTGGATCGCGACGCAGGGGGGCGGCCTAAATCGCTTCGATCCGCTCACCGAGTCCTTCACGCGCTACCCGACGAGCGCCGGCAGCGGCATGCTCTTCTCAGTCTTCCAGGATCGCGCCGGGGCCTTGTGGGTCGGCGGCTCGCCGCCGCTGGAGCTGGAAAGCCTGGATGCAGCGCAGGTCGCTGCCGTAAACGCCGGCGCGCTGATCACGCCCACGTTCCGGCATTTTGATGTGGCTGTGACGCCCGAAGATGACTTCCGCGGCGGTGTGCAGGCCATCGTCGAGGATGCCGGCGGCGCGCTGTGGCTGGCGGCGGATCTGGCGCTGATCCGGTTCTTGCCGGCGGCCGGCGCGGCAGCGATGACCGCCTACGCCCCGCACCCTCAAGAGAAGCGCCTCAACGCCATCGCCTTGGATGCCGAGGGCGATCTGTGGGTCGGCGGCGCGACCGGCCTCCACAAATTTGATCCGATCACAGAGCACTTTACGAGTTACGATATAGATTTTGAAATCGATGCGCTTTACGTGGACGGTGACACGCTCTGGATAGGCGGGCTGGGGCTTTATGCCTTTGATCTGCTAACTGAACGGGTTACACGAAGATATGTCCATCGAGAAAATGACCTCACGAGTCTCGTTGGCGAGGTCGTCACGACGATGTTCAAGGATGCCGGCGGCGTGCTGTGGATCGGGACGCACAATGGCATCAGCACATTCGATCCGCGCCAGGAGCAGTTCACCCATTACCGCCACGATCCGGACGATCCGGCGAGCCTTTCCGACGATCTGGTGCAGGCGATTGCCGGCGCTCCTGATGGCGCGGTCTGGCTGGCGACGCCGCAGATGATCGACCGCCTGGACCCGACGACGGGGGACGTGACGCATTATGACCCGCTCCCCGGGGCGCGCCCGCTCCCCGGGCCGGGCGTCACCGCGCTCCTCAGAGATCACAACGGTGACGTTTGGATTGGCGCCGGCGACCGCGTGCTTCGGCTGGATACAGCGACCGGCGATATCGAGGTGTACGATGCTCTGCACGCGCGGGCGCGCCCCGGCCCGCCGCCGAATCTCGCGGCCATCGTGGAAGATCATAACGGCGACGTCTGGATCGCGATGGCGTTGGTAGGATTGCATCACTTTGACCGCCAAACCGGGGCCTTCCACACCTATCTGCTTGAAAACAAGATAGAAGCGATGCGCGAGGATGCGCCCCAGACCATTGTCACGAATCGTCTCTCTGCGCTCCACGTTGACCGCAATGGCGATCTCTGGATCGGCTATCAGGATGGTATGCTCAGCCGCTACGATGTCGAGACGGCGGCCTTCTCCCATTATGGCTTCGATCCGGCGGCGGAGCGAGGCCAGTTGGGCTGGATTCAGGATATCTACGCCGAGGGCGATCTCCTTTGGTTGGCGACCCGCAGCGGCCTGGTGCGCTTCGATCCGTCCGATGCGACAGCGGAACCGGCGATCCGCCGCTACACCGAGAAGGACGGTCTGCCGGCCGCCTACGTCCAGAGTATCCTCCCGGAGCCGGGCGGTCGCCATCTGTGGTTGGGCACGACGAAGGGGTTGGCGCGCTTCGATCCGCGCACCGAAGCCTTCGACAACTTCGACGCCGCCGATGGCCTGGGCGGCAATGCCTTCAATCCGGGCGCGGCCTGGCAGGCGCCGGATGGCGCGCCCGATGCCGGGCGCATGTACTTTGGCGGCGCGCACGGCCTCACGGCATTCTACCCCGATCAAATCACCCTGAGCGATTATCAGCCGCCGGTCGTCTTGACGGAGCTGCGCCTGGCGAACGAACCGGTCTCGCCGGGCGCGGATGCTCTGCTCCAACGTCCGATCTGGGCCGCCGAGCAGTTGACGTTGCGCCACGATGACGATCTGGTCTCCTTCGCGTTCGCCGCGCTGGACTACGCCTCGACTGCCTGGGCGACCAAATCGCCCAAGCAGCGCTATCGCTACCGGTTGGAGGGGCTGGAGACCGCGTGGGTCGAGGTGGACAGCCAGCAGCGCTTCGCCACCTACACCCATCTGCCGGCGGGAGAGTATGTCTTCCGCGTGCAGGGTACGAATGCCAGCGGCGTGTGGAGCACGCACGAGGCGACGCTGGCGCTGACGGTGTTGCCCGCTTGGTGGGAGACGGGCTGGTTTCGCGGCGGGCTGTTGCTGGTGATCACGGCCCTCGTCGGTGGTGTGGTGCACTGGCGCATCTCCGATATCCGCCGCCGCAACGCCGAATTGGAGACGCAGGTCGTCGCGCGCACGCAGGAGCTTTCTGAGGAGAAGGCCCACGTCGAGACGGCGCACGCGGTCTTGCGCACGGTGTTGGATAATTTGGATGCGCTGATCTATGTGGCGGATATGCATAGCCACGAGATTCTCTTCGCCAACGCGCAGATGCGGGAAATCTTCGGCGGCGTCGAAGGGGGCGTCTGTTGGCAAGCGCTGCAGGAGGGCCAGGAAGGCCCGTGCGCTTTCTGCACTAACGCGCGTTTGTTAGATGCGACGGGGCGTCCGACCGGCATCTATCACTGGCAATACCAGAATACGCGCACCGGGCGCTGGTACACCGTCGCCGACAGCGCCGTCGAGTGGATCGATGGCCGGCTGGTGCGCCTGTCGATGGCCGCCGACATCACTGAGTATCGCGAGGCGGAGCAGCGGTTGGTGTCGCAACAGCGGCTACTCGCCGCTTTAGACGAGCGCGAGCGCATCGGGCGGGAGTTGCACGACGACCTGGGCCAGGTGATGGGCTACGTGAACGTCCAGGCGCAGACGGTGCAAGATCTGCTGGCGCGGGAGGAGAGGGCGCAGGCGCGCGCGGCCCTACACCAATTGATCCAGGTAGCGCAAGCGGCCCACGATGATGTGCGCAAGTACATCTTGGGCATCCGCACGGCGGTGGATCCGGCGCCGCTCGATTTCCTGACCGCGCTGGAGCACTATCTTCAGGAACTGGAACAGCGGTATGGGCTGACGGTGCATGTCAATTGGCCGGAAGCGCTGCGCGAAAGCCCGCTCGCGCCCCCCGTCGAGACCCAACTGCTGCGCATCATCCAGGAGGCGCTGACCAACGTCTGCAAGCACGCCGGCGCTGCGACAGCCCGCCTCATCTTCACGCTGCACCCGGAGGAGGTGCAGGTCATTATCAGCGATGAGGGCTGTGGCTTCGATGTCGCCGCCCTCCAATTGCCGTCCTCCAATCCCCACTTTGGCTTGACAATTATGCGCGAGCGGGCCGAGGGCGTGGGCGGCAGCCTGAACATCCGCTCGCAGCCGGACGGAGGCACGCAGGTGATCGTGCGCCTGCCGCGCGTGTTGGCAGCGGCGGCTGATGCGTCGATGCGGGGTCTGCGCGTTCTCCTGGCCGATGATCACGATCTCTACGCGCAGGGGCTGCGTAATCTGCTGGCGGCGCGCGGCGTACAGGTGATCGGTGTGGCTCACGATGGTCAGGAAGCGCTCGCGCTCGCCCGCGAACTGCTGCCCGATCTCATCCTGATGGATGTGCATATGCCGCACTGCGATGGCCTGGAGGCGACGCGCCAGATCAAGGCCGTCTTGCCGGAGGTCAAAATCGTGATCCTCACCGTCGCCGCCGATGATGCGACGCTCATCCAGGCGCTTCAGAGCGGGGCGGCGGGCTATCTGCTGAAAAATCTGGAGAGTCGCCGCTTCTTCGACTTGTTGCGCGAGATCATGCATGGCGAGGAGATCATCTCCCCGACGGTGGCCGCGCGCGCGTTGGCGGAGATGGCCCAGGAGCAGGCGACCGGCGCGGCTTCCTCCGCCTCGGAAGAAGCGCCCGTGTCGCTCACCCCGCGCCAGCGCGAGGTCCTGATCCTCCTGACCGAAGGGATGACCTATCTGGAGATTGCGCAAGAACTCCACATCAGCCATAACACAGTCAAGTACCACGTGACCCACATGCTGGAGCGGCTCGAATTGCAAAGCCGCTACGAGTTGGCCCGCTACGCGCGGGAGCATGATATCGTCGATACGACGACGTAGGCGTAACTTTGCAAGATTAGCTTGTCCAATCGCATCGTCTGTTGATCAGATGATGCGATTTAGCCGTTTTTATCCCCTTGGGTAGCTCCCCTACCCAAAAACTCCCCAAATCCTACCGCCTGGGTAGTATACAGCGCTCCTTAAATCTGATAGGCTTCAAGAGAGTTCTATGGATTGAGGAGGCTATTTCGTGACGCATGCCCATGTCACCAAAGCGATACGCCCTGTGATCATCTGCGGCCAATCCATCTTTGCCAACGCGCTACAAGCAGCCCTATTAGAAAACGAGAGTTTCATCGTGATGCGCTTTCATCCTTATCTGCCCGCCGTGGTGGAGCGCATCGTGGCGCTGGAGCCGGCCGTTGTCTTGCTGGAACGCGAGCGCCAGCAAAGCGATCTGGCCTTAGCGTTGCTGGATCAGGGGGTGCCGCTGATCACGTTGGACGTCAACACCAGCGGCGGGACGCTGCTCACCGGGCGCTACATCCCACTGACTAGCCCTGCCGACCTGGCGCAGGTAGTAGCGCAGATCGTGTCAGTATCAATATCTTGAGTCAATATCTTGAGAAGGAGCGAAATGAAACGCACATACCGTTCGAACCTGACCGTTTTATCTGTTCTGGCCCTTTCACTTTTGGCGCCCGCCAGCCTGCGGTGCGCACGATCCGCGCCGCCCCCACCTTTGGAGACCGTCGCAGCGCGCCCAGACAGCTCCGCGCCGCTCGGTTATCCCATCGTGGACACCGGGCAGGACGCATGCTACAACGCCAGCGCCGCGATGGCGTGCCCGGCGGAGGGTGCGGCCTTCTACGGGCAGGATGCCCAAATCACGGGCAACGCGCCGAGCTACACCGCTAACGGCGAGGGCACAGTCACGGACAACGTCACCGGCTTGATGTGGCAGCAAAGCCCGGACACCGACGGCGACGGCGATATCGACGCCCACGACAAGTTCAACTTCAGCGAGGCCGGGACGTACTGTGAGAATCTGACGCTGGCCGAGTACGATGACTGGCAGTTGCCCAACATCAAGCAACTCTACTCCCTGATCGACTTTCGTGGCACGGATCCGCCGCCGGATGGCAGCGTCACTGGCGTGATCCCCTTTATAGATACCGACTACTTTGATTTTGCCTACGGCGATACTGCCGCCGGCGAGCGCGTAATCGATGCCCAGTTCGCATCCAGCACCGCCTACGTCGCCACAGTGATGAACGACCAGGCCGCCATGTTCGGCGTCAACTTTGGTGATGGGCGCATCAAGGGCTATCCCGCCAACAAAGAGTTTTACGTCCGCTGTGTACGCAACGTCGCCGGTTATGGCGTAAACGACTTGAAAGACAACGGCGACGGCACGATTACCGACGCTGCCACCGGCCTGATGTGGGCGCGGGATGATAACGGCGCGGGCGTCAACTGGGAGGAAGCGCTGGCCTGGGTGGAAACCCAGAACGCGGCCAACTACCTCGGCTACAGCGATTGGCGGCTGCCCAACGCCAAAGAGCTACAGAGCCTGGTGGATTACACCCGCTCGCCGGATACCACTGCCTCCGCCGCCATAGATCCGCTCTTTGCTACCACCGTCATCACCAATGAAGCCGACAATCCCGATTTCCCCTACTACTGGAGCGGGACCACCCATCTGCGTTTCGATGGCAGCGCCACGGATGCGGTCTATATCGCTTTCGGGCGCGGATTGGGTTCGATGGATGATGTCCATGTCATTGACGTGCATGGCGCGGGCTGCCAGCGCAGCGATCCCAAGGATGGCGATCCGGCGGAGTATCCTTCCTGGGGCCACGGCCCACAGGGCGACGTGCGGCGCGTCTTTAATCACGTTCGCCTCGTGCGGGATGCGGACGCTACGCCGCCCCACAGCGCAGGGGCAATCTACCTGCCGTTGGTGTTGCGCCGTTCTGTTGAGCGACAACAAGTGCGCCAGGTCTCGTTCCTGGGCAATTAACTTTTAAAAACATCTAGTAAAGGAGCGCCATCATGAAACGTATGCGCCGCTTGAGCCTACTCGCTGCTCTGATCGGTATGGTCAGTCTGATACTCGTTCGAGATTTTTCGCCCGAGCCGGTGCATTCCGCTCCCCCGCCGCCCCGCCAGGCCGTCGCATCCGCCTGGACGCTGGCCCGCGACGTGGGCGTCTATCAATTCCGCACGCAGATTGTGCAGACGACCTATCCCGCGCCGCGCCTGAACAACGTGGGCAAGCCCGCCACGCAGGAGCGCTTCTCGCTGGAAGGTCAGGTCAACCGCCCGGAGGATGTGATCGAGATGCGCATCGGCCTGGGCGCGAATGCCTACCCTATCCGCGTCGCGGACGGCCTCGCCTACGGGCAAACGCCCGGCGGCGAGTGGCAGGAGATCGACAACGTCGGCGACGTCTTCGCGCCCGGCAGCGATCCGCTCGGCTTCCTCTCCGGCGCGAAGAATGTCCATCTGATGGGAACTGAGACGCGCGGTTTCGAGAATTACGCATTACGCATTACGCATTACGCTTTTGATCTGGATGGCCCGGCCCTCGCCGTCTACGTCCGCGATCAGATGCAGCAGCACTTGCAGGCGCGCGGCGAGCTGCCGGCCGGTGTGAATCTGGAGACCTCCGACGTGTACCGCAAGACCGAGGGCGCGGGCGAGCTGTGGCTGGATCGTGACGGCCTCCCGCACCGCTTCACCGCGCGGCTGGAGTTCCCCCGCGAGGACGATGGGCGTCGCATCGTGGCGGAGTTCACGACGGATTTCTACGGCTATGAACCTACGGCGCTGGCGAAGGCGACCGCCGGCCCCGGCGAGGACGTCGGCGCGTGGCTTGCGCGCACACTGCGCCTGCCCGCGACCGCGCAGGGCTGGCGGCAGCTTCGGACGCAGGTTGGCCTCTTCAGCAGCACGCTCGCGCTCATACTGCTCAGCCTCAGCTATATGCGCACGCGCGCTTTCTACATCGCCATCGTCGTGGTTGGCCTCGCCGCGATGGTGATCTCCCCCGTGCTGCAATCCTCTCACGTGACCGCTTTCTACGAGCGCCAGAACGCCCGCGCCGCCGAATCCGAAGCGCGCCGCGCGCGCGCCGAAGCCGAGTCGGAGGTACAGGACAGGCTCAACCCACGCGATTGGAATCCGCACCAAAGTCTGGCAAATCAACAAATCGGCGAATCGGCAAATTCAGCTTCCAGTAGCCAGCATCCAGCTTCCAGCGTTCAACTTTCAACCTTCAACTCGGAACTTTCAACTGATTTCGACACCACCGACACCGACGGCGACGGCCTCTACGATGACGACGAGGATTTCTGGGGCACGTGCGCCAGCAGCGACGATACGGCGTGCGATGATCCCACCGACTCCGACGGCGACGGCCTGCTTGACGGTGCGGAGGTCAACACGCTCGGCACCGATCCCACTCAGGCCGATCACGATGGCGACACGATCACCGACTCGCTCGAGATCGAGGGCTTCTGGTATAACGGCCAACAGTGGTATCTCAATCCCCTGGACTACGACACCAACGGCGACGGCCTGCTCGATGGGCAGGAGTGCCCCGAACTGACCTCCGGACTCGAAGAGTCCGGCGTCGAAGGCGGCGATGCGGACGCGGTCTGTTCAGATACCGACGGCGACGGCGTGCCGGATGTCTTCGACTTCGATAACGACGGCGATGGCGTGCCGGACGCGGTCGATCTCTCGCCTTTCTCGGCGGTGGGCGATAGCAGCAGTTTCTTCGATTACGACACTCCCTTCCAGCTTTCAGTCGATGGTTTGACCGCCGATGAGCCGGTTTTCGTAGATATCCAACTGCGTCCTACCGACCCGCAGCACCTCTACTACTCCGGCAGCGTCTTAGATTGGCCGGACAACGACTATCGCGGCCAGATTTTGCGCTATGATGATACTACCTTTGCTACAACGGATAACGAGGAATTACAGAGCAGCAGTGACCGCGCCGCCAACGGCGATATGATGTTATCGCCGATGTTGGAGGTCTACGTCCCTCACGTCGAGGGCTATTACGGCAACCTGCCCGTGCTGGATACCATCACCGATACGGTGGACATTGACGGCTGGCTCGACCAGGACACGCTCGAAGCCTATGGCATCGCCGCGCAACAGGCCGACGACGAGGGCAATCTCTATCTCTATGTGCCGCTCACAGAGAACGAGGATGACTTAGGCGCCGCCCGCGTCGCGTGGAGCGCGCAGATGCTCTACTGGCCCACCCAGAGTGGTTGGGGCGACGCGCACCAGTTCTGCCTGGTGTGGATGGTGCAGATGATCGTGACCGACGCGGACACCGGTGAGGATACCAGCACCATTGCCCACATCTACACCGATGAGGAATGGTATGTGACCGGGCTGGATATACGGGAGGATCACGGCTTTGAGTTGGCGATCTATGCCGAAGATCCCGCCGTGGACGCCGACCCGGATTATGAAGACCAGTTCTGGCATCTCACCGATAACCTCTCGCTCTCCTTCCTGGAGGGCGTGGAGTGTTTTCTCGATGATGCGGATGACACCACCTGCGAGACCGATGATACCCGCATGACGGTGGCCGAAATTTACGAGCGTTTCAATCACAGCACGAATGACGCGGTTGCCGACAGCCTCCGCTGGTTTATCGACGACACGCTAACCGTCACGACGACAGCGTATGAGCACTATGGCTATCTGACCCACGTGGCGATGACCGACACGTTGGCCTTCCTCGACACGGCGTATGGCGCGTTTACTTCCACCGTGCCCCTGCTCGGCTTTGCGCGGGAGGAGGTCTATCGCGCCCAGAATCTCGACGATGTCGCGCCTGCCGCCAATCTGAGCCTGGATTTGACGGACGAGCCGTCGTTGACGATGGCCTCGCTCTCGGTGCAGGCGTATCTCTACGATAATGCGTCATCTAGCGATGACGGGTGGGATACCTATGATCTCGACGAGTATTGGTTCTACATAGAAGACCAGCTCAGCGACCATCCCGATTTCCAGGCGGAGGATGACGACGATGAAAGCGTGGGGGCGGCGGCGGGCGGCGTCACGATGGCGCAGGTGTACTACTCGGCGCTGAACACCGGCGCATCCTCGCTGGTGGAGATGAACGGCGTCTCCATTGAGGTTGCGGACTATTATGATAAGCAGGCGCTCCAGCCGAACACCGCCTTCAACTTCAAGACCGTCGTCACCGGCTGGCTCTACTTGGTTTACATGAATTGGGGCACGAGCACATCGGGCCTGCAAAAGGTCAAAACGACGGCGACGGGCTTCAAGGCGTTCTACAAGAGCACCAAAACCTTCCTGTACAACGTCTACCAATACGTCAACACGGCGCACGGGCGCATCAACACCGAGGGCAGCGCGTACAAGCTCTTCACCAGCGTCCCCCTGAGCGGCTTGAGTCGCTCGGCCGTCGGGATCACGATCGCGGCGGCCTTTATCCTGACCGTCACCGCGCTCATCGTGGACGCGACCGCCAACGGCTTCAGCATGGATACCGTGTTGATTGTCGCCAGCGGCCTGACGGCTGCGGTGACCGGCATCCAGTTGATCAGCCTCATCAATAAACTGTACGCCATCTACCGCCTCTACCAGACCACATCCCTCTTATGGCTGAAGGGGTACAGCGTGATTAGTTTGCTCATCCGCGTCAGCCAGGCCTCCCGTTTTGGAAGTGGCCTGGTCGGTTTGATTATCGGCGTCGCGATGGTGTGGGGCCTGATCGGCTATGTTTTGGGGACGAGTGACTTGAACAAATACCAGACCCGCGCGGTGGTGGCCTACGGCATCGCCGCGACGGTAGTGGCCATTCTCTTCTTTGTATTGCTCTTTATCCCTGTGGTAGGTCTCCTCCTGGTGCTGTTCATCACGCTCTTTGATTCGGTGGTTTATCTGGTCTGTGAGATCGCCCAGAGCGACTCCGAGGTCTGCAAGGGCATCACGGGCCTGCTCACCGAGTTCCTGGCCGATCTGGTCTACCGCGCCGACACGCCGCTGCAAATGAACAGCAGCGACCGCTTAGATTACAGCATCTCCGGCCCCGATTTTCTGGATTCTGATGCGGGCTATATCGTGGATAACGGGGTGCGCTACTCGGCGGTGATTACCAACACTATTTTGGAAGGCCGCTATAACGAATACTTCGAAGGCAAGGATCGCGGCCCGCTCTCGCAATACGCCGCCTTTGGCTACACGCTGCAAGTCACCGAGACCGACCAGCACGCCAATCTCTACCTGGGCCAGCAATACTACGGCTGGCAGCGCGGCGATATTGACGGCGACGGCAAAAGCAACCTCTACAAAGTCTACTATCCCGATGCACTCTCGCTGGATTTTGAGGCCGTGGGCGCCGGCGTCAACCGCCAGCTTGCCGACGTCTATCTCACCGAAGCCTACGTCATCCCCCTGGTGGAGTGTTGGGGGCCGAACTGCTCTATGAAGGAAGAAGCCGGCTCCTCGCACATCCAGATTGGCGAGTACCTCTACTACGACATCTTCCCCGCCACGCTGGACGAGTTCTACATCCTCACCCCCCTGTCTCCTCCCGCCAGCGGGGAGACGGAAGGCGGATACAGCCTCGCCTGGGGCCAGGAGGGCGATGATACGTTCCCGCGCCTTAAGGATGCCGATAATGATGGCCTCTGGAATCAGATCGACGGCGGCTCTGATCCCAACGACAGCCTGTGGGACACCGACGGCGACGGCCTCTCCGACTACTATGAGATCTCCGTCGGGACCGATCCCGAAGTCGCCGACACCGACGGCGACGGCCTGACCGACTACGAAGAGGAGATGTTCTACGGCAGCGACCCGCTCTCCGCCGATAGCGATGGCGATGGCCTGAGCGACGCGCTGGAAGTCGCCGGGTGGGCCGTCGGCTACCGCGCCGCCGATGGCGGCATCGCTACGGCCTGGGTCTGGTCCGACCCCACGCACAGCGACGCCGACGGCGACGGCTTCGACGACGCCACCGAGTACATCTACGGCCTTAATCCCAACTGGGCCGACAGCGCCGACGCGGTGAACAACGCCCTCACCTTCGAGAGCATCGAAATCCGCGAGGGGACGGCGCCCGTGATGCTGCTGAGCTTTGAAGAAAGCAGCGGCGCGCAAGCCTTCAGCGATGACGCTGGCCTCGGTCACATCGCTGCCTGCGAAGGCAGTACGTGCCCTACCGCCGGGATGGATGGCGTCAATGGCAGCGCGGTGCAGTTCGACGGCGCGGACGACTACCTGGAGGTCGATGCTGTCAGCGGCGAGATCAATGGCGGCGCGTTCTCAATGGGCGCGTGGGTCTATCCCACCGATAGTTATGGCACGCTCTTCAGCTTTGATCGCTACGATGAGGACTATAGTTATCTCGATTTCATCGCGCGCCTTTCCTACGATAGTGGTTACTTTAGCTTCTACAGCCCCGAAGTCAGCGCGCAAGCCCAGAGCAGCGCCTATTCCACCAACGACTGGTATCACGTGATGGTCACGGTCGATGCCGATGGCAACGGCGTTCTCTACGTCAATGGCGTGGCCGAAGATACCTTCACCACGGTGCAGTTCCCGACCGCCGGGGATTGGTTGACGCTGGGTCAGTGTTGGCAAACCAACGGCAGCACGCCGATAAGGAAATTGAGTGGGCGCTTGGATGATGCCGTCATCTTCAACCACGCCCTCTCCGCCGACCAGGTGCAGACGTGGTACGAAATTAGCTACGACCTCAACGATGGCTATGTACAGCCCGGCGCCGATCTGCACTATCAAGTGACGGCGCAGAACAATATGCTCAGCCGCTCCGCGCAAGGCTACACCTTTGTCCAACTGGAGGACGAGGCTAATACGACCTCCATTACGGTGGATACTGAGTATCAAGCGTTTTACCTGGACGCCGGCGACAGCACGGGCGGCATCACGGGCGAGGTGGTGGTCGCTGCCGACGCGCCCAACGGCGCCTACGGCGTCGAGATCGTGGCCGAGGGCGTGATCACCGCGCCCGACGAGAGCGAGCTTTTCCTCACCGTGCCGGACGCCGACGCCGCCCTCTACTTCGAGGACAACCACTTCGCCGGAGCCGATGGTGACGGCTTTGCCGCCGTGATCGATGATGCGAATGGAGAGCAAGCCCTGGTTGCCGAGTGTCCTTTCACACCGCTCTACGACGAAAAGACCTGCCCTGATCGTGAAGTTGACGGAATAAATGGCTACGGCCTCACCTTCGATGGCGGCACGGAGGCATTGCGCATCGTAGAGACGCAAGACGCAACGTTACCCCAACAGGACGAGGATTTCACCATCGGCGCGTGGATTTATCCCACCCACGACGCCAGCGAATCCGACCGTCGCGCGATTTTGGGCTATTACCAGCCCGACAAGCTCTGGTTTCGCTTCTCCGAGGGCGCGGGCAGTACCACCTTCTACGACGAAGCCAGCGTCTACAGCGC
>CAZCAI010000138.1:0-12901 GCA_964496595.1 uncultured Anaerolineales bacterium
AAAAAGGAGGCCGCGATGAAAAACTGGCTATGGAATATCTTTATCGTATTGGCAATCGTCGGGGGCAGTTTCCTCCCCGGCGTAGGCACCGTGTCGGTCGCCGAGGCTTCTGCGCACCCCACCAGCGCGTACACGGACCCGGATGAGTTGATCGCGCAGATTACGGATACCTTGGCGCAGCAGTCCCTTATCCAAGCGCGCGAAGCCCAGGTGCTGGATGTGGTAATCGAAGGCGAAGCCATCATCATCAACTTAGATCGCCAGATTTTGGATGAGGGCGCCTTCGATGCGGAGACCTTCGCCCGATTGACCCAGGCGCTGGATGCGCAGTTGGAGCTTACACAGCGCTACTTCGTGACCTTCCAGGTCGCAGGGCGCCCGCTGGATGACTGGGGCATGCCGGTGCCGGAGTTCGCGTCGCCGGCCGAGGCCCCGCGTGAGCCGCAAGCGCCCGCCGCTGGCCCACTCTCCGGCAAGAAGATCGCGCTGAATCCCGGCCACGGCCTGTACGACACGACCGATACCGGCAACTATCGCTGGCAGCGCGGCGAGTGGTGGGGCATCCGCGAGGATTTGGTCAACGCCGAGATGATGATGTACGCCGCCCAGTACTTCGAAAACGCCGGCGCGACGGTCATCGATCTGCGGCAGATGAATAAATCGCCCACGGGGCCGAGCGGGTATCCCCATTGGTACGAAGGCGCGCGGGAATATCTATGGAATGCGGGCCTGCCGAGTTGGGTGTGGAACGCATCGGGATGCGGCAGCAATAACCTGTGCAAGGATATCATGGCCCGCCCCTACGGCGCGAATTATTACGGCGCGAACTTGCTCATCAACCTGCACAACAACGGCGGGCAGGGAACCGGTACCGAGACCTGGTACGATACCACGGGTGATTATCACAGTTCCTCTGCCGCACAGAACCTGGCGCAGAAAATCAACAGCCGGGTCGTCAACACGATCCGCGCGCGTTACAATGCCAACTGGCGAGATCGTGGCGTCAAGGCGTCCAACGGCGGCTACGGTGAAAATCGCTACGCCCGGATGCCTGCCGCGCTTATCGAAGTCGCCTTTATGGACATGAAATCGCCCGATAACGACGCCCTGCACGATGAGAATTTCAAAAAGCTCGTGGCCGAGGCGCTCGTCCTGGGCGTCTGCGACTATTACGGGGTTGCCTGCTCGAACGTCACCCAGCCGCCCACGTTGACGCCCGCCGCGCCAAGCAATCTTAACGCGACCTCGGCCTCATCCACGCAGATCGATCTCACGTGGGACGACAACAGTGGCAACGAGAGCGGCTTCAAGATCGAACGCTCGCCCAACGGCAGCGGCGACTGGAGTCAGATCACCACCGTCGGCGCAAACGTCACCCGCCACTCCAACAGCGGCTTGCCCGATAACACCAAGTACTATTACCGGGTGCGCGCGTACAACAGCCACGGCAATTCGGGATACAGCAATGTCGCCTCGGCGACCACCGGCAGCCCGCCGCCTGCATCGGGGACGGAGTACGGCAGCACCAACAAGGACGCCTACGCCCAGTCTGGTGCTCCTGATATTGCAACGGGCAATCAGCAGAATATGTACCTGGGCTATGATACCTGGTACGGCAAGGGAAGAAACCGCATCTACATCAAATTCAACTTACCCTCGCTGCCGAGTGGCGCGACGGTCAGCAGCGCGCAGGTGGAGCTGTACCAGTACGCCGTGCAATGCTCCGGGAGCTATGGCGTCACTGCCTATGAGATCACGAGCGATTGGGGACAGTACGAGCTGACCTGGAATAACCAGCCTTCCAAAGGCGGCAGCGTGGGATCGACCTCCTTTGGGTGCTCCACGGGATGGAAGGGGGTGGATATTACCGGATTAGTCCGCCAGTGGTATCAAGGGCGAAGTAATCACGGCGTGACGATCTGGGCCAACAGTGAAACGGCCACCGGCGGCGTGTTCCGCTCCAAGGATTGCACCACGTCGCAATGTCCAAATCAAGAGCATCCTCGCATCAAGGTGAGCTACACGGTGTCTCCGCCGGAGGGCTTGAGCAGCATCGCGGGCCGGGTGACGGATGACGACGGCGCGCCCCTGGCAGATGTGCGGGTAGCGCTCAACACCGGGCAGCATACGGAGACGGACGCCGAGGGCGAGTACCTCTTCACCGATCTGGAGGACGGCAGTTACGCCATCACGCCGGAGAAGGACTACTATCACTTCTCGCCCGCGCAACGCACGGCAAATGTCACCTCGGATGTCACCGGCCAGAACTTCACCGGCGGCCTGCCCGATCTCGGCTTCCGTCCCAATCCCGATGGCTACGAGTTCGATAACTACGGCGGCGTCAATTACGGCGATTACACCATCGGGGATATGCGGCGGATGTTCGGCGATGATGCCGTCTGCTGGATGGTCTTCGGCGCGTGTGTGCCCAAACCGGCGGCCGTGGCCTGGAATGCACAGGCGAACAATACCATGGCGGGTGGGCACTGCGATGGCATGGCCTCCACCAGCCTGCTCTTCTTCAAGGACTTCGGCGACCCGGCGGATTTTCAGAGCGGCGCGAGCGTCACCTACGATCTACAGCGCGCCAACGCCCGCCGCAACATCGCCTATTATTTTGTGGAACAGTTGACCAATCCGGTGCGCAGTTACAAAGCGCGCAGCGTGCAGAACTCCCCCAAAGAGATTCTGCGCCAGCTCAGCGCGGCGCTGGGCAGCGGCGCCGATCCGACGACGCTCATCGTCCGCCAACGCCAATCGAATGGCCGGATGAGTGGGCACGCAATCACGCCCTACGCCATCGAGGATCAGGGCGGCGGCATCTACTGGATTCGCGTCTACGATAATAACACCGGCGGCAACACGAGCCGATATGTCGTCGTCGACACGGTGCGCAACACCTGGAGTTATCAGATCGGCGCGAACACCACCTGGCAGGGCGACGCCGACACTAAAACCCTGGGCCTCGTCCCCATCTCCAACTATCGGGCCGATCCGGAATGCCCGTGGTGCGGCAGCAACCGGCGGGCCATCGGCTCCTTCCCCTATGAGGGCGTGTGGTTGGATGGCGCCGGTCACCTCTTGATCTCCGATTCGCAGGAGCGGATGGTGGGCTACGTGGGCGACAAACTGGTCAACGATTTTGGCGTGGAGGCCGTCAGCATCATCGACGCCGGCAGCGATGTCGCGCTGGAGCCGCTGTACACCGTGCCCTTGAGCGATACGTACACGATGATACTCGATGGTCAGACCGTGGACGCGCCGGAGATGGTGAGCCTGGCTTTCTTTGGAGAGGGCAACGCCGTGCGCGTCGCGGACATCGTGCTGGATGCAGCCACCCAAGATCGCGTGGCGATCTCTCCCGATGGCAACCAAATCGCTTATCAAGCCAGCCGCGATCAGGAAGCGACCCTCACCTTGATGTTGGAAGGGGCAAGTGAGAGCGGCCTCTTTACCATTCGCGGCGCGGACGTGATCTCGGGTCAGATGGTCGCTCTGGGCGTCGATATCGAGCGCCAATACTTGGTGTACACCAATCAGCAAGAAGAAGCCGGAACCTACAATGTGGATATTAACATCGTGGGAACGGAGGGCGATGCGCAATTTATGCACACGAACCTGGACATTGCGCCACTGGATACCCACTACCTGAGCTATGGGGAGTGGGATCGCGCGGGCGATATGATCCTCTACATCGACAACGATCAGGATGGCGCGGTAGATGAGACAACGACGTTAGCCAACCAATCCAACCGCCTCTTCTTGCCTTTGGTGGTAAAAGATTGATGTAAGTCTGTCGACTCCGTTGTCTGCCTGAACACCAAGAGGCCCCCGATTTGACCGGGGGCCTCTTTTTTAGCGGCGATGCGCGGATGCGTGGCTCACTTCGCCCAATCGATCAGGGTGTTGAGGATGTACCAGCGCATTAAAAAACCGCAGCGCTGCCAGAGCAGGCGTTGAACGCGAGGATGGCGGTAGCGATAGAGCACGCGGGCCAATCGGTAGCGGCGGTGGAGGCTGCGGCCCATCGGGCTGGATAGCACATCCACGCGATAGTCTGCGAAGCTGAAATCGCCGCGCGCGAATGCCGCCTGGAGCGTCTGCGCCGCGATCTCGCCGTAGCCCAGCGCGAACGAAATTCCCTCGCCGTAGCTGGGATCGATGCCGGCGGCGTCGCCGACCAGCAGCACGCGCGGCGCGGCGAACGGCCCCCCCGGTGTGAACCAGCGGATGGGATGGCTTTGGAGCTTGTAATCGGCCAGATTCACCCCCTCCTTGGCGACGGCCTCGCGGAGTGGGGGAACCAGGTTGGGCGCGCCGGTCTCATACATCCCCAGATCGAAGATGCCGCGATTGCGCGCCGGCTCCCCCGCGATCTGCGTGGGGAAATCCCACGTGTAGCCCTGCAGATTTTGAGCGATGATGTCAAATCTGAAGAAGGCGGTGCGCTGTTGTTCCTCTGTCGCCTGCGCCACGGGATGCCGAAATTCCAGCAGGCGGGCCATGTGGCTGTGCGCGGGATCGGTGGTGACGGCGCGGCGCACGACGCTGTTGGCCCCATCCGCGCCGACCACGACCTGGGCGTGGAGCGTCTCCCCGTCGGTCTCCACGCGCACCCCATCCGCCGTGGGCGTGATGCGCCGCACGCGCGTGTTCTCGCGCACTTCGACGCCGCGCGCCCGCACGGCCCGCGCCAGCCAGTGATCGAAGTCCGCGCGGTGATAGACGCGGAAGCAGACAGGCGTAAGCTGCATCGCGGCCCCGCGCCCCTGAAAGTGAAAGTGGGCCGTGTGAACCGGGACGTGCGGCGCCTCGGTGAGATCGAGGCCCAGGCGGCGCAGGATGTACTCGCCATCGCGCAGCACCCCGCCGCCGCACAGTTTGGGCCGGGGATGATGCGCGCGCTCCAACACCAGCGTGGCATCGGCCAACGCCGGGGCGGCCTGGGCTAGGTGGAGCGCCGTGCTACTGCCCGCCGGCCCCGATCCGACGATGATGATTTTGTAGTTCATAGCTCTGTTTGTTTGGCCTCGAATCCCCATTGAGAAATCGCGAGGTTGTGTATAATGAGAGGCGTTATGATTCATAGTAGAGTGAAACCATGAGTTGTCAAATTAGGGAAGTTGTTACTGTTCGTAGTCAAGCATCCGCTACGCGATGAAATGGAGTGCCGTTATGAAACTAAATCAATGGTTAGAGCATCTGCTGAAACCTCTTAAACGCAAACCCGTGTGGATCGTCGTCGGGATTCTGCTGGGCTTGGGAGCGCTGGCGGCGGGATGGATGGTGTGGCGGCTGCGCTACGGCGCCCGCCAGGCGGGGACGTCCCCGCCGCCGCTGGCCGCGCCTGAGACGCCGGACGCAGCGACCGCCTTCGACTTCCCGCTCGATCCGGCGGCGTTTGGGCCGTACATCCCGCACGTCTCCGGGCCGCTGGCCGTCGATACGCGCTACGGCGCGCAGAATCCCGGCGTCGGTAGCGATGGCAAATGCTTCGTCGATCTGAGCGGCGCGCGGGTGCCCTTTAATCGCCTCTATCACGCCGGGGAGGATTGGTTCGGCTTGGATGCACAGGGCAAAGTCCTCGGACGCGCGGCGGCCGGCGCCCCCGTGCGGGCCGTCGCCAACGGCGTGGTCACCTGGTCGCAGTCGCTAGGCGCGGAGGGCTACGTCCTCATCATCGAGCATCGCCTGCCGCCCGATCATGGGCACACGGCGGTCTGGTCCGTCTACTGGCACGTGGCGGATGTGGCGGTCGCCGTGGGCGAGGCGGTGACGCTCGGCCAAGAGATCGGGCGTGTGCATGATCGGGGTCTCAACAGCCACCTCCATTGGGAGATCCGCACCTTCGCCGATGGCAGCGATCTCTTCCCGCCGGAGAGCGCCGGTGGGCGCGGGACGTGCAATGGCTATCGGATGGCCGTCGGCTACACGTGGGATGACGCGCCGGATCGCGCCCGCCCGGAGGCGTGGGGCTACCTCGATCCCGTGGCGTTCGTCGAGGCGCATTGCAAGTAGGCTGGGTCGACAAAGCGGCAAAACAACAAAACAGCAAAACAACAAATCGGCAAATTGCGAATTGCGAATTTAGAATCTTTACTCAATAGAATTATTCGCAATTCGCAATTCTAAATTCTAAATTCCCAATTACGGCATCGGCTACTGGAAAGATTTCCTAAATGTAAAATGACAAATGCCCATTCCGACCTGCATTGGCTTTCCTGCTCATTTCCTATACAATTTAGCCGAGAATCATATCAACGTTTAACGTGAGGAGAAAACAAATATATCTATGCAATACAAGAACGTCTGCATCGCAGGAATGGGATATGTGATCCCCGATAATGTTATCACCTCGGCGTGGCTGGAGGAGCAGATCGCGCCGGTGTACGAGGCGCTGCACGTACCGATGGGCTTCATCGAGCGGGTCACGGGCATCAAGGAGCATCGCTGGTGGGATGAGGGCGTGAGCGTTTCCGACGCCTCGGCGATGGCGGCGGAGCGCGCCATCGAGCGCGCCGGCATCGATAAAGCCAGGCTCCAATGCCTCATCAACGCCTCCGTGTGCCGCGATTACATCGAGCCGGCCACGGCGTCCATTGTCCATCATAAGGTGGGCCTGCCGCCGGAGGCGATGAGCTTCGATATGGTCAACGCCTGCCTGGGCTTTCTCAGCGGGATGATGACCATCGCCAATATGATCGAGTTGGGCCAGATCGACGCGGGCATCGTGACCGCCGCCGAGGCCCCGCGCGAGGGCCAGTTGTCCACCATCGCGCAAATGCTGTCCGATCCGCCCACCCGCGATAGCCTGCGGGATAACCTGGCCTCTTTCACGCTGGGCGCGGCGTCGGTGGCGATGGTGTTGCGCCGCTGCGATCAGGTCGCGAACGGCCATCGCGTGCTGGGCGGCGCCGGCTCCAGCAACACCGAGCACAACGATCTTTGCGTGGCCCAACGCACGTGGATGCACACCAACTCCAGCAAGCTGCTACGCGAAGGCACCGTTGTCATTCGAGCGGCGTGGAAAAAGTTCAAGGCCGAACTGGGCTGGCGTAACCGCGATGTGGATCGGCTCTTCAGCCATCAGGTAAGCATGCCGCAGCGGCTGGTCGGGCTGCGCGCACTGGGCATCTCCCCGCAGATCGACTATCCGACGGTGCACTATCTGGGCAACACCGCCTCGGTGGCCGCGCCGTTGAGCATGGCGCTGGGCGCGGACGACGACTTCGTCCGGCCGGGTGAAAAGGTTGTGCTCTTTGGCGTCGGCAGCGGCATCAACAGCCTCATTATGGGGATCGAGTGGTGAGGGATTTTAGGAGCATCGAGTATCCCTTCCCCTCTTACTGGCTGGAGTTGGCGGGGGCGCGGATGCACTACGTGGATGAGGGTGCGCGCGACGCCTCGCCCGTCGTGATGATCCACGGCAACCCGACGTGGTCGTTCTACTATCGGCGGCTGATCCAGGCGCTCAAGGATTCGCATCGCGTCATCGCGCCGGATCACGTGGGATGCGGGCTTTCCGACAAGCCGCAGGACTATCCTTACACGCTGGCGCAGCACATCGAGAACCTGGATCGGTTGCTGACGTCGCTGGAGCTGACCGACATCACGTTGGTCGTCCACGATTGGGGCGGCCCCATCGGGATGGGCTACGCCACGCGCCGCCCGGAGACGATCCGCCGCCTGGTGCTCTTCAACACGGCGGCCTTCTACGTCGATGCAGTGCCCTGGGTGTTGAGGGTGGCGCGCAGTCCCGTGATCGGCGCGCTGCTGGTGCGCGGCCTCAACGCCTTCGCGCGCGGCGCGCTGCGCTGGGGCACGAGCCGGCCCGACCGCTTCACGCCCGCGATCCGGGCGAGCTACCTCGCGCCCTACGATAGTTGGCGCCATCGCGTGGCGATCTATCGCTTCGTGCAGGATATTCCCGTCTCGCGGTCGCATTCCAGCCGCGCGACCCTTGACCAAATCGAGGCGCGTCTTTCCCGCCTGCGCAATCATCCCGCGCTGATCCTCTGGGGCGCGGACGACTTCGTCTTCACCACCAAGGACATCCTTCCCCAGTGGCGCCGTCATCTGCCCCAGGCCGACATCCACGTGTTGGAGGCCGCCGGGCACTACGTCGTCGAGGACGCCTATGAGCGGATTTTGCCGAAGCTTAAGGGTTTTTTGGGGAATGATGAATTTAGAATTGCGAATGATGAATCAAGAATTGCGAATGCGAAATGATGTTTTTACATTTAGGAAATCTTTCCGGTAGCCGATTCCGTAATTGGGAATTTGGAATTGCGAATTATGAATAATGCTGCTGGGTAAAGATTCTAAATTCGCAATTCGCAATTCGCAATTTTCCGATTGTCGCTTTGTGAGGCCCTATGACCAAATCCCATACCCATACCGTCGCACCTTATAATGTCACCCAAGCCTTGGCGGAGATTGCGTCGCGCGCGCCCTACCGGCCCGGCGTGATCTTCCCCGCCGGGCGCACCAAGCGCGGACGCGCCAAGTTCACGCAGTACAGCTTCGAGCAGCTCAACGCCGAGGTGGATCGCTACGCGCACGGCCTGCGCGCGCTGGGTATCCGCCAGGGCGACCGCGTGTTGATGATGGTGCGGCCCGGCGTCGAGTTGCTCGCCGTCGTCTTCGCGCTGGTGCGGATGGGCGCGGTTCCCGTGCTGATCGATCCGGGGATGGGCCGGCGCGCTTTCTTGCAGTGCGTCGCCGAGACCGAACCCGTCGCGCTCATCGGCGTGCCGCTGGCCCATCTGCTGCGTCGTCTCTTCTCACGCCCGTTCCGGGGCGTGAAGCGCGCCGTGGTCGTCGATGGCCCGCGCCTGCTCGCCGAGGCAACGTTGGACGACGTGCGCGCCGACGTGCGCGAACCGTTCCCCATCGCGCCGACGACACTGGCGAGCGAGGCGGCGGTGACCTTCACCTCCGGCAGCACCGGCATCCCCAAGGGCGTCGTCTATCTGCACGGGATGTTCCGCGCGCAAATCGCCCTCCTGCGCGACGAGCTGCGCATCGAGGAGGGCGAGGTCGATCTGGCGCTGCTCTACATCTTCGCGCTCTTCAACCCCGCGCTGGGCGTGACGACCGTCATCCCCGATATGGACCCCACCAAATCGGCGGAGATCAATCCCGCCTATGTCGTCGAGGCGATCCAGACCCACGGCGTGACCAACGCCTTCGGCTCGCCCACGATCTGGAAGCGCGTGGCGCCCTACTGCATCGAGCGCGGCATCACGCTGCCCTCGCTCAAGCGCGTGCTGATGGCCGGCGCGCCCGTCCCGCCCGGGCTGATCGCGACGATGTTAGACGAGGTGTTGGCCGCCGATGCCGACGTGAACACGCCCTTCGGGGCCACGGAGGCGATGCCGCTGACGATGATGAGCGGGCGCGACATCGTGGCGGAGACCGCCGCCCAGAGCGACGCCGGCGCAGGGATGTGCGTGGGACGCCCGCTGCCCGGCGTCACCGCGCGCGTGATTCGCATCACCGACGCGCCGATCCCCACGTGGGACGAAGCGCAGGCGCTGCCCCAGGGCGAGATCGGCGAGATCGTGGTCAAGGGGCCGATGGTGACGCGAATGTACCTGAACCGCCCGGAGAAGACCGCGCGCGCCAAGATCCGCCAGGGCGACGAGATCTGGCACCGGATGGGCGACGTGGGCTATCTCGACGCGGAGGGTCGGTTGTGGTTCTGCGGGCGCAAGGCGCATCGCGTGGTCACGGCGCACGAGACGCTCTATGCCGTCCCGTGCGAGGCGATCTTCAACCAGCACCCGGACGTCTTCCGCACGGCGCTGGTTGGGGTGGGGGAGCGAGGGGCGCAGCTGCCGGTGCTCGTCGTCGAGCCGCGCGCGGGCCATTTCCCCACCGACGCGGCGGCGCGCCAGGCTTTCACCAACGCGCTGCTGACCTTGGGCGCGGCGCACGAGCACACCCGCGCGATCCAACGGGTGGTGTTCTATCGCGGCCATTTCCCCGTCGATGTGCGGCACAACGCCAAAATCCAGCGGGAGAGGCTCGCATCCTGGGCGGCGACGGCGATATGAAAACCCTCGTCACCGGCGGCGGCGGATTTTTGGGCGGCTATATCGTCGAGCAGTTGTTGGCGCGCGGGGATGACGTGGTCTCGTTTTCGCGGGGGGCTTATCCCGAGCTGGCGCGCTTGGGCGCGCGCACCGTGCAGGGCGATCTGCGCGACCGCGACGCGCTCATCCGCGCCGCCGAGGGGATGGACGCGGTCTTTCACGTCGCAGCGAAGGCCGGATTGTGGGGGCCGTGGGACGAGTTCTACGCGGTCAACGTCACCGGCACGGAGAACGTCATCGCCGCCTGCCGGGCCAACGGCGTGCCTAAGCTGATCTACACCAGTTCGCCCAGCGTCATCTTCGATAATACCTCGCAGGTGGGCGTCGATGAATCGTACCCGTATCCGTCGGATGCGGACTATG
Source organism: uncultured Anaerolineales bacterium (assembly GCA_964496595.1). Taxonomy (GTDB): domain Bacteria; phylum Chloroflexota; class Anaerolineae; order B4-G1; family SLSP01; genus JAAAOZ01. Next base: position 10,461 of record CAZCAI010000138.1, read on the forward strand.
AAAGCCCTTATCCCCACACCAAGGCGCTGGCCGAGCGGGCCGTCATCGCGGCGAACGGCCCCGATCTGGCGACGGTCTCCCTGCGCCCGCACCTGATCTTCGGGCCGCGCGACACCCATCTGTTGCCGGGGCTTTTAGATGCGGCGCGATCCGGCCGTCTGCCGCAGGTGGGCGACGGCGCCAACGTCGTCGATCTGACCTACGTGACCGACGCGGCGCGCGCCCATCTGCTGGCCGCCGATGCGCTCACGCCGGATTCGCCCGTGGCTGGGGCGATCTACTTCATCAGCCAGGATGATCCGGTGGTGCTCTGGCCGTGGATTCGTCAATTGTTGCGCTGGTTGGATCTGCCGGGGCCGCGGGCGCGGCTCTCGCTGCCGGTGGCGCGTAGATTGGGCGCCGTGCTGGAGGCGATCTATCGCGTGCTTCCCTTGCAGGGCGAGCCGCCGATGACGCGCTTCTTAGCCAGCGAGTTGGCGCAGAGCCACACCTACGACATTTCCCGCGCCAAACGCGAGTTGGGCTATCAGCCTCACGTTTCAATGGCCGAGGCCCTCGAGCGTACCGTGGCCTACTTTGGGTGAGTCGATCCCGTGGATTGGTCTCCATTCGGCACAGATGGCTTTGTCTCAATCGCCAAATGCACTACGTAAGACGTATTTCGTATTCCGTAGTGCGTGAACATATTACGTAATACGAAATACGCAATACGCTTTGCAAACTATGTAATTTAAGCGCTCTTTCTCCTCCCCCTTCTCATTCCTCCGTTTTTCATTACAATAAGCATGTAGATTCGTTTACATTTGCCCGCCCAGTAACGAGCAACCAGCAACTATACAAAAGGAAAGGAGATGGCTATGAGAGGCATGATTGTCAAGAACACGACGGATCTGAATCTGCGCGAAGGGCCGAGCACCAATCACTCGATCTTGGATCGGTTGCCCACCGGCACGCGCATCGATGTGTTGGAGGAGGAGGGCGTGTGGCTCCACGTCATCGCGCGCGAGCACGAGGGCTACGTCCACCGCGACTATGTCGAATTTCCGCGCGCGGCCAAGACTGTGGTCGATGTCGGCCTGAAGCAGACGCCCGGCGAGACCTCGTCCATCGTCATCGATCTGTACGCCAACACGCAGGTGTTGCTCTTCGAGGAGGAGGGCGGTTGGTACGAGACCATCGCGCTGGGCTTGGAGGGCTATCTGCCGATGGACGCGCTGGCCTTCCCCAAGGTCAGCCGCACAACCGGCCACGTCAACTTGCGCACCGGCCCCAGCACCGATCACCACATCCTGGGGATGTTGCCGCCCAACACCCGTGTGCATGTCTGGCATCGCGCGGGTGATGCGGAGGCATGGTACTACGTGGCCGATACTACGATGTCCGGCTATCTGCACAGCGACTTCGTGGCGGAAGGCGCGCCCATCGTGGAGGAGGGGGCTGTTATGGCGCGCGTTGACAACTCGGCGCTGCGTCAGGCGGAGTTGGAGCCGCCCGCCGATCAGAAAATTCACCTGCCGCCCAACGCCAGCGGCGCAGAGCGCCAGGTCGCCGATATTTGGAATCGATTGGGCGGGTTGTTTGAGCAGTTGGCGGCGCAGCTCAACATCGATCCGGCCGTGGCCGTGGCCGTCTGGTCGGTGGAATCGGGCGGGCGCGCCTTCGGCCCCGACGGGCGGATGATCATCCGCTTCGAGAATCACATCTTCCACAGCCGCTGGGGCAAGCACCACGAGCATATCTTCCAGCAGCACTTTACCTTCAACGCCGACAAGCGCTGGACGGGCCATCATTGGCGCCCGGCGGCGGATCAGGCGTGGCGCACCTTCCACGGCGATCAGAGCGCCGAGTGGGAGGTGCTGGAGTTTGCCGCGCGCCTGGATGACACGGCGGCGAAATCCTCCATCAGTATGGGCGGCCCGCAGATTATGGGCTTCAACTACGCCGGCATCGGCTACGGTTCCGTGCAGGAGATGTTCGACGCCTTCGCCAGCGGCGAGCGCGGCCAGATCATCGGCTTCTTCGATTTCGTGCGTGGGCAGGGCAGCAGCTCGCTGCGCGTCGAGGCCCTGCAGGCCAAGGACTTTGTCGCCTTCGCGCGCTACTACAATGGCCCCGGCCAGGCCGCGCACTACGGTAACCTGATCCAGGCCCGCCACGACACCTTCCATCGATTGAAGGGGTAAAAGGGGTCAATTAGGCCAATCTTTGCGAAGGTTGGGAGTCTCTTCTTTCCCGTCCGGGGAGCGTTTTTAGTCTAAACATCAAGATCGGCGAGGGGAATGGAAAATCTCCCTCGCCGATTTTCTTTTAGCCTCTACATGGTTTTTTGGGATAAGTATCCTAATTCCCGCTTCGTCGTCACGCCGCCGCCCGTGGATGAAGTCCCCGGGCTAAAAGAGCCAAGCCCTGCGGGCTAATCGTCACGCCGTCGCCCGTGGATA
>CAZCAI010000139.1:0-12866 GCA_964496595.1 uncultured Anaerolineales bacterium
AAAGGTCTGTGATCCCCACAAACGCTCGAATCTGAGATCCTCTTAGAGTTGTCTGACGAAATCCAAAAGACCTGTGATGCAAAGTGAATTCTTGCCCCTCCTCTGTTTCGTTGTATACTGAGTGATTGTTATGAGCGATATGACCTTAGATAAGCTGACGGACGCTATGACCTTAGATAAGCTGACGGACGCGATGAATCGATTTGTGGCGGATATGGGCTGGTACGAGGCCGATTCACCATTCCGGCAAAGCCCGCGCAACATCGCGATCTCGCTGACGCTGGAGGCCTCCGAGGTGCTGGAGCACTTCCAATGGGGCGACGGGGCGGAGCCGGAGATGTTGGCCGAGGAGTTAGCCGACGTGGCGCTCTATCTGCTGCAATTGGCTTATCTGATGGACATCGATCTCGAACAGGCGATTATGGATAAATTGGCCGTGAATTACCGGCGCTTCGGCGAGGCTGAGCGCCTACCCGATGATTTGATACAGGATGAGGATGTATGACCTGGACACCTATCGCGGATTGCCCTGACGCCTGATGCGGATTCTGGCGCTCAGCGACGAAGTCACGACCGCGATCTACAATCCAGAAGCTAAGGCTCTGCTGGGCGACGTAGATCTGCTGCTTTCCTGCGGCGATTTGCCCTACTCCTATCTGGAATACATCGTGACGCACTTTGAGGTTCCCCACGCCTTCTACATCCACGGGAATCACGATAGAGATGAGGAGCTGGTAAATGGCCGGGTTCTTCTCGCGCCGGGCGGATGGCGAAACCTGGATCGGCGGGTTGTCAACGTGGATGACGTGCTCATCGCCGGGCTGGAAGGCTCCATCCGTTACAAGCCGGAGGCGCCCTATCAATATACCCAATCTCGGATGTGGCAGCGAGCGTTGCGACTAGTGCCGAGACTTCTTTTTAATCGGATCTTTTTCGGGCGCTACGTGGACATTTTCATCGCCCACTCGCCGCCGGCCGGCATTCACGACGGCCAAGATCACGCGCATCGCGGCTTTCAGGCCTTTATATGGCTGATACGAACCTTCCGCCCGCGCCTCTTTCTGCACGGACACAAGCATTATTACGGCGCGAGCGTCTGGCGCTCCTGCTTCGAAGCGACGGACGTGATCAACGTGCATCCCTTCCGCGCGATCGAGTTCAAGCAAGATGCTATCACGTGTAGTAGATTTTCGCGCCGCTGATTTTTAAGAATGACCTAGCCCAGTTCTCAAAGGGGATTGCTAAATCCCCGCCTTTATCATTAAGGGCTTGGATCTGACAATCCGAACCGAGCAGTGTATAGAAATTATCATCCAACGAACTGAACTCAAGGAAGTGAGGTACAAGATGGCAGAAGAATTTTTAACGCCCCAAAACGAAGACTTTTCCAAATGGTACAACGAGGTCGTCCTCAAGGCCGATCTGGCCGATTACTCGCCCGTGCGCGGCTGCATGGTCATCAAGCCCTACGGCTATACCCTCTGGGAGCGCATCCGCGACGAGCTGGATCGCCGCTTCAAAGCGACGGGCCACGTCAACGCCTACTTCCCGCTCTTCATCCCGGAGGATTTCTTAGCGAAGGAATCCGAGCACGTGGAGGGCTTCGCGCCGGAGTTGGCCGTCGTGACGCACGGCGGCGGCAGCGAGCTTGAGCGCCCGCTGGTCGTCCGCCCCACCTCCGAGACGATCATCGGCCATATGTACGCGCAGTGGATCCAATCCTATCGCGATCTGCCCGTGCTGATCAACCAATGGGCCAACGTCGTGCGCTGGGAGATGCGCACCCGCCTCTTCCTGCGCACCACCGAGTTCCTCTGGCAAGAGGGCCACACCGCGCACGCCACCCGCGAGGAGGCGGAAGAGGAGACGCTGCAGATGTTGGACGTCTACACCGATTTCGCCGTCAACGAGGCGGCGATCCCCGTGCTGCCGGGCCGCAAGAGCGAGAGTGAGAAGTTCGCCGGCGCCGTCGATAGCTACACCATCGAGGCGATGATGAAGGACGGCAAGGCGCTGCAATCCGGCACCAGCCACTTCCTGGGCCAGAACTTCGCCAAGGCCTTCGATATTCAGTACTTAGATGAGAACAACGAGCTAGAACACGTGTGGACGACCTCCTGGGGCGTGAGCACACGGATGGTCGGCGCGATTGTGATGACGCACGGCGACGATCAAGGGCTGGTCCTGCCGCCGCATTTAGCGCCGATTCAGGTGGTGATCGTGCCCATCTGGCGCAAGGACAAAGAGAAGCGCGACGTGCTGGCCGCCGCCGAGAAGATCGAGCAGCGGCTCAAGGGCTACCTGCGGGTAAAGATCGACACGCGCGAGGGCCTCTCGCCGGGCTGGAAGTTCAACGATTGGGAGATGCGCGGCGTACCGCTGCGCGTCGAGATCGGGCCGCGCGACATCGCCAACGAGACCGTGATGTTGGCCCGTCGCGATCAGCCGGGCCGCGCGGGCAAATCCTCCGCGCCGATGGCCGAATTGGAGACCCGCATCCCAGAGATGTTGGAGACAGTACAGGACGCCATCTATCAGAAAGCGCTGGATTTCCGCGAAGCAAATACCGTCGACGTGGCGAGCTACGACGAGCTAAAAGAGGCCGTGGAGACCGGCTTCGCGCGCGCGTGGTGGGCCGGCGATACGGACGACGAGGCCGCCATCCAGAACGAGACCAAGGCCACCATCCGCTGCATCCCCTTGGCGGAGGATCAGCCGGGCGGCGCCGGGCGCTGCGTCTACACCGGCAAAGAGGCCACCGAGATCGCCATCTTCGGGCGGGCCTATTGACGCCGCGCACAGCATCACCTACCCACGCGGGGCAGCCACTCATTGCCCCGCGTTCTTTTTTTGCATTTGCGTACCCTTGCAAAGGTTAAATGAGGTCTTGTTGGCAAATTTGCTCTCGGCTTCCACAGAGATTTCGGATTTTGGGAGCCTTGCTTGACCTTCGCAAGGGCTATCCAAAACTAGTATTAGTATAATGAAGGTATGACAATCTCAACCCTACGACAGATAGCCACAGCCGCCTGGCCCGCCTTATGGCGCGCGATCCGCGCCCTACTGCCGTGGGCCGCGCTGGTGTGGCTCGTGATAGCCGCCGTGCGCCCGCCGGGCGTGCTGGTGACCTTCCCGCCGCCCCAGACCGTGACGACGACCCATCCCAACGTGGGCGTCCACACCCGCCTGACCGACGAGGTCGAGGCGTGGAAGATTCAACGCACACTGGCGTGGGTGCGAGAGATGGGCGCGCCCCACATCGTCGAATACTTCCCCTGGGCCTACATCGAAACCGCGCCGGGCGAGTACGACTGGGCGCACAGCGATACGGTCATCGCGCACGCGCGCAACCAGGGGCTGACCGTCATCGCGCGGCTAGGGATGACGCCTGCGTGGGCGCGAGACGATCCGGCGGAGCGCGAGACGACCGCCACCTACCTGGACGCCGACCATTATGCAGCATTCGCCGACTTCGTCGCGGCCTTCGTCGCGCGCTACGCGGGCCAGGTGGAGCACATCATCATCTGGAACGAGCCGAACCTCGCCTTCGAGTGGGGGTATCGGCCCGTGGATCCGGCAGCCTACACCGAGTTGCTCCGCGTGAGCTATCGCGCGGCGCACGCGGCCAACGACGAGATCATCGTGCTGGGTGGGGCGCTCGCGCCCACGCTGGAGCCGGAGGGCAGCCCGCGCGGCCTCAACGATCTGCTCTATTTGGAGGCGATGTACGATGCCGGGGCCGGCGACTATTTCGACGCGCTGGCCGCGCACGCCTACGGCCTGGGCTTCCCGCCGGAGATGCCGCCCGCGCCGGATCTGCTCAACTACCGGCGCGGCGAGCTGCTGCGCGAGATCATGGACGCGCACGGCGACGCCCACAAGCCGATCTACATCACGGAGGCCGGGTGGAACGATCACCCGCGCTGGACGTGGAGCGTGACGCCCGCACAGCGCATCGCCTACACGCTCGACGCCTACGCCTGGGCGGAGGAACATTGGCCCTGGTGCCCCGTCGTCGCGATGTGGATGTTTCGCACGCCGTGGCCGGGCCGCAACTATCAAGACAACTACGCCTTCGTGACTCCCGATTTCCACAAGCGGATGATCTACGAAGCGGTGCAGGAATACACGGGAAATACGGATTCGTCGAAGTAAAACGCAATACGCAATACGCTTTCTTTGAAATACAACCACTTCAATGCAATGATATATAACGAAAGTATGTAACGAAAGGACGTGATAACCATGCGCAGCATTCGAAACGCGACGCTGGTGATTTTGATACTTTTCGCCGCACTTTTCACCGGATGCAACCGGCTCCATGCGCCAACGCCCGACCAATCCCCGCTTCCCGAGCCGACGGCGACGCCGGAACCTTCGCCCACACCTTCCCCAACCGCCACACCCGTTCGGGGCCTCATCACGCTAACTCTGTGGGCGCCCGATTTTCTCGATCCCTATGCGGAACAGCCTGAACAGGAAACCGAAGATGAAAATGGCGAAGAGATGGCCGCGTCTCTCCTCAACGAGCAATTGACGACCTTCAACCATCGACATCAGGATATGCAAGTCCAGGTCATCATCAAAGAGGCCACCGGGCCTGGCGGCCTCTTTCACCTGTTGAGCACAGCCGCCGACGCGGCGCCCGCCGTGTTGCCGGACCTCATCATCCTCAACCCCACCGACCTGCGCGCGGCCATCCAAGGCGAATTCGTCCAACCGCTGCCCATCACCCTGCCAGAGGACGATTATTTTCCCTTCGCGCTCGCCGGACAGACGGAGGTCACGCGGAGCTATGGCTTCCCCTACGTCGCTCAAGCCGATCACATGGTCTATCGTCAGGGCGTTTCGGCCACGCCGCCTCTCACCTGGACAAGTACGCTGACCAAAGGCTACACGATGTTGTGGCCGGCGGCTCCGCCCGATAAACTGGCCGATGACGCGCTGTTGGCGGCCTATCTGGGCGCCGGCGGCGCAGTGGTGGATGACGATGGAGAGCCAACGCTGGAGCGGGAAGCATTAGAGGCGCTCTACAACTTTTTCTTCCAAATGATGGAACGCGATCAGATCGACCCGGAGCGCCTGCTAAATCTGCCGGACGCAGTCGCGTGTTGGGAAGCCTACCAAGAGCGCGCGGCCCATGTCAGCCCGGCGCCGGCCGGCCTCTACTGGGCGGATCCACCGGCCAACACGCAACCGAGTTGGGGTCCCACCCCGGACGGTCATCCGGCCGGCATCGCGCACGTCTGGACCATCGCGCTGGTGACGAACGACCCGGCCCGTCAGGCGGCGGCGATGACCCTGGCGCAATGGCTGACCGCCTCGGAGCAAATGGCAATCCTGGCGCGCTCGATTGAGATGTTGCCGCCCAAGCCCGAAGCGGTGCAGTTGTGGGGGCTACTCCCCGAAGAGACCGCGTTCTTAGAGGAGTTCTTGAGCGCGGCGTCCCCTCCCCTATCAGCATCCGTCGATGAGCCGGTGCGCCGCGCGCTTCAGGCGGGATTGAGGGCGCTATTGACAAGAGAGGTCGAAACGCCCGCCGCCGCCGCCGCCCATGCATTGGGCAATCTAAGGGAGTGATCGCGATGACGCTACGAGACGATCTGGCGCAGATCCGCAAAGCCGCCTTGGAAGCCGTGAATCCCTATCGCGCCGTGCAGAACGTCCTGCGCCGCGAGGGGGCGCGGGTGCACCTCGGCGTGGACGCGACGTGGGATTTGGGGAGTTGCGCGGGCATCTGGCTGATCGCGGCGGGCAAGGCCGCCGTCCCGATGGCGCAGGCGGCGGTCGATGTGTTGGACGTGTCGCTGGCGCATGGCGTCGTCGTGACGAAATACGAACACGCCGCAGGCCACACGCTCCCCGATCGCCTCGAGGTCACTGAGGCCGGGCATCCCGTCCCCGACGAGGCGGGCCTGGCCGGCGCGCGGGAAGTCGCCCGCCTGGCGCTGAAGGCGACCGCAGCGCATCGCGTGCTCGTGCTGCTCTCCGGCGGGGGATCGGCGCTGCTGCCCTTGCCCGCCGACACCCTCACGCTGGACGATCTGCAAACCACGACCTCGCAACTTCTGCGGGCCGGCGCGACCATCAATGAGATCAACGCGGTGCGGAAGCACCTCTCGCAATTGAAGGGCGGACAGCTAGCGCGACGGACCGCGCCCGCGCCCATCGTCGCGCTCATCCTCTCCGACGTCGTCGGCGACCCCTTAGATGTCATCGCCTCCGGGCCGACGGCGCCCGATCCCACGACCTTCGCCGAGGCCCAGGCGGTGCTCGCGCGCTACGAACTCGACGCGCGCATCCCCGCGACAGTGCGGGAGACGCTCGCGGCCGGCGCGGCCGGGGAGCTTCCCGAAACGCCCAAGCCCGGCGATGCACTCTTCGATCACGTGCAGAACCTGATCATCGGCTCCAACCGGATGGCCGCGCAGGCCGCTGTGGAAACGGCGGAGCGATTGGGCTATCGCGCCCTGCTGCTCTCGACTTTCATCGAAGGGGAAGCGCGGGAGGTCGGGCGCGTCGCGGCGGCGCTGGTGAAGGGCATCCACGCCTACGGCGATCCCCTAGATCCGCCCGCGTGCCTCGTCTGGGGCAGCGAGACGACGGTCACCGTGCGCGGCGACGGACGCGGCGGGCGCAATCAAGAGCTGGCCCTGGCGGCCGCGCTCGCCCTGGAGGGCCGGCCCGATTGGGCCATCATGGCGCTGGCGACGGACGGCGCCGACGGCCCCACCGACGCGGCGGGCGCCATCGTCGATGGCGAGACCATCCCTCGCGCGCGGGCGCAGGGCTGGGATCCGCACGCCGCGCTGGCTAACAACAACGCCTATCCGCTGTTAGATGCGGCCGGCGCGTTGATGAACATCGGCCCCACCGGCACCAACGTCAATGATCTGTTGGTGATTGTGGCGAAGAACTCTGCGGGCGGTTCTGATTGAGCCATAGATCTCACATATTATTGCGGTTATTTACGTAAACTGTTGGGGTTTCCCTTGCCTTTTAGCTTGAGTAGTGTATGATGAACGTCGGTCGCTCTTATAGTCGCGTAGTCCGTTAGTTACTTCTTCTTTAGTCTACTAGTGCAGCGCGGCGGAAGTTCCTCCGCAGTTAGCTACGCTCGGAGCGGATCGTCAGATCCGCGACGCTACGTCGGAACGGGGATCTGACGATCCCCTTGGAGCAAATTTAACTGGGGAGCCATTTATGCCCCGCTGTACTAGTCGGATCAAAATCTTAAGGTTAGAGGATGGAATCAAAACACTTTCTTGTCACAGGCGGCGCTGGATTTATCGGTTCTCATTTGGTGGATGCCCTGTTAGATGAAGGGCACACCGTGACAGTTTTAGACAACCTCTCCACGGGCAAGCTCCAAAACATCGCGCACCGGATGCAACATCCACGCTTCCAATTTGTGCGCGGATCGATTTTAGACGCAGAGCTTGTGGATCATCTGGCCGCCGAAGCGGACAGCATCTATCATCTGGCTGCCGTGGTCGGCGTGAAGTATGTGGTGGATGATCCATTAGAGGGCATGATGGTCAACATCAAAGGCACAGAGATTGTTCTGGAGGCCGCGCTGCGCCACGAGCGCAAGGTGTTGATCGCCTCCAGCTCCGAGGTCTACGGGAAATCGAATCAGGTGCCGTTCCGTGAGGACGACGACTCCGTCTTCGGCCCGACCTCGATACCCCGCTGGTCGTACGCGCTCTCCAAAGCGCTGGACGAGCACTTCGCTTTCGCCTACCATCGCCAACGGGGGCTGGCGATGGCGGCTGTGCGCTACTTCAATGCCTACGGCCCCCGCCTCGATCCGCGCGGCTACGGCAGCGTCGTCGCGCGCTTCATCACCCAGGCCCTCACCGGCCAAAACCTCACCATTTACGGGGACGGACAACAGACCCGCTCATTTACATTCGTCAAAGATACCGTGCGCGGCACGATGGCCGCGATGTCGACGCCGGAGGGGGAGGGATTGGCGTTTAACATCGGGAACACGCACGAAATCGCCATCGAGACGCTGGCGCACCGGATTCGCGCCATCGTCGGCGCCGACGTCGATGTGGTCCGCATGCCCTACGCAGAGGCGTATGGCTCGGATTTCGAGGAGACCCGACGACGCCTGCCGGACAGTTCGCGCGCGGCGGAGATATTGGGGTTCCGGGCGGAGATACCGTTAGATGTTGGTTTACAGAAAACGATAGCATGGTTTGAGGAGCATCAAGATGAACTCATCTCGACTTAGCGCATTTTGTGATCGCGCCTTAGAAGCCGGCTGGCTTCTGGGCGTGACGATTACGCCGGTCCTTTTCAATGTCTATTCGAGCCGCGTCTTTGAGCCGGATAAGCTGACGACCCTGCGCGCATTATCGTTGGTCATGGCTATCTTATGGCTTGTCCGCTTCTTAGAGGAGTGGATGCACGGGAAAAAGCCCGTGAAATTCTCGTGGCAGACCCCGATGGTGTTGCCCGCGCTGCTCACCATGGGCATCTATCTCATCAGTTCAATCTTCTCGTTGGTCCCCTACACCAGCTTCATCGGATCGTACCAGCGGCTCCAGGGGACCTATACCCTCTTCGGATATTTGGTGATCTTCTTCGCGATCCTCACCAGCCTGCGCACGCGCGAGCAGTTGAGCCGGCTGATGACCGTCCTCATCCTCAACAGCCTCCCAGTCTCGCTCTATGGCATCATCCAGCACAACGGCCTCGATCCGCTGCCCTGGGCCGGCGATGTACAACGGCGCGTCGCCTCGAATATGGGCAACGCGATTTTCGTCGCCGCTTACCTGATTATGATCGTGCCGCTCACCGGGGCGCGGATCATCCAGAGCTTTAATGATATCCTCTCGCGCGAGGAGTCGCGCCTCACCGACATTTTCCGCACATCGGCCTACATTTTCCTGTTGGCCGTGCAGTTGCTCACCATCTGGTACGCGCGCAGTCGTGGTCCCTGGTTAGGCCTGCTGGCCGGCGGGTTCTTGTTCCCTTATCTGGGATTTTTAATCCTCCAGCGCCAGGCCAAACCCGAAGAGGAAGTCCTGGCAGAATCTTCGCCTTTCAAAGATATACTGAAAGGCTTAGGTGCCGGTGTGGGCACATTGGCGCTCTCCGGCGCGCTATTGGGTCTGTCGATCCTGGCCATCCCGGGCAACGTTGGCTTGTACATCGGCGGCCTGCTGGCAGTTTTGAGCTTCGGCGGAATCTGGCTCTACTTCATTGTGGAGCGCGTCGGCTGGCGATGGTTATGGATTAGTTGGGGCACCGTGGGCTTAGCGGCCATCCTGTTGATCTTGAGCATCAACCTGCCGGGGCCGCTCCACGACGCGGCCATCGAAATTGAGTCAACGCGACGCCTGGCCCGGATCACCGAGCTGCAACAGGGCACCGGCCAGGTCCGCGCGCTGATTTGGCAAGGCGCGTTAGATCTCGTCTCGCCCCACGAGCCGATTGAATTTCCCGACGGTAGCGAGGACAAGTTCAACGCGATCCGCCCGTTGATCGGTTACGGGCCAGAATCGATGTATGTGGCGTACAACTCGTTCTATCCGCCGCTCTTAGGGCACTTTGAATCGCGCACCGCCTCCCCGGATCGCTCCCACAACGAGACCTTGGATGCGATTGTGATTACGGGCGTGTTGGGCTTGGGCGTCTATCTCTTCACATTCCTTGGCTTCTTCTATTGGGGATTGCGCTGGTTAGGTCTATTGAAGAGCCGGCGGCAATTCTGGATGTTGCTGGGGCTAGATGCATTTTTCTCTCTGCTCTTTTTCTTCATTGGCCTCCAGATGGATGGCGCCTATCTCTTCGTGGTAGCGATCCCGCTGGGCATTCTCACCGGCACGATGGTCTATCTCACCATCAGCGCTCTCACCTGGCTCTTCCAGGAACACGGATTAGAAGAAGGCGTCGAACGTTATCGCCCGCACCCGCACAGCATCCTGCTGATCGCGATTATCTCGGCGGTGATGGCGCACTTCATCGAGATCAACTTCGGGATCGCCATCGCGGCGACGCGCACGACCTTCTGGGCCTTCGCGGCGATGTTGGTCGTCTTGGGATACGAGTGGGCACCGAGCTTGCCCGCAGCCGGGCGAATCTTCACGCAGACCGAGGACGCGGAGGAGAGAGAAGAGAAGCGCCCCAAGCGATCTCGCGCCTCCCGGCGACGCAGCAAGCGGCCTCGCCGCTCGCCGCAACGTCTACTTTCGCCCTGGATTTCTGGCGTGTTGGCGCTCTCGCTGACCGCCGTCTTCCTGTTGGGCACCCTGGCCTTCGATTTCATCAACAACCCAGAGCGGCTGAGCGACGCCAGCGAGATATTCGTTAACTCATTGACGGTGAAATATCATCCCGAAAAGACCACCTCCTATGGCGCGCTGGTGATTTTCGTCTTCACCTGGATTCTCTTCGGCATCGTGGGCCTCGGCGAATACGACCGCGAGGGGGTGTTCGATCAGAACCGTACGCAGCGCTTGCTCATCGCCGCGATGACCTACGCGGGCCTCTCGCTGATCGGCCTTTTGATCTTCGGTAGTATGATCTCCGGCTATCAGGCACGACTGACTCAGATCCAGGTGACGACGGTCGAGGAAATCGTCGGCGTCGCCGAGACCCTGGCGTCGATGCTGGGGCAATATTACGGCCTGATCTTCTTCTTGCTGGGAACTAGCGGGCTAATCTTACTCGGCGAGCAACGCTTACCCCGCGAGTGGGGCAAGTTGTGGACGCCGCTGGTGCTCGTCTTCCTGGTGCTGGGCAGCATCTTCGTCATCCGCGAGACGAACTACGACCTCATCCGCGCGGACATCATCTACAAACAGGGCGGCTCCTTCGCCAACCAGAATAGCGTCAACGAAAAGCAGATTGGCATCCTGCACTACGAGCGCAGCATCGAATATGTCCCCCGCGAGGATTACTACTATCTCTTCCTGGGCAAGACTTACCTGGAATTGGCTCAGGGCCTCGGCAACGAGGCCACGTTCGAACAACGGCAGGAGACCTTCCGCCAAACGGAGGCGATCCTCCAAGAGGCGCGCGAGATCAACCCGCTGAACACCGATCACAGCGCGAACCTGGCGCGATTCTACAAATCCTGGGCGGCTCGTATCGCAGCGGACGTGCGCAATGAGGAGTTGAGCGAGGCGCAGCGCGCGGAGTTAGCTCAACAACAAGACGAACTGCTCGAGAAGTCGCTGGAAAATTACAACATCGCTCTGACGCTCAGCCCGAACAACGCCATCCTCTGGAATGAGAAGGCCCAGTTATACGCGATGGATCTCAATGATATGGAAAAATTCCAGGAGACGATCTCGCACTCCCTGGAACTCGATCCGGAGTTCGGCACGACGTGGATGTTGTTGGGCGATATGAGTTCCTCCACCGGCCAGACGGACAAGGCGATCCAGGCTTACGAAAACGCGCTGGAGTACTCCTCCCGCAGCGAGCGATGCACCATCCGGCGGGTGCTGGGCACGCTCTACGCTCAAGGCGAGGCGTGGGACGATGCGGCGCAGACGTTGGAAAAGGCCGTCGCAGAGTGCGGCACCACCCGCTATGCGTGGGAGATGTATCGCGTCCTGGCGATCTCCTATGCGAACCAGGGCCAGGGCGCGGAGGCACTGGAGGCCGCGCAACAAGCGCTCGCGCTCGCGCCGGAGAACCAACAAGCCCAAATCCAACAGTTGATTGAGACGTTACAAACCCCGGTGGGGCCGGAAGCGCCGGAGACGCCGCCAGAGGAATCTGGGTCGGATACTGATTCGTAGCAGGAGGGTGGAATGAGTGTCTACCTCGTGGTCTTCGTCGGCGTGCTCTTGATGGCCGTCATCGGGACGCCGCTCTCGCGGGCCATAGGCCTGCGGATGAACGCCATAGATCAACCCGATCCCAGCCGAAAAGTGCATAAAATTGCAACGCCACGCCTCGGTGGCGTTGCAATTTTCTTAAGCACGCTCATCGCGACGCTTCTATTAGGTGGGCGTTACAAGTTAGATCAGCTCGCCAGCATCTTGGTGGGCGCAACGTTGGTCTCGTTCTTGGGTCTGATAGACGACCGCTTTACCCTGAGCGCCGGGGTGAAGTTGCTGGGGCAGTTGCTGGCGGTCGGGCTGTTGCTCGTGACCGGCGTCCAGGTCGGGGCCTTCCCCACGCCGGCGCTGAACATCGCGGTGACAACTATCTGGATGGCGGGCATCACCAACGCTATGAATCTGCTGGATAATATGGACGGGCTGTCCGGCGGGATCGCGGCCATTGCAGCGGGACACTTCGCGCTGATGTGTACGTTCAGTGGGCAATATCTGGTCGGCGCCCTCTCGGTCGCCGTGATGGCGGCGTGCGTGGGATTTCTGATCTACAATTGGAATCCCGCGACGATCTTTATGGGCGATTCAGGCAGTCTCTTCCTGGGCTTTATGTTAGGCGCGATTGGCATCAAATTGCGCTTTCCCAACAATGTCGAATTCGTCACCTGGATGATTCCGATTTTAGTGTTGGGGGTGCCGATCTTCGACACGACGCTCGTCACAATCTCGCGCCTGCGCCGGGGACTCAATCCCCTCACCACACCGGGGAAGGATCACACATCGCATCGGCTGACCCACCCAGGGCTGAATCGGCGCGAGGCAGTCCTGATCCTGTATATCGTCAGTTTCATCTTGGGGATGATAGCGCTGTTCATCACCCAGGCGTCCGTGTTAGAAAGTTATCTGATCGGCCTTGTGGCGCTGATCGTGGGGATGTATGCCTTATGGCACATGGAGCATCCGCCCTTTTGGCCGCCGCCGGCGCCGTAACCGCGTTAAATTAGCTGGGCTCTTCAGGAATTCGCCGGGTGCAATCGTACTATCCCCATCCACAACCCAGTA
>CAZCAI010000140.1:0-12792 GCA_964496595.1 uncultured Anaerolineales bacterium
CTTTTTCCTCGGAAAATCGCTTGTATTTGGGAGATTTATTTTCTTGGAACGGCCTTATCTTCTTAGAGAACTCAACATCTCACCTACATTATACAACGATCTCTGCAATTCAGACAAGTTGAAGCCCTTACGAGAACAAGTTCAAGCCAACTTCGGCGGGCCGCGACGGATGCGCTCCTTCGTCGCCGCTTCTGTCGCCTCCCACAGCCCTTCCACCCACCACGTCGCACCGGCCTCGGCCCACGAAGAAAGCTTCTCTTCGATTTGCGCATCCGTCAAATCTCCCGTTGTGCCATTCACCACGATATCGAAGGGCGTGGTCAGCGTGCGATTTGCCGCCACATAGGCCTTGATCTCGCGAATGTCTGCCGGCGTCGCTGCTTCGCTCTGCCCTTCCGGGGTCATCTTCTCTACGATCACCCCATCACACTTGAGGACGCGCCGCATCGACTTCATGCGCGGCCAGATGCCGACGGCCCACAGCGGGATGCGCGGTCGCTGGACAGGCGGCGGCGGGTAGTACATCTCATCCAACAAGGTCAACTTGACGTGATAATGTTCGCCGTCGTAGTCGAAAGGCTCCCGTTGATAGAACAAGGTCAAGAGATCGATGGTCTCATCCAGCATCTCGGCGCGCGCCTGGGTGTCGGTGACCTCGTCGGGGAAGCTCTGCCAGCCCATCCACACCGCGCCCGCGCCCAGGCCGAGCGTCAACCGCCCCTCGGAGAGCCGCTCCAAGGCGAGCGACTCGCTCGCCAACCTCCAGGGGCGACGCAGCGGCGCGGGGATGATCATCGTGCCCAGCCGGATGCGCTCCGTGGACATCGCCGCCGCCGTGAGCGCGATCAGCGGGTCCTCGCACCAAATCGCATCGCCCAGGAAACAGCCATCCCAGCCGGCGGCCTCCGCCAACTGAGCCAGTTCCGCAGCCGTGCGGGCCGAACCGTAGGGTAACGCCACACCGAATTTCATCAATGACCTCCTCACAAGAATATAATCCGATTCTAGCTACCTGACACTTTTAGAAAACAGCTCACGGATTTTCACGGATCACACGGATTTTTTAGATCTTTCAGCGGAGAAGTTCCTCATCTTGGGGTGTATCTTACCACTCACGCCTATTTGGACGAGTTTAAGGCTGAATTTTAATCATTACATTCCCGGAATGGCTCTTCCTGCAATATAAAAATCAAAAAATATCTGCGTTAATCCGTGTTTATCCGTGAGCTAAGAAGTGTCGGGTGGATAGAACTCGATTACCTCTTCTGCCAACATAGTACAACGTTTTCTGCTCGAAAGCAACGGCTTCTAAAAATCGCACCTTCTAGGGGAATGCCACGCGAAGTGCCCTTTTAAAAGCAAAAATCCTCCCGACCGGAAAAAAGTCAGGAGGATTATACTTCAGCAACTCAATTCAAGTGAGTTTTGAAAGGAATTCAGCGGCTGAGAGAATACGGATGCCCTCATACACTTCAATATCAAGAAGATGATGATCCCCAGATACAATCACTTCAGCACTTCCGATCAGTGCACATTCAATAAACTTGTCATCGTCAGGATCATCCGCTACGACATGAAGATTACCCGTAATATCTACCTTCTCAGACACCCGACGCAGGTCATAGAGAACAGCACGGATGTGGTTTTCAGTAAATTCGAAAGTTCCACGCAATTTTCGGGATAGCTCCGCAATTGTCTCTGAACAATACATATGCTGAACAACTCCAGAACGCGCCAGCAATAAGCATTGATACGGCTTACCGCGCCACAACAAGCCAGAGATCCAAATGTTGGTATCAAAGACAACTCGTTCCGCCATATTTAGAGCCTACCTAATTTCATTCTTATCCATCTTATCCATCGAAATGAGATTAGATTTATCTTGCCCCTCGTGTAGCAAATCGTCAACTAATTGCTCTCGCTCGCGCTCATTCAAGCTATTCCAATCTAAACCGCGTTCAGCACAGATAGCCAAAGCCTGTCGCTCGCCATAATCCACCAAACTCTCAAATTCATCGAACCGAGGGATGAGAATTCTCAAAACGGTGCGCTTGGCTTCAGGTGAAAGGCGTTGCACCCAATCCACCAGTTGAGATTCCTGAATCTCAAGTGTAATCACGCTCATTTTAACCCCCTACAAAGAGTTCTATCCGCCAAATGGTTGCTCATTGGACAAGAATTTGACAGGTTAGGCCTTGATGACGCTTGTTCGCCCCTTGACCTCATTATAACATCATCATTATGTTCTGCGAGGTCCATAAAAACGCCCGATCCCTACGCCTGCACCTCGATCTCGCCCGTGACGCCGTCGACGCGGAGGCGTTGGCCGTTGCGCACCCATCAGGATGTGCTCTGGGTGATCGGCCAGGCGCTCGGATGCGAAATCCAGCTCATAGCGGAAGCCGCGATGGCCGTACTTGTGGATGAACGCCCGCACGCTCTCGACAAAGGGCACGGCCTCCGGCAGATCGGCGTAGGCATCCAGATCCGTGACGCCATCCCGAAGATATTGCACGCCATCGGGGCCATATTCCTCCGCCACTTGACGCAGATCCCAAATCCCCTGGCCGATGAGTGAGGTGGCCGTAGCCCTGCCCGGCGAAGAGATCGATCAACGCCGGGGCCTGCTGTAGAGCTGGCATTATCTAACAGGCCTGGTCGAAAGTCAAACTTTTTCGACCCTATTACGCTGGGCCAGATACTCCGCGCGGCCATCGATGTAGGCATCGCCGCCGTAGATGTCGTTCACGACGATGGCCGGGAAGCCCGCGACGGTGAACTCGCGGAGCGCCTCGGCGCCCAGGTCGGCGTAGGCGACGATGCGACTGGCGGTGATTGCTTGGGCGATGAGCGCGGCGGCGCCCCCGATGGCCGCCAGGTAGACGGCGCGATGGTCCACCAGCGCCGCTTTGACCTCCTCGGAGCGGTACCCCTTGCCGATCAGGCCCCGCACGCCGCGCTCCAGCAGCGGGATGGTGTAGGCATCCAAGCGCCCGCTGGTCGTCGGCCCCGCCGGCCCCACGACGTGACCGGGTTTGGCCGGCGCCGGCCCGACGTAGTAGATGACCTGTCCCGCCAGTTGGATGGGCAACGCCTCGCCCACACGTAACGAGTCGACTAGCCGCTGATGCGCGGCGTCGCGGGCGGTGTAGAGCACGCCATCGATCAACACCTCATCCCCGGCGCGCAACTGCTCAACCGTGGCCTCATTGAAGGGCGCTTGGATCCGTCGTCCATGCTTCATTCGAAACGCATCCGTAGCATCATCCCAACAACGTCTTCCACATCATCTGCGGCGTGAAAAATGCCGTCATCGAAAGCTCGCCACACAGGATGCGATAAATCTGCGTGGCATAGGTCACATCGCGGCCGGCGCGGTGCATAACGCGATTTATCGCCCAGGGGTAGCGGACCAATCTGCGCACCAGACGGGCGGCGCGGTGCCCAGCATCGAAGTGCGCGTGGAAGGCGCGCCCGTAGTCCGCCAGCGCCTCGGCGGTGAACGCGCCCCGCTCGAGCGCGCGCAGCGCGTGTTCGGCGGCCAGCTCGCCGCAGACCATGCTCGGCCCGATCCCCTCGCCGCTGAGCGGATTGACGACGCCCGCGGCCTCGCCCGCGACCAGGACGTTATCCGCGTAAGGCGTCACATCGGGCGCATCGGCGCGGAGCGGGTGCCCGATCACCCGGCTGATGCGACGCGCCGACCCCAAGCGCGCCTGCGCGTGCGGGTTGTGCGCGATAAAGGTCTCCAACTCCGCGCGCAAATTCAGCCGCTCGGCCTTGACATCGCGCACATGCGCGCCCACCCCGACATTGGCGCGCCCCGCGCCCGAAGGAAAGATCCAACAGTAGGCGGGCAGCACCGCCGCGTCCCAATGGATCTCGAACTGGTCAGCCGGCCCCAGATCGCCCTCGTAGTAGGCGCGCACGGCGACCATCTCCGCCGGACGCGGCGCGAGTCCCAGCGAGCGCGTGAACGTCGCGCGACCGCCATCGGCGGCGATGATCAGCGGCGCTTCGTAATACACGGCTTCGCCGTCCCGCGTGGCGGTCAGACGCACGCGGTCTGGCGCGATCCGCTCCAGCGCAGTGACGTGCGTTCCAACGTGCAGCCGCGCCCCCGCCTCAACCACGGTCGCGACGAGTTGAGCGTCCAGCTCCGTGCGCGGGATCGCGTAGCTTTGCACGGCCTCCGGCCCGGTCGCGACGGCGCTCGTCCCATCGGGCGAGGAGAGCAGAAACTGGCGATTGCGGCTTAAATCCCCCGCCTCGATCCAGGGGCGCAGGCCCATCTGCGTCAGCAACACCAGCGCATCGTAGCCCAGGCCATCGCCGCACGATTTATCGCGCGGGAAGGTCGCCCGGTCGAGCAACACCACATCGACACCGGCCTGGCCGAGAACGTACGCCGCCGTCGCCCCACCCGGCCCGGCGCCAATAATCAAAACATCCGCATTCTTCATTCGCAATTCTCCATTCTAAATTCCTCTATCTTACAACGTCACGCTGGCCCGACGCGGCGCGGAGCAATTGAAATTCACCGCCACGGGCAGGGCGGCGATGTGCGTCGGCGCGGCTTCGATGTGCACGGCCAGCGCCGTAAATCGCCCGCCCAATCCCTGCGGGCCGATGCCCAGCGCGTTGATCGCCTCTAACAGCTCTGCCTCCAGTTCGGCCAGATGCGGCTGGGGATGCGGCTCGCCGAGCGGGCGCAGGAGCGCCTTCTTCGCCAGCCACGCCACGCCATCGAAGGAGCTGCCTATGCCCACGCCGACGATCACGGGCGGGCAGGCGTTGGGGCCGGCGCGCTCGACGGTATCCAGCACGAAGTCGCGCACGCCGTCCACGCCCTCGGCGGGCGGGAGCATGCGCAAGCGGCTCATCATCTCCGCGCCGAAGCCCTTCATCAGGGCGTGGATGCGCACCTCCGCGCCGGGCGTCAGTTCGTAATGGACGAGAGGCGGCGTGTTATCGCGCGTGTTCTCGCGCCGCAGCGGATCACCGACCACCGACTTACGCAGATCGGCGTAGGCCGCGCGCACCGCGCGCTCCAACGCCTGGTTGAGATCGCCCTCGATGAAGTGCACGTCCTGCCCGATTTGAAGATACAACACCGCCATCCCCGTATCCTGGCAGGTGGCGATCTGCTCCGATTTGGCGTAGGCCGCGTTCTTCAGCAGCGTATCCAGCACCGCCCGCCCGACCTCGGATGGCTCGCGCGCGCGGGCTTCTCGCAGTGCGGCCAAATAGTCGGCGGGCAATCGATAGGCCGAGGCGGCCAGCAGCTTCGTCACCGCTACTTCTACATCCAGCACCGAGATTTCGCGCATTCGGACTCCTTACATATCCCAGGGAAGTAGGTCGGCATGCCATTCCGACGGCCGGATTACCAATCCAGCCTACGCCAAGGTTACAGCACGCCTGCGAGCCGGCGATAGGCCGCCACAGCGGCGCCCACTGGCCCCGCGTCGTCCCCCAGCGCCGAGGGCACGATCCGCACGCGCTCGGCGTGCTCCTGCTGGATGTAGTACTTCCGCGCGGTCAGCGCCACCGGCTCGACGAACGACATCCCCAGCCGCTCGATGATCCCGCCGCCAAAGACGACCACCTGCGGATCGAAGACGTTGACGAGGTTGGCCGTGAGGATGCCCAGGTAGAACTGCGCCGTCCGCACCGCTTCAGCCATCGGCGCATCATCCGCCTCCAAGGCCGCCGCGATCACGCTGCTCGTCAGGCGCTGCTTGCCCTTCTCTTCCATAATCTGCGGCGCCAGACTCGCGCGCCCGCGCGCCATCTGCTCCTCGATCATGGCCATCATCGCGGTCTTGCTGGCGTAGGCCTCGACGCAGCCCTCGCGCCCGCATCCGCACGGGCGTCCGTGCGGACTCACGATGATGTGGCCGATCTCACCGGCGGCGCTGCGCCAGCCGTAGTGCGGCTTCCCATCGATGATGATCCCGCCGCCGATGCCCGTCCCCACCCAGATGCCGACCATGTGGAGCGCGCCGCGTCCCGCGCCGTAGACGTGCTCGCCCAGCACGCCGATGTTCACGTCATTATCCAACAGCACCGGAATCCCCACGTGCTTGCGCAGTTTCTTGACCAGCGGCACATCCTGCCAATTTAGATTGGGCGCCTCGCGCACGATGCCGGCCTGAATATCGACCACGCCCGGCGCGCCGATGCACACCGCCTCAAAATCGGAGGGGGCGGCGTCCATCTTCTTGATGACCTTGCGGATCACGGTCTCGATCCGGGCGATCACCTCCGCGACGCCCTTCTCGGCCCGCGTTTTCTTCTTCTCGGAGGCCAACACCTTACCGTTGCACACAGCCGCCGCCTCCACATTCGTCCCGCCCAAATCCACCCCGATGAACATTGGCTCTGACATTTTGCATCCTCCTGTGGCTACATGCTGGATGAATGAACATCAATCCGGTGAAAATTAGTATAGCATCACGACCTTGGGCGTCAATCGCTTGACACCCGCGAAGAGGCCCGTATCATATCCTTGTTTGGAATGGTGATGCTTCTGGAGAAACATCAGCCCCATTCAACCCCTCATCAATCACTAAAAGCAACTCAGGGAGAGGATTTTATCATGCGTTATGGATATTTTGACGATGCACACCGCGAGTATGTGATCACCCGGCCCGATACGCCCTGGCCGTGGATCAATTATCTGGGCAGCCAGGCCTACTTTGGGCTGATCTCCAACACGGCGGGCGGCTACAGCTTCTACAAGGATGCGCGGCTCCGCCGCCTGACGCGCTACCGCTACAACAACGCGCCGCTGGACACCGGCGGACGCTACATCTATATACGCGATGAGAGCGACGGCGCGTTCTGGTCGCCCTCGTGGCAGCCCACGCGCCAGCCGCTGGAGGATTACGCCTGCCGGCACGGGATGGGCTACTCGGTCATCGGCGGCACGCGCCGGCAGATCGAGGTACGCACGCGCTACTTCGTCCCCCTGGATGAGACGCTGGAGCTGTGGCAGTGCACCGTGACCAATCACCGCGCCGAACCGGCGACGCTCTCGCTCTTTTCCTGCGTGGAGTTCGCGCTGTGGGACGCGCACGACGACGCGACGAACTTCCAGCGCAACTTCAACACCGGCGAGGTCGAGATCGAGGACGACGTCATCTATCACAAGACGGAGTACCGCGAGCGCCGCGATCACTTCGCCTACTTCGCCTGCTCCGAGCCGTTGGCTGGCTTCGATACGCAGCGCGAGGATTTTCTGGGGCCATATCGCGGCTGGGAGGCGCCCGTCGCCGTGGAGGAGGGCGCGACCCGCGACTCCGTCGCGCACGGCTGGTCGCCCATCGGCGCGCATCACGTCCGGCTCACATTGGCGCCGGGGGAATCCCGGCAGGTGATCTTTATGCTCGGCTATCACGAGGTGCAAGGGGCAGGAGGCAAGGGGCAAGGGGCAAAGTTCGATCCGCCCGATTCGCAGCGCATCAACAAGCAGGGCGTGCAGCCCATCATCGAGCGGTATCGCGATCCCGCCGCCGTGGATGCGGCCTTCGAGGCGCTGGGCGAGCATTGGGACGCGCTGCTGGCCCGCTTCCACGTGGAGACGCCCAGCGAGCACGTGAATCGCATGGTCAATATCTGGAACACCTACCAGTGCATGGTCACCTTCAACCTCTCGCGCTCCGCCTCCTACTTTGAGTCGGGCGTCGGGCGGGGGATGGGCTTCCGCGACTCGAACCAGGACATCCTGGGCTTCGTCCACATCATCCCGGAGCGCGCCCGCGAGCGCCTCTTGGATCTGGCCGCGACGCAGTTGGCCGATGGCGGCGCGTATCATCAATACCAGCCGCTCACCAGGCGCGGCAATGACGCCGTCGGCAGCGGCTTCAACGACGATCCGCTGTGGCTGATCTTGGCGGCGGCGGCCTATCTGGAGGAGACGGGGGATTTTTCGCTCTTAGACGAACCCGTGCCCTACGAGAACGAGCCGGGCAGCGAGACGCCCTTCTACGAGCACCTGATCCGGGCCGCGCGCTACACGCTGAACAACCTCGGCCCGCACGACCTGCCCCTCATCGGCCACGCCGACTGGAACGACTGCCTCAACCTCAACACCTTCTCCGAGGAGCCGGGCGAATCATTCCAGTTGTTGCAGAGCCGCGATGGCGAGACGGCGGAGTCGCTCTTCATCGCGGGGCAATTTGTGCTGGCCGCCGAGGCGCTGGCTGCTATCGCCCATCACCACAACGCGCCCCCAGATGAGGCGTGGCTGGTGGACGCGGCCCGCGAGATGACGGCGGCGGTCGAGGCGCACGGCTGGGATGGCGGGTGGTTCCTGCGCGCCTACGACGATTTCGGCGAGAAGGTCGGCTCGCAGGCCAACGACGAGGGGCAGATCTTCATCGAGCCGCAAGGGATGTGCGTGATGGCCGGGATCGGTCAGGCGGATGGGCGCGCGGCGCAGGCGCTGGACGCCGTCCACGAGCGCCTCGCCACCAAGCACGGCATCGTGCTGCACCAGCCGGCCTACACGCGCTACCACGTCGAGTTGGGCGAGATCAGCACCTATCCGCCGGGCTACAAGGAGAACGCGGGCATCTTCTGCCACGCCAACCCGTGGATCATCATCGCGGAGGCGCAGGTGGGTCGCGCCGACCGCGCCTTCGACTACTACACGCGCATCTGCCCCTCCGCGCGCGAGGCCATCAGCGAGCAGCACCGCTGCGAGCCGTACGTCTACGCGCAGATGATCGCCGGCAAGGACGCGCCCAGCTTCGGCGAGGCGAAGAACTCGTGGCTCACGGGCACGGCGGCGTGGAACTTCGTCGCCATCACCCAGTGGATCTTGGGCATCCGCCCGACCCATCGCAGATCAAGCGATCCGCAGATCGCTGACGCGGGGCTGCGCGTCGCGCCCGTCATTCCGGCGGATTGGGAGGGCTTCACCGCCACGCGCGTCTTTCGCGGCGTGACGTATCATATCACTGTGAATCGCGAGGGGCCGGGCAACGATGTGGCGCTCATTGTGGATGGCGAACCCGTCAAGGGTAATATCGTCCCGCTGCCGGAAGAGGGCGCCCGAGAGGTGCATGTCGAGGCGGTGATTGGATAAAATTAGAGGCCCGAAGGGTGTTTCGAAAACCCTTCGGGCCTAACCACAGTTGGATAAAATATCCCCTAGGCAGAGACGCAAGATTTTGCGTCTCTACTACCCCAGCCAGACCTCCACGCGGTTGGTGGATTGCATTCTATCGATAGGAACGAGGTTCCCCTTGATTTCTTCCCCGTTGAGCGTCATCTTCTCGACGCCGCGCTGCGCGTGGTTGGGATTATGTACCTGGATTTCCAGCGTCTTGCCCCTGAAGACGCGCTTGACGGAAAAACCATCCCACGCGGAGGGGATGCAGGGATCGATGCGCAAGCCATTCAACTCGGGGCGGATGCCTAAGATGTAGTGCGTAGCGCTGAAGTAGAACCAGGCCGCCGCGCCGGTCAGCCACGAGGTGCGCGTGTTGCCTTCCCGGGGGGAGAAGCGCGAGTAGGTCGTTTGCCCCTGGACGTACGGCTCGCTCTGGCGGATCTCGGCGCGGGTGTTGTAGGCGGCGGGCATGGCGGCGCGCAGATAGTCGTAGGCGCGATCGCCGTGGCCGAGCATGCATTCCGCCATCATGCCCCACCCCTGGGTGTGATTGAAGATGCCGGCGTTTTCCTTGATGCCGGGATTGAAGACCACCGAGCGCATCACCTCGACCGAGGTTTTGACGAAGGGCGGCGCGCAGAGCATCAGCCCGTAGTCTGTCGCCAGGCGTTCGTTCACCGTCTGCATGCAGCGTTGCGCCTGTTCCTCGGTCGCCGCGCCGCTGATCACGGCCCAGACCTGCGTGTTCAGGTAGACCTGGCCCTCCTCGAAATCCTGAGTGCCGTACACGGTGCCATCCTCGGCGATGGCCCAGATGAACCAGTCGCCGTCCCAGGTGGAGGCCTGGATGTTCTCCAGGAGAGGCTCCATCTGAGCTTCGGCCCAGGCTTTGTCCGCCGGCCGGTCGATCTGTTCGGCAATCTCGGCCAGCGTCTTCAAGCCGAGATAGACCTGGAAGGCCACGAAGAGGCTCTCGCCGTTGAATCCCAGCTTCAGACAGTCGTTCCAGTCCGCCAGCAATCCGCAGGGGAGGCCGTTTCGGCCCGTGCGCTCCAGGTTGAATTCCAAGGCGCGGCGCAGGTGATCGAAGACCGTGTCCTCGCCCTCGTCAGCGTAGGGCAGCACTTTGTGGTAGAAATCGATATCGCCGGTTTCGTTGACGTAGGCCGGCGCCGCGTTGAAGAACCACAGGCAATCGTCCGAGCGGAACTCCTCCGGCGCGGGCGCTTGCTCCTCGCCAGGATGATGATCGAAGGGCTTGATGACGGGGATCGCGCCGCCGTTCTGGACCTGCCCCGTGAGCATCAGCTCCAGGCGTTGCCGCGCCTCCTCTGGGATGGCGGTGAGCACGCCCAGAACGTCCTGTACCGAGTCGCGATACCCCAGCCCGTCGCGCTCGCCGTTGTAGACCAGGCTGGCCGCTCGCGACCAGTTGTAGGTGATCAGGCAGTTGTAGAGGCCCCACACATTCACGCTATGATTAAGTTCTTCGTCGGGGGTATCGACGACCATCTGGCCCAGTTTGGCGTGCCAGCTCTGCTTCAGCTTTTCAAATTCGATATCCGCCCGCTCGAAGGAGCCGAACGTCTCCATCGTCTCGACGCCGGTCGTGCGCGCGTCGCCGATGCCCAGCAGGATCATCACCTCGCGGCTCTCGCCCGGTTGCAGGGTGAGTTCGGCCTGCAAGGTGCCGCAGGCGTTATCGCCGTAGGCGTCGCTATCGGAGCAGCGCCCGATCTCGACCGCGTGGGGATGATCGTATCCGCCATACGTCCCCAGGAAGGCCTCACGGCTGGTCTCGTAGCCGGTGACGGGCGCGCCGACCAGGCCCATCCAGGAGCATTGAGGGAGGTCGCCCTCCGCGATGGCGCTCTCAGCGTCGTTCGCGCCCTGAGGGGCGTTCGCCTGCTCAATGAGATTATCGTGAATGGCGATGCGCAGCAGGCCGTTGTCGAGGCGCTGGCCCTTAACGATGAACAAGGAGTACTGCAAGTTGACCGTGTCCTGCCTGGTATCCCAGTTGTTGGTGAATTCGCAGAACGAGAAGACCGCCAGCGTCCGGGGGCGGTCGCTCTCATTGACCAGCTTCAAGCGCCAATATTCAAAAGTCTCGCCCAGGGGGACGTAATAGGTGGCTTGGGAGCGAATACCGGCGTATTTTGATTCGATGATGGTGTAGCCCGTGCCGTGACGGCAAATCGAATCGTAGATTAAGAGCGGCTTGCCCACCGGCTGCCACGAGGCCGACCAATAGTCGCCGCTTGCCTGATCGCGGATGTAAAAGTAACGTCCCGGCTGATCCATGGGGACGCTGTTGAAGCGGAGCCGCAGAAATCGGCCCTGGGCGCCGGATTTGTAAAAGCCGTAGCCGCCCGCGTTGTTGGTGATGAGCGCGCCGTATTCCGTTGTACCCAGGTAATTGCTCCACGATTGGGGCGTATCCGGGCGGGTGATCACATATTCGCGATTGGCATCGTCAAAGTAACCGAATTTCATCATAACCTCTCTTTTTCTGATTGTGTGGGATAGGTGGGTGACAGCACGTGGCATCACCTCTAGAGATATTTTCTCGCCACAACCTTTGCAAGGTCATCGTTATAACCTCTCAAAATCATTCCTCAGCCTTGCGTTTTAACATCTGAATAACCGATTCGGAAATCCATAAGCCGGCATTCTGTAATTTGCGCAGGGATTGTTCAACCGAAGCAATCAGCCCGTGCTCCTTCGCCAGGATTAAAATTGTCCCGCTTCCCATTGTCTGAAGGCCCAAAGACCTTGCGCATTTCTTGGCTAGCATATCATCCAAGACAGGGGTGTAACCGCGATGTTTTAGTGCAAAACTAATTACTTCCGTTTCGCCTGCTCCCAAGTCCCAGCGCATCACAGCCGGCATCGGACGAATCTCTTCTTTGCTAACCCAGGACAACTCCGGTAACATTCGAGCAGCTTGATCGAAGTGCGGCCCTGCAAAAATCTCCAACCAGACCGCTTCCGGGATCACAATATCAGAGAATAACTCCGGCAAGATAAAAGCCAACTCGCTGTTACAGAGCAGAATCAGGGGCGAGGCGTTGAGAACAATCTTCTCCACGGGCATGGCGCAATTCCTCCTCCAACAGATCGGGCGTGTATTGAATGGCCGACACTTCGTACCGGGATAGCAAGTTTAGGAAAGCGTATCTGGAAAGTCCCGCGATTTCGGCGGCTTTATCTTGGCTTATCATACCAGCCTCGTACCATTTGACCACGGCGGCATACTTCATTTCCTGGACAAACTCCGCCGGGGACTTGCGCAAGGCCGAGAAAGCCGATTCCGGCAACTCGATTGTATATGTTTTGAGACTCATACGTTGCTCCTTTCACCTACCGACAGACCATTTATTAGAGAAACTCATTTACCTGCCTCTTTTTCAATTATACACCGGATGCCCCTAATCTTACAAAATCAAGCCCGCCAGGTGGATGGTAAGCCGCCGGATGGGGGGGTGTATGGATTTCTTGTGATTGCCTATTCGGGGACTTCACAGTACAATACCCTCGATAGTCCATCATACATAACCCACACGAGGAATGATTATGAACAAAATCCTGTTTCGCAACTGTCGTTATCTGATTACCCAACCCACGCCCTTCGGCGGGATCATCGAGGATGGCGGCCTCTACATCGAGGG
>CAZCAI010000141.1:0-12540 GCA_964496595.1 uncultured Anaerolineales bacterium
TCACCCCCGTACCCGGCGGCGTCGGCCCGATGACCATCGCGATGTTGCTGAGCAACACCGTCAAGGGGGCCAAGCGCTTAGGGCTAAGGAGGAAATAACTTTCCCATTTGGAGAGCTACATGGAGCCGTGAAAACGGGTAAGTTATTTACTTCTCGCTCCTTAGCTGGCCTGCTGTAGATTCGGATTTGACGCAAATGAGCGGGATGGCTTTTTCACACCATCCCGCTTTTTTGTGTCCTTTCGGTGGCGGAGCAGATTTTCAGGGTCTATCGTGTGCCGTGATCCGCCAGAAAGGCGCTCAGTTGCCAAACTCCTGACCTGTGCCATAATTAGTTAAATTTCCACATCGTTAAACTAGTACAGACAAGCTAAGCATTCTTGCGAGGAGAAACCATTATGTTAGTCAAAGATCGTATGACCTCAGACTTGATTACGACCACCACAAAGATGGCAGTTGACGAGGCGCTCAGTCTCATGCATGAAAACAAGATCCGGCGCTTGCCCGTGGTCGATAAACGCGGGAAGTTGGTGGGGATTGTCTCTGAGAAAGACCTGCTCTACGCTTCGCCCTCGCCCGCGACGAGCCTCAGCGTCTATGAGATCGGCTATCTTCTTTCTAAGCTGTCGCTTGCGGACGTGATGAGCAAAGATGTGATCACGGTGCAGCAGGATGAGGCTATCGAGGACGCGGCCTGCCTGATGGCGGATAATCAAATCGGCGGGCTGCCGGTGATGGATGGCGACGAGCTGGTCGGGATCATCACGGAGACCGATGTCTTCAAGACTTTCATCGAGATACTGGGGGGGCGCGAGGAGGGCATCCGGCTCACGTTGCATGTGACGAACAAGCCGGGCATGTTGAGCAGCCTGACCGGCGCGATATCGGAGCACGGCGGCGACATCGTCGCGCTGGGAACCTTCGCCAGCCGCCAGCGCACCGAAGGGGCGCTGATGATCAAGGTCTGTGGCATGGAAGAAGATAAGTTAGTCGAGATTATGGAATCCCTGGAAGTCCACGTGGTGGATGTGCGCGAGGTGTAGGGCGAATTATCCCCACCGCCTGGAAATTCAATTCAATGTACTTAGGATTATTATCGGATACACACAACGATCAGCAAAAGGTCAAAGCAGCTTTACAGATCTTTCAAGATCGAGGGGTTACGACGGTGTTGCACGCGGGGGATGTGACCAACGCGGCGACGCTCCAGCTCTTCGCGCCGTTCGATCTGTGGATCGCACAGGGCAATATGGATCGCGACCCGGCCTTGCGTGAATTGGTCAAGGAGATGTTCGGCCCAGGGCGGATGCGGATGCAGCACGAGTTGACACTCAACGGGACACGGATCGCGCTGCTCCACGGCGATATATGGCGGCAACTCGACACGATAATGCATGACCCGCGCTATGACTACATCATCCACGGCCACACCCATATCCCCCTGGATAAGAAAATCAAAGAGACCGGCGCGCGCCTCATCAACCCCGGCGCGCTGGGGCAGTCCCGCTGGCGCGCGGCGACGTGCGCAATCTTAAACACCCGGACTGGGGATTTAGAGTGGTTGCAATTTTAGCAGGCAGCAGGAGGTAACTGGTGCATTTACGGGAAAGTAAACGGATATTGCGACAATCGGATCTTTTCCGCGATCTGAACGAGATCCATCTGGATTTGGTACTGCGCGTCTGTGAGGAATCTAACTTCTTGAATGGTGAGTACATCTTTCACCAAGACGACCTCGGTGATGCGCTCTATATCCTCGCGGAGGGCGAGGTCGAGATCATCCTAGAGCCGGATTCGGCAGAGGAGGCCATCTTGCCGGTTGCGGAGTTGGAGGCGATCAGTACCTTCGGTGAGGTCATCCTCGTCGAAAAGGCGAAGCGCACTGCATCCGTTCGCTGCAAGACCAACGCGCAACTTTTGCGTATCCCACGGGATCGGCTGCTCAAGCTGTGCAGTGATTACCCGGAGATCGGCTTCCGCATCATGCGCCGGATGGCCGCCGAGCTATCGCTCAAACTGCACGCCAGCAACCTGAACATCCGCGAGCAGCTCTTCGACGCCGAGGCCGAGCGGATGCGCCGCCCGGAGCCGGCATAATTCGCAGACACCTATTACACAGACCTGACAGGTTTCCGAAACCTGTCAGGTCTTTTTTTGCGCCATCAACACCACCACCGCCGGGATGGCGGGCATATAGAAGCGGTCGTAAGCAATCGGGCCGGGGAGCGCGATGACGTAGGCGACGGTCATCCCCAGCAGAAGCGCGATGTTCGGCGTGGATCGCAGGCGCGCCAGCCCTCGCAGGCTCAAGGCCCAGACCAGGAGTCGCCCGCTCAGCAACGCCCACCAGAGCAGGGCCGCCGGCCACGGCGGACGCACGATCCGCTCGCGCACCAGCGCCATGATCGCATCCCCGAACGCGCCGCGCTCCAACGACCAGCCCATCCGCGCCCAGATGTCAGGGACGGCGCCCGTCGTAGCCCACGCCCGCCCGCAGAGCGTGCGATACCAGTGACGATGCCCCACATCCAGCAAGCTCCGCCCGACCCCGCGCAAATGGGCCGTAATCCACGCGCGGGGATGTTGCGCAAGCACCTCCTGCGCCAGCGCCGCGAGCTGCTGATGGCGCGCAGTGCGCGCCTCGCACCCCTCATTATCGCCGCCAGCGGTCTCGGCGACGTCCCAATCGTAGCGGATGGCAGCGTGCAACTCCAGCATATCGTAGATAAACTCCCACGTCGGCGTCCACGGCGCCGCCGTCACCTGCGCGACCTCGGCCAGCGTCGCGACGGCGCTGACCCGCGCGAGATTCTCCTCGAAGGCGTCGGAGAGCATCCAGCGACCCATCACGAGGCGATTACGCGCGAGCCACGGGCAGAGAACCAGAAGCAGCGCGAGCCAGAAGGGAAGAACTCGTATTGCGTATTTCGTAATGCGTAAATTTGGCCGAGCCACAGCAGAGCGTCGAGTGACGACGATCCGAATGGAGATAAGGCCGCCAATGAGCACGGCCAAATATTGGACGTTCGGTTTGGTGAGGAGGGCCAGGCCCCAGAGCGCGCCCGCGAGGAAGTTTGGTCGCCGGCCGGGACGTCTGAGGCTGCGGACGGAGGCCCAGAGCGCGGCGGTCATCAGCGGGAGGAGAAGATTTTCTGCCAGGAGATAGCCGAGATAACGCTGGGTCGTTCCGTTGAGGACGTAGAGCCAGCCGGCCAGCACGCCGGCGCGCGCGCCGCCCACCTCGCGGCCCAGGCGGATGACGAGCGCTGTTGTGATCACGGACAACAGCACCTGCATCAGCACCGCGTGCGCGGGGGATGCGCCCAGCACCAGATAGACGAGCATCAAAAAGAGGGGGTACAGCGGGGGCCGAATCGCAGTCGCGCAGAAGGGCGGCGTCCACCCGATGGCGAATCCGCGCCCGGCCAGCATATTCATCGCCAGGAGATGAAAGCCCTCCGCATCGACCGGGCCGATGGGCGGCGGCGAGGTCTGGCGCAACCAGAGCAAGCGCGTCGCCAACGTCGCGCCCAGCGCGAGCAGAGCGGCGATTCGGTAGGTTGAGCATCGCATGCCTTTATCCTATACGGAATGAGCGAATGAGCGAATCGGCGCTGGGGTCAACAAACCTTTCTCGGAAGCAATCCGAGACTCACCTAAAATAACCTGTTTTTTACCACAGAGTTTCACGGAGCTTCTCACAGGGCGACACAGAGAAAGTCGTTTCTCCGTGCTTCTCTGCGCCTTCTCAATGATACTCTGTGACCAAATTAACCCGCGGGGTGAACGGGGGATGATTTCACCCGATTTCCTATATGAGCCATGGAAAAGTTATTTCCTCCTCACCCCTAATCATTTGGGGAATCCCCCCGCGACACCAGCGGTAAATAGATGGATCGCATGGTCAGTGTCAGTTCCACCTCGAACGGGCCGCTGTTCGCCACGTTCCCGGCGGCGTCGTAGGCGCTGACCCGGAGGGTGTAGAGGCCCGGCGTCGTGGGACGCAACGTATAGCGCCACGTGTCGCCTTCCAGTACGGCCGGCTCGCGGTAGACCACGCCATCGCTCTCGACCAGCACCGAGACGCCGGCGACCGCCCCGCCGTCGGTGACGGTCCCGGTAAGCACGGTCAGGCTCGTGGTGTAGAGCGCCGTATCCACGAGGCCGGTAACGGCGAGTCTGGGCGCGACGTTGTCCAGGATGTAGCTCGCGGTCAGCGCCTCGGAGCGGTTGCCCGCGAAGTCCACCCCGTAGAGCGAAACCGCGCGCGCCAGCCCGTCCGCTCGATCTGGGCCGGACAGCGTATACGACCAATCCCCGGCGAGCGGGATACCCTCCCCGGCCTGGGCGGTGAGCACCAACCGGCTGCGCCGGTAGGCGCCGTCGTCCGCCGCCGGGTTCGTGTCGCAGACCGTCAGCGTCCACTCGCCCTGCGCCGGTTGGCCTACTAGCGCGCGCAGCGGCTCGGCCGGGCGCGCCGGACGGGCGAACAGGCCGCCGGTCGGGACGCCATCGGATGGCGCGTCGTCGCCGCCGTTGCTGTAGGCGCCCGCCGCTGCATCATCCAAAAGCACGTTGTAGTGACGCGCGTCCGTGCCCGACACGCCGTCATCGGCCAGCAGTAGGACGCTCACGCCGCCCGGCGACGCGAGTTCGACACGCAGATCGTCGCGGTGGGGATGCGCGGCGCTGAAGCCCACCTGCACCGAACCGAGCGTGAAGCTTTCGGTCACGGTGAACGTGCGCACCACACAGGTGTCGGTTAGACTGATAGGATCGGTGGGGGCGTCGTCGACCACGTACCGGCTCGGCGTCGCCGCGTTGGGCCGGCCGAGTACCGTGCATGCGCCAGCGGCTGGCATGCCAGCCGCTGGCACGCCAGCTATGCACGCTTCCACGTGGCTCAGGCCGTGGTTATCGACCGCTTGCCCGTTCAGCCGGACAGAGTTCCCCTTGACCAGGCTGCCTGGTATGGCCTGCGACAGGGCCGTGTCGAAGCTCACAGTGGGCGGGATGGTGTCCACCACGAAGGCTTGCGGCGCGCCCGTCGTGCCGGACTGGCCGAAGCTATCGGTGGCGCGCAACGTCACGTTCAGGATGTCGCCATCGGCGGCGCCCGTTGCGTCGAGCGCGCAGGCCCACGCGCCATCGGAAGGCGCGTTATCCGCGCAGGTCACGCTGCCGCCGCCCTGCACGTCGAGCGTCACCTCCGGCACGGGCGATTCGTCGTAGACGTAGCCGCGCAGGGTGTTGCTTCCCGCCCGCAGGATGTACGCCGGCTGCTGGATGCCCAGGAATTGCGGCCCGCTGCGATCCACCTGATGGTCGGCCCAGATGCGCTCCAGCGGCTCACCGTCTGGCGCGTGCTGCTCGTCGTACACCCGCGCCAGCACGCCCGCCCACGAAAGGTCGCTGGCCGCCAGGTCGATGGTTCCCACGAAAGCGACCTGCCCTTCCTGACCCGGCGCCAGATCGCCCAGCGGCAGCGTCCGGTGCGTTCCGCCGTTTAGACGCAAGGTGTAGTAGGCTTGCACGTCTACCCACACGCCGCGCGCCGTCTCTGTTCCCAGGTTGCGGTAGGTCAGCGTGTAGGTCAACGGCTGGTTGGCGCCCACGCGCGGATGATCGGCGCTCAGCCAGCGCAACTGCGAGCTGACGTCGGGCGTCTCGCCCTGCAACAGTGTGGCCCACAGGCCGGAGAGATCGTCATTCATAAAGCTGTACACGACCCCGGCCGGCTCGACGGCCAGATGCACCTGCACGTCCGTGTCGGGGTAGCCGGCGGCCGAGAGGCCGTCGCTGCCGTTGGGGCAGACGCCGCCGGAGAGCTGCGGCCAGGTGTAAGCCCGGCTCAAGGCGAACTCCCCCTCGACGTGGACGTCCGCCACGCGGGCGCTGTTGACCGGGTTGGCGGCGGGCAGCGTGGCCCACAGGCGCAGCGCGTTCTCCTCGCTCGCCAGCGCGAGCATCTCCAACGCCGCGTTCGCCGGGTCGTTGATACCGAGCAGCGTAAACGGCAAGCGCAAATCCGTCGTCGCGATTGCCACATCGCGTCCCCGTGGCTGGAAGCGATACTGTGACCCATCCAGCGTCATCACCCAGTCCCAATACTCGCCCTGCCATTCCATCAGCAGCGCGGTCGTATTGTCGCGCACCCACACCAGATAATCCGCCGCCATCGCGCCGGCGGTCGAGGTGGGGGTGACGCCCGGCAGGTGGATCGTCGGGGCCGGCGCTGCGTAGGGATTGAAGAGCGTGGAGGTTCCGCCGTCCCGCGTGTCGAGGTAGATGAAGAGGTCGCCGTCGCCTTGCCAGTCCGCGCCCGTCCACGTCAGGCGCAGCGCCTCGGTGTCCCACGAGGTGTAGAGCGCCTGTTCCGCGCTGAGGGCGGCGCCCGGCGACGCCCGGCGGCTCAAGCGCCGGTCCACGCCGACTAACGAGCACCCGCTCTCCATCCACCCGCGATAGGGCTGTGCGCCCGGTTCGATGAACGTGTAGTCGGGCGTGGTGGGGGCGTCCACGTAGAACGGGCCGCCGGACTGCCAACTCTGTTGCCCGTAGATGTCTTCGGCGGCGACGCGCGCCCACACCTGTTCGCCCTCGGCGGGCGTGAAAATGGCCGTGCGGTCAAGATCGTAAGTCCCGCTGACGGTGCGCTGCGTGGACGTGACGGCCGCCGTCCATTCGACGCGATACATTGCCAAGCCGCTGCCGTCATGACTTTCCGTCCACGCCAGTTCCAGCGTGGGCGAGAGGCTGCGCAGCGTCAGGCCAGGCGTGATAACCGCCCCGGCGCTCGTCAGCGTCAGATCAACGGGCGCGGGCGGCAGCAGGTCGACCACCACCGTACCCGTCACGCGCGTCGTGTGCCCGCCGACGTCCAGCGCTTCGGCGGTGACGGTGAGCGCGTCGCCATCGAACAGCGCGCGCCCACCCAGAGACCAGGCGGCGCGCCAGACGCCTTCGGCGACCGCCCCCGGCAACGTCTCCCCAAGTACCGTGACTTCCAGGCTCTTGATGCCGCCCGCATCGGTGATGAGGCCAGTCAGGTCGAGCATGCCCGGCGCGTGGAAGTTGGCGCTCGTGATCAGCGCGGTGATGCTGAGTTCAGGCGCGAGCGTATCCACGATGACCGGCAGCGTCGTGCTCGCCACGCCGCCGGCCCAGTCTGTGACGGCCGCTTGCAGCGTGTATGGCCCGTCGGCCAACGCGGACGGTTCCCACACGGCGCTCCAGAGCGTGCGGGTGACTTCGTCCTGCGCCCAGGTGGCGGTGTAGAGTAGGCTGCCGTCCACCGTCACGGTCAGGGCTTGCAACGACGCCATTTCCGCGACGACTTCCCCTGTGATGGTCAGCGGGTCGAGGCTGTTCAACACCGGCGGCGCGTCCAGAATCGAGACGCTCAGGCCGGATTCCGCGTTGATCGCGGAGTGTACCCCACCGAGCGGCGCGCCGACGATGACCGGCTCAACCGTCGTGCAGTTGCCGGACAGATCGCAAACCGTCGCCTGCCCGCCCAGGGTGAGCGTGTCCAACACGCGCAGGCCGCCGCTGCCATCGGCCACCACGAGGTAACGATCCATCGCTTCGACCTTGCCGGCGTAACCGGGCGTGTTGTACGTCGCGTGCGGCAGCGGGTTGGCGACGTCCGCGATGTTGACCAGCCGGACGCCGGCATAGCCGTCGGCGACGTAGACCAGCGTGCCGGTGACGGCGACGCCTGTCGCATAGCCGTCGGTATCCAGACTGCCCAACACCTGCGGGTTGGACGGCGTGGTGAGGTCGAGGATCAGCAAACCCGCCGATCCGGCGGCGACGAAGGCTTGCGCGCCGCGCACCACGATGTCGTTGGCCTCGCCCGGCAGCGTCACCCCGCTGATGCGGCGCGGGCCGGCGGGTTGGCCCATATCCAGCACGAGCAAATCTTTGTCACCCAGCGCCGCGTAAGCGAACGGCCCGACGAGCGGCCAGACCGTCACCTGGAAGGCGCGGGTGGTTTGCGTGACGCCATCGGAGACGGAGACCGAGACGGTGGCGGAGCCGGTCTGGCCCGCCGCCGGCGTCAGGCGGAGTTGCCCGGTCGTCTGCGGGTTGGTGTAGAGGACGTCCGGGTGCGGGAGCAGCGCCGGGTTCGACGACTGCGCCGTGACGGTCACCGTCTGGCCCTGATCGCCCACACCGCTGCTGATGCCGCTCAAGTTGACGATCTGCGGCGACGCATCCTGCCCCATCTCGAAGTCCGGTATGGCGTTCAGCGTCGGCGGATCGTCGACCGGGACGACCGTCACCTGGAATGTGCGCACGAAGGTCAAGCCTTCAGGATCGCCCGCCGTGACGGTGATCGTGACCACGCCCGACCGGTTGAGCGCCGGCGTTAAGTAGATGCGGGCCGTCGGCGGGAACGAGTATGAGAGGCGCGGGTGCGGGATCAACGCCGTGTCCGATGAGCGGACTTGCAGCCACGGCGCGGCTTCGTCGCTGCCGCCGCCGCTGATGCCGGTGATGGTGACGGTGTGCTCGCCCGAATTCTCATCAATGAACATATCGGGGATGGGATCGAAGGTCGGCGGGTCGTTGACCGCAGTGACCGTGATCAGGAACGAGCGTTCCACCAGCGCCGACGGATTGGTCGTGTAAGCGCGCACCGTGATCTCCACCGTTCCGTTCGCATTGTCAACCGGCGTGAAGTGCAACAAGGCCGTTGACTCCGGATGGGTGTAGGCGATGGTGGGATTGGGGATCACGCCCGTCCGCGAAGACGAAGCGGACAGCGCGAAGCCGTCGTTTTCATTCGGCGCGCCATTGCTGACGCCGGTCAGGACGATGGTTTGCGTGCCGCAGTCCTCCTCCACGGTGACATCGGCGACGGGATCGAGCGTCGGCGGGTCATCCACCGAGTTCACGGTCACGACGACAGTGGCCGTGGCCTGCAACCCGCCGTCGCTGACGCTGTAGGTGAAGGTATCCGTCCCGAAGAGGTTGAGCGTCGGCGTGTAGCGCAGCAGCGCGCCCATAATCGCGACCTGGCCCAGGCTCGGCGTCCCCACCGCGACCAGCGTGAGCGGCTGCCCTTCGGCGTCGCTGTCGTTCGCCGGCACGTCGATCGTGACCGGCGTGTCCTCGTCCGTCGTAACCGCGTCATCCACCGCCGACGGCGGGTCATCGACGCTGTTGATTGTGATCGTGATGCGCGCCGTGGCGCTCAAGCCGCCGGGATCGCTGACGGTGTAGGTGAACACGTCCGTCCCGAAGAGGTTGAGCGTCGGCGTGTAGAAGATCGTCGCACCGTCCGTCGTGGCCGTGCCGAGCGAGGGACTGCCCAGGCTGCTCACCGTCACGATAACGTCGTCCACGTCATTCGCATAGTCCGGGAAGGGCGCAACCTGCACCGGCTCATCCTCGTCCGTGATGAGCGCGATGTCGCCGGCGGTCGGCGCGTCGTTGACCGGGTCGACCGTGACCAGGAACGCGCGCACCGTTGTCGAAAGCCCGTCGCTGACCGTGACATTAATCGTCGCGCTGCCCCAGCCGTCGTCAGCCGGCGTGAAATACAGCGCGCCGGTCGCATCGGGGCTGGTGTAGGCGACCGTGGGGTGCGGGATCAGCGCCACGTTCGACGACTGCGTGGTGATGATCAGGGTTTGCGCCTCATTCGCCGCCCCGCTGCTGATGCCGGTCAGGTTCACCGTTTGC
This sequence comes from uncultured Anaerolineales bacterium, assembly GCA_964496595.1. Classification (GTDB taxonomy): domain Bacteria; phylum Chloroflexota; class Anaerolineae; order B4-G1; family SLSP01; genus JAAAOZ01. The sequence goes on from CAZCAI010000141.1 coordinate 9,693, forward strand.
TCGCCGGCGTCCTCGTCGATGGCGCGGTCGGGGATGGCGTCCAGCGCCGGCGCGTCGTTGACCGGGTTGATCGTGACCGCGACGGTCGCAGTAGCCGATAACGCCCCGTCGCTGATGGTATAGGTGAAGCTATCGCTGCCGTGCAGGTTGAGTGTGGGGACGTACTGCACGGCGTCGCCCGCGATGGTCGCCTGGCCCAGCGCCGGAACCCCGACGGCGACGATGGACAGCGGTTGTCCTTCTGGGTCGCTGTCGTTGCTCAGCACCGCAATCGTAACAGGCGTGTCCTCACCGGTCGTGGCCGCGTCATCCACGGCGACCGGCGGGTCGTTCACGCTGCCGACGGAGACCGTGATGCGGGCCGTGGCCTGGAGGCCGCCTTGATCGGCCACCGTGTACGTGAAGGCGTCCGTGCCGTTGAAGTCGAGCGTCGGCGTATAGGTGATGGTGATGCCGTTGGTCGTCGCCGTGCCATGGGCCGGTGTTCCCAGGCTCGCCACCGACAGAAACGGGTCGTCTACGTCGCTCGCGTGGTCCGGGAAAGGCGCGATGTCCACCGGCGTGTCCTCCAGGGTCGCCACAGAGATGTCCGTGGCCGTGGGCGCGTCGTTGACCGCGTTGACCGTCACCTGGAACGCGCGCGCCGTTGTTGAAATGCCGTCGCTCACCGTGACCGTGATCGTCGCTACGCCCCATTGGTCGTCTGCCGGTGTGAAGGACAGTACCCCGCTCGTCTGCGGGCTGGTGTAGGCGACAGCCGGTTGCGGGATCAGCGTCAGGTTCGAACATTCAGCCGTGACGGTCAGCGTTTGCGCTTCGTTATCCGCGCCGCTGCCGATGCCGGTCAGGTTGACGGTTTGCGGGCCGGCGTCCTCATCCAGGATGAGGCCGTTTATGGCGTCCAGCGTCGGTAGATCGTTAATCGCGTTCACCGTCACCTGGAACGCGCGCACCGTCGTCGAGATGCCGTCGCTCACCGTGACGCTAATCATCGCGGCGCCCCATTGATCGGCCAGCGGCGTGAAGGATGCCGTGCCGGTCGTCTCCGGGCTGGTGTAGGCGATGGTCGGGTGCGGGATCAGCGCCGGGTTCGATGACGTAGCCGTGACGGTCAGCGTTTGCGCCTCATTGACCGCGCCGGTTCCGATGCCGGTCAGGTTGACGGTTTGCGACCCCGCATCCTCGTCCAAGATGAGGTCGCCGATGGCATTGAGCGTGGGGAGGTCGTTGACGGCGTTCACCACAACGGTAACGGTCGCCGTCGCCGTCAATACGCTGTCGCTGATCGTATAGGTGAAGGTATCCGTGCCGTTCAGGTCGGCGGTGGGTGTGTAGCGCAGCGCGGTTCCCAGTTTGGCGACCTGGCCCAGAAGCGGCGTGCCCCAGGCGATCAGCGTGATCGGCTGGCTGTTGGGGTCACTGTCGTTACTCAACACATCAATCGTGAGCGGCGTGTCCTCGTCCGTCGTGACCTCGTCATCGACGGCGAGCGGCGGGTCGTTCGCTCCGGTCACGGTGACCGTGATGCGGGCCGTGGCCTGCAAGCCGCCCGGATCGCTCACGGTGTACGTGAAGGCGTTCGTGCCGATGAAGAGCGCTTGCGATGTGTAGGTGATGACCTGCTCGTCGGTCGTGGCCGTGCCGTTGTCCGGCGTGCCCACGCCGGTCACGGTCAAGGGGTCGCCGTCACCGTCGCCGGCGTACAGCGGATACGGCGTGATCCGCAGCGGGAAGCCGGAGGGCGTGCTCGTCACCACGTCGTTGGCGTAAGGGGCGTCCGCGACCGATTGGACGGTGAGCGTCACGGCGGCGATGTTTGAGGTAGAAAAATCATTCGTGACGCGATAGGCGAAGCTGTCCGGCCCGTGATAGTTGGCCGTGGGCGTGTAGACGAAGGCGCCGTCGGATTTCAGGAGCAGCGTTCCGTGGCCGGGCGCGGTCTCGACCGTGACCGTCAGCGTCGTGCGCGTGCCGGCGATGTCGTTGTCGAACACACCCGGCGCGGCCACGTCCAGCACGACGTCCTCGTCCGTCGTGTAGCTGTCGTCCACTGCCAGGAGATCGAAGTAGTAGACGTAAGCGCGGCCCGAGGAGGCAGCGTCCGGCGCGCCGACGACGAGCGTGTCGCCGTATAGCGCAAGCGCCGCGCCGAAATGATCGCCCGCGCTGCCGTCGGCGCGCGTGATCACTTCCGCCAGACCCCAGTTGTCCGGCGCGGCCACGCCGGGATTCGCCGGGTCGTAATCGCGCAGGAAGAGGTAGACCGCGCCCTGCCCGGCGTTACCGCCGACCTCGGTGAGCGGCGCGCCGACGGCAATCCGGTCGCCGGCGATGACGACCGCGGCGCCGAACCCGCCGCTCACGACGCCGGTAGACGTCAGTGTGGCGATCTGTCCCCAGGCATCGTCGCCGCCCTGGTTCTGCCGGAAGACGTAGGCCGCGCCCGCGTCTGTGCCGATGACGATGGTATCCTCTCCCGGCTGTTGGCTGTCCGCAATGTCCACGCTCACGCCGAAGCGGGCGGACTCGGCGGGCACCGGGTTGGTCAGCGTGAGGGGCAGCGTCGTCCAGGTATAGGGCGGCTCCGGGAACTCGGCCAGCGCATTATAAGTGTAAGTGTAGACTTTGGCAGCGCCCGTCGCTGTAAAGGTATCGCCATCCCAGTCGGGCGCGCCCACCACGAGCGTATTGCCACTGAGTGCTAAAGCCGCTCCGAAGCTGCCGCTCAGATCGTAGAAACCAGAATAACCGTAGTTCCCGCCGGCAGAGACACTTCCGCTCCAGAAATCGGGACTTGAAGGCGCGCCGATGATAAACTCATCTGGGCCAAGTTGCTCAACAGCGTAGC
>CAZCAI010000142.1:0-12391 GCA_964496595.1 uncultured Anaerolineales bacterium
TTTGGCTACTTTTAGGACTAATGAGGGGGTTGCCCGGCAAAATCCAAAAGACCCATTAGCTGAAAGAGAACATCGGCGCCTCATTCTATCCATAGCGTGCCGTACTACAAACAAGGTGATAATCACGTAAAAGGGTATCGATACTTATGGAACAACATCCAAAAATCAAACCAGCAACCGCGCGTACGTCCGTCCAAATCACACTGCCGGACGGGCGCGTTTTTTCCGGGCCGGTCGGCGCGACGTTGGAGGAATTTTTCCAGGTTGCTTTGCCGGATCATGAAGCGCCCTTGATCGCCGCGATGGTCGACGGCCAATTACGCGAATTGACCTACCCCATCGAGCGGGATTGCGACGTCAGGCCCATCGACCTCTCCCATTCGGACGGCGGACGCATCTACCGTCGCTCGATGATCTTTTTGACGCTGGTCGCGGCCAAGCGACTCTTCCCTAAGATAGAGATCTACGTGGACCACTCCTTGACGTTCGGCGGCTATTTCTGTGAAGTGCGCAATCGGGAGCCGTTGACCGACCAGGAAATTCAATCGCTCTGCGCCGAGATGCGCCGTCTCGTCGATGAGGACGAACCGATCCTGCGCGAGCGCGTCCCTCTGGAGAAGGCTCAAGCGATATTCCGCGAGCGCGGTGATCTGGACAAAGTCGCAGTCTTTCAAACCCGCAATCGGACCAAAGACAAAGATTACCTCCAAATTTATACCCTCAAGGGGCGGCGCGACTATCTGCACGGCTATATGGTGCCCTCCACCGGTTACCTGCGATACTTCCAACTGCTGAGTTGGGGCAACGGCTTTATTTTACAATTTCCCCGCCGCCATAAACCCACGAAGCTTCTGGAACCGAAGTTAGACCCCCACTTGATCCGTGTCTTCCGTGAATACGGGGGCTGGCTGCGTTTGCTGCGCGTCGAGAACGTGGGCGATCTGAATTTGGTGCTGGAGGAGAACAAACTGCGCAAGATCGTCCTGGTCTCCGAAGCCTTGCACGAGCATCGCATCGCCAACATCGCCCACCAGATCGCCAGGCGCGGGGGCATCCGCATAGTGCTGATCGCCGGCCCATCCTCTTCGGGCAAGACGACCTTCGCCAAGCGATTGGCCGTGCAGCTTTTGGCCCACGGCATCCGCCCCTACGCGCTGGAGTTGGACAACTACTTCGTCAACCGCGAGGATACGCCGCTCGATGAGAACGGGGAGTACGACTTCGAGCATCTGGAGGCTGTGGATCTCGATCTCTTCAACGAGCAGCTCCAGGCACTCTTGCGCGGCGAGCGCGTCCAATTGCCCAAGTTCAACTTCTACTTCGGGAAGCGCGAGCCGGGGCAAATCGTCCAACTCGAATCCGATCAGGTCATCATCGTGGAGGGTATCCACGGCCTGAATCCTCGGCTGGTCTACGCCTTAGATCCGGCGTGCACCTATCGCGTCTACATCTCTGCGCTGACGCAGTTGAACTTGGATCGGCACACGCGCGTACCGACCACCGATACGCGCCTCATCCGCCGGATTATCCGTGACGCGCGCACCCGGGGCTACGACGCGATAGAGACACTCCACCGCTGGGAGAGTGTCCGGCGCGGCGAGAAGAATTACATCTTCCCTTACCAGGAGAACGCCGACGTGATGTTCAACTCCGCCCTGGTCTACGAGTTAGCGGCGCTGAAACCCTACGCGGAGCCGCTGCTGCTCCAGGTTGATCAGGACGCCTATCAATGGGTCGAGGCCAAACGCCTCCTCTCCTTCCTCCAATGGTTCCGACCGGCGGATAGCGCGCTGATACCCGAAAATTCCATCTTACGTGAATTTATCGGCGGGCTGGCCTTAGAGGAATTCCGCTGGGATTAGGCCGTGGTCTTGATGAAACGTTGCCCCAATTGCGAACAAGAGGTGCCGCAGCGAAGCATAATCTGCTCCCACTGCGGCATGACGTTGCCGCCTGAGAACGAGAGCGCCGCGCCGCGCCAGGAGCCAAAGGCGTCGCAATCGCCACAGCCAACATCGCAGGCCCAAGACGCCCAGCCGACAACGCCCCCGCCCCCTAAACGCCGCTCCTTTTGGCGCTATCTGCTCTTCGCGATGTTGGGTATACTCATCTTTGTTGCGACTTTGGTCGCTTCTGCTTACGCCGGGCTGTACTATGGCGAGCAGGATCGCGTCGAAAAGCGCGAACAGATCACACAGGATCACTACACCGCCGGCGTGACAGCGCTCAACGAGGGACGCTACGAGCGCGCGGCGGCGGAATTCCAATACGTGCTGCAATTGGATGAGGATCACGCCCTGGCGCAGCAGGGCCTCAGCGAGGCGCGCACGCGCCTCGAAGTCAAGCCCACGCCCACCTCGGAGGCCGCGCAATCCATGGCCGAGCAACTCATCGAGCAGGCGCGGGCGGATTACGAGGCGGACGAGTGGGCCGCCGCCGCCAGCACGTTGACCCAACTCCGCGCCTTGGATCCGACCTATGAGCAAGAACAGGTAGAAGAGTTGCTCTTCACCAGCCTCTACAGCGCGAGTATGAAGCTTCTGGAAGAGGATCAACTGGAGGCCGGCATCTTTTACCTGGATCAGGCCGTGGCGCTACGCCCATTGGATGCGGAAGCCGTTCAACAGCGCAACCTGGCCGCCCGCTACCTGGAAGCGCTCGGTTATTGGGGCGTCGATTGGGAACAGTGCATCGCGAAGTTCGAGGCGCTCTACAGTACCAACCCCGGCTATCGCGATGTTTACGAACGGCTCTATCGAGCCTACGTGGCTTACGCGGATTATTGGATGGAGCAGGGCGAGATGTGCCCGGCCGAGAGGAATTACGCACACGCGCTGCGCCTCTATGCCGATCCGGCGGTCGATCAAAAGCGCGCGCAGGCCGCGCAGGGCTGTCTCATCGCCACGCCCACGCCTGTGAGCGGCGCCGGCGTCACGACCACCACCGTGGGAGCAACGCCCGAACCGGTGAAGGGCTTCACGATGGGCCGCCTCGCCTATCCCGTCTACAACGCGGGCACGGGCGTCTATGATCTCTACGCCCTCTATGCCGACGGACGCATCCTCCGCGTGGCGGAAAACGCTAGTCAGCCATGGTGGGAGCGCGGCACGGGGCGCGTGGCCTATCGGGATCGGACGAGTAATGGCGTCAGCATGGTGCTCCCGGAGGAAGGCGTCCCGCTGCAATTACTCCAGGCATCCGGGCAAACGTGGCCCACACTCTCGCCGGATAGTCAGCGGATCGCCTATGCAGCGCCCAATGCCGAGGGCGTATGGACCATCTACGTGGCAAGCACGCATGGCGGGGGGGAACCGCAGCCGCTCGCGCCGGGATGGGCGCCCGCGTGGGGGCCGAACGGGCTGCTCGCCTACACGGGCTGCGATGCTGAAGAGAAATGCGGCATCATCCTGGACAACCCCGACGACGACGCGCCGGGCACGCGCCTCACCGGCAGCGAGATCGATACCGCTGTCAGTTGGTCGCCAAATGGCAACTTGATGGCTTACATGTCCAACGTCACGGGCAGTTGGGACATCTTCCTGTTGAATCCAGAGGGCGGCGTGCAGCAACTGACCACCGATCCCTCCAATGAGGGAATGCCCGCCTGGTCGCCGGATGGCGGCAGCCTGGCCTTCGTCAGCGATCGCGGCGGCAATTGGGCCATCTACGTGATGCAGATCGATGGGCAAAACGTGCGGCGAATCGTCGACCTCGGCCCCTCACTGCCGGGCTGGGACAATCAACGCCTCTCCTGGGCGCCTTGACGATCTCCTAAAATCGAGTAGACTTAGTAGAGCACTCGGGGCGTAGCGCAGCTTGGTCTAGCGCGCACGGTTTGGGTCCGTGAGGTCGGCGGTTCAAATCCGCCCGCCCCGACATACGATCGCCCGGCTATCAGAAGTTCTGGTAACCGGGCGGTTTTTTGTTGCCCCCTGGCGTCCGGGTGGGGAATTCGATGAAAGATTGCGGATGAATTTGGCTCGGGGGGCGAGGACTACAGGCCTCTGGACAGGCCTCCCTGGCCCCCTTGGCCCTAACTAAGGCCCAATGGCCGTGGGGTCGGCCAACCTTCCTCCTGCGAGGAAGGCCCCCGCGCCCGCGTAGGGGTCGCCTGGCGCGTTAGCGTCTGTCTCAGGACTTCAGTCCGGGATTAGAAGTTTGACAATCAAAACGTAGGGGGTAAAGTTGAAATGAAGAGTAGAAATTATGGATAGAATAAGTGTTTCGGGTGACTCACGCTATCCCTGAATTGCACGTTAGACAGTAGGGACTTTTGAATTTCGAGAGACAATGTCCTGGATAGCCCCAAGAGCAGCGATGATAGGCGCATTTGCGGGAACCGCAGACTTTTTTGCTTCGTTGCTGAGTTATGGAGGGGGATAGTTCAATTGCATCCGGTGAATTCCTGAAGAGCCAAACATATTCAAATAGACCTTCTGGAGGGCGGTAACAGTGATCCAATATCACGTCCCCCTAAATATTTCCAAGTTGAGTTGTGTTTTGGCGCTTGGCATATCCCTGTTGATGATGAGAGAGACACGTCTCGCGTCGCCCGCGTTGCATGCGGCGCCAATCTCACAAGTCGTGCAGCGCCCCGTGCTCAAGTGGGAGCTTGGCGGCTGTCACAGCACCACCTGGTGTGACACCGGCTCCCGCTCCTCGCCGGCGGTGGCCGATATAGACGGCGACGGCCTGCCCGATGTGGTCGGCGCGACCTACTACCTCTTCGCGCTGGACGGGCACGACGGTTCGCTCAAGTGGCGAAGAGCCATCGGCAGTAACAGCGCCTGGCCCGGCGTGGTGACGGCCGATGTGGATGCGGATGGCGATATAGAAATCGTCGTCGCGCAGAGCGATGGCTATCTGCATCTATACGATCACCCTGGCAACCGGGTCTGGTCGCGTCAAGACACCACCGCAGAACTGCGCGGCCTCTCCGTGTACGATCTGGATAACGACGGCACGCTGGAAATCGTGGTCACCGGCGCGGTCTATAACAAAACGAACACCTGGGTCTACGAACACACCGGCGCGCGGCGCTCCGGCTGGCCTCAACTGCGCGATGACAGCGGCTACGCCTATGGCATTTTCAATGACAACGCCGCCGTCGGCGATATGGACGGCGACGGCGTGGGCGAGATCATCGTCCCCTCCGATACCCCCTACATCTGCGCCTACGAGGCCGACGGCAGCCATATCCTCGCCCATCCGATGTACGGCGGCTCCAACTGGGGTTGGGTGCCGACCTGGGAGAGCCTGGCCACCGAGGCCAGCGACTGGGGCGGATCGTGCGATCCTGACGATGAGCGCGCAGAGCGCTATCGTACTAACTTCGCCCATAATCCGGCCGTCATCGCCGATGTGAACGGCGACGGCATCGCGGAGGTGGTGCTGACCGGCAATGTCTCCGACTGCGCGATCTCAGGAGAGAATAGCCGCTATATGGGCGTCTATATTTTCAACGCCGACCGCAGCCGCTTCAATGAGGAGGGGTACGATTGGCGTGCGCCGCCGGTAGATACCGGCGCGCCGTTGAGCGAGGACGACAGCGAGATCAAGCTTCTCCTGCCCAATCCCGTGGTCGCCGATCTGGACGGCGACGGCCTGGCCGAGATTCTCTATCCCTCGTATGATGGCCGGATGCATGCTTTCTGGCTGGACAAGACCGAACACGGTAACTGGCCTTTTTCGGTCTACGATCCCGCCGAAGGATTTTACCGATTCGCTTCGGAGCCGGTTGTCGCTGATCTGAACAACGACGGCAAGGCGGAGGTGTTATTTGGCTCTTGGCCAGAGCGAAGCAGCCATCACAGCGGCCATCTGTATGTGCTCGATTACCAGGGAAACCTGTTGCACAAAGTTCCCCTGCCCGAAGCGGCCCGGATGCCGGATTGGAACGGATCGACAGGCGCGCCCACCTTGGCCAACATCGATGATGATCCCGACCTGGAAATTATTTTCGCCACAGCGCGCGCCGGCCTGGTGGCCTTCGATCTGCCCGGCACGGCTAACGCGCGCATTTTATGGGGCACAGGTCGGGGGAATTACCAGCGCACCGGGGCGGCGTTACAAGGGTCGGTCAAAGATTCAGTTAAAAGGATGCAGCCGCTGCGACCTGGCCCCGGCGATCCTATCACAGTTACCATCCTTCTTCGTAATACCGGCATGGCGCTCCCCAACGTCCGCATCACCGACACCCTGCCCGGCGAATTGACGTATGCAGGCGGATTGTGGGCCTCGTCCGGCGTCCCGGCCCAAGCTAACGACACGATCACCTGGCATGGCGGCGTATCGAGCAGCGCGCCGGTGACCCTCACCTTCCACGCCGCCGTAGATACACCCATCACCGAGCCGCGCTTCATTCGCAACACCGCCCTGATTGCCGACGGCGTGGGACACACTTGGGCCAAAGAGGCGGCGATCGTGGTCAACGGCTATGGCTTCTACCTCCCGCTGATCCTACGCGATAGAGAGTCATAAGATCGGCGGCTCAAATCCGCCCGCCCCGACACGCGACCGCCCGGCTATCAGGGTTCTGGTGGCCGGGCGGTTTTTGTTGAGAAGACTGCGTTAAAAAGCTTGATAACCAGGGCGTCGGGGATAAAGCACAGATGAAAGCCGGAGCTTGTTCCACGATTGCATCGAGCTTGCGTTCAGAAGCCACACCGATGCCCTCGGGCTAGTCGAATCAAACTCACGCGCAAAAGAACTCAGGAGAAAACTATGATCCCCGTACCACCATCAGCCTTAGAAGCATTAGCAGCCTCGTTCGGAACCGAAACCGCTCACCTGCGCCACTTCGGCGGCGGAGATGAGTCCTCGGATGGCGTCGTCTACGCCTATCCCCATCAAGACACACGCCGATTGCTGAAAATCATGGCCATCCCGGCGGAGGAGCAGAGGGTCGGGCGCCTGTGTTTAGAAGAGCGCTTGAAGTTTGTGCGCTACTTGGGCGAAAACGGCGCGCACATCGTCTACCCGCACTTCTCACCCAGCGGGAACTTGTATGAGACGCACCTCGACGAGCACCATCTGTGGATCGGGTACAGCATGGCGCTTGTCCCCGGGGAAATCCAGGGGGAAAAGGCGTGGGCCCCGGACTTTTTCCGCAGGTGGGGCGCTGCCCTAGGGCAGTTGCATCGTCTGGCGCAGGCGTACCCCTCGTGGCAAGCGACGGTCGACCCCGAGACCGGGGAGGAACTTCTCACCTGGCGGGAGGAATGGGAAAACTTCTATGATTGGATGCAGGGGATGCAGGATAAAGCCATCACAGAGAAGTGGGTGGAGATCAAAGAGCACTTAGCCGCCCTGCCGCGCAATCGAGACGCCTTCGGCTTTATCCACAACGATCCCCATATCTGGAACCTGCTGGACGACGGCCAGCGCATCACGCTGTTGGATTTTGACGTCGCCAACCACCACTGGTTCATCAATGACATCGCCATCGCCTGCCAAAGCAACCTGATCTTCTTATCCGGCGGGATGAACGGGCCGGTGCATGACCGCGATAAACTGCTCGGCTTCCTCGAGTTATTCAAAGAAGGTTACGCGCAAGAGAACCACCTGGCGCCCGATTGGTGGGCGCGCCTGGATCTCTTCATCGCCTACCGCCGCATCCTGTTGTTCACCGTGATGAACGACTGGATTCAATCGCAGCCGCAACTTCATACGTCGTGGCGGCGGATGATCCTATCCCCACCTGAGATCGTGGGGAGCGCCCTGGCGGACTGAGAAAGCGCTGGACTTCAGCGCCTTACAAAAAACGGGCCCGATTTGACGAACGCACATCGTCAGATCGGGCCCGTTGATGTTACAAATGTATGAGAACGCTCAGGTTACGGGAACCTTGACAAAACCCTCGCTTCATCCAACACCCGTTGACGAATACGAGCGCGCAATCCCGACGCCGTCACCACATCCACCTCACAGCCGAGCAAATCTCGCAGATCCATCAGCAATCCGCCCAAATCCAACAGACTGCGCCCCGCCTCCATATCGACGAGGAAATCCACATCGCTTGCAGCGTCGGCTTCGCCTCGCGCCACCGATCCAAAGACCCGCACATTGCTCGCCCCATGCTCCGAAGCTAACATCAGAATCTCCATACGCTTCTGCTGTAGCAGCTTTTCAATCCGCATCTCACACCTCCACCCTGAGTATAAAATAAATCTCGGTGTTGATCAAATCAAACCCGACGTGAGCAGAAAAATCGCGCCGCCGTGCGTCAACGTCGCGGGGATAACCCCGTGCTTCGCGCCCACCAGCCCGGCAATGACGCCCTCCCACAGCGCAAACGTCAGCAGTGGATAGCCAACGTCAGAGACGGTGATCGCCAAGAAGATGTGACAGAAGGCGAAGACGACGCCGGATGCCACGCCGGCCTGCATCGGCGAATGATCTCGCGCCAGCAGCCCGGAGACGTAGCCCCGAAAGAGCGCCTCCTCCCAGAGATTGCCCAGCAGCGCGAAGATCAAGATGGCGGGGAGATGCGCGCGCGGCACACCCCCACCCCGCGCTTCGAGAGGCGTCCCGGCATAGACTAAGGCCAGCGGCGTCACGACCAGCAGCGCGCCCCCAATCCCCCACGCGATGCCCTGCCACGATGGCCGCCGCTCCAGCGGCAGCAGCGGTCGATTCGCCGCGTCGAAGTAGTAGAGGCTCAGCGTGAACCCCAGCGACGCCCCGCCGAAGAGCGCCAAAAACCACGGGTTGCTATGCAGGCGAATCCAGAAAAAGCCCGCTGTGCCGAACGACCACAAGCCCAAGGGCGTCATCGCATCGCGGAGCAGGATGAAGAGCGCCACGTAGAGGACAATGCGCCGGCGGGGTCGATCCCGCGCCAGGTAGAGCATCGCCGCGCCCAACAACAGCCCCGGCCAGACGCGCAGCAGGTACGTGATGAGCAACTCAAGCGCCTCGATCATAGCCTCACCTCCCCCATTCATCTCATCCGCTCCATCTGCTTAATCTGCCGACTATGCGCGCTGGCGATAGAGCGCCGGATCCACCACGCCGACCATCTTCTCGACGTCCAACCCGCCGCCCAGGAACTCGTTGACCCGCTCAGCCGTCGGCTGCGGATCGGCCAGCGCGCGGTTGTAATCGACCTCGATGTAATGCAAGTGCGGCTGACGATCCATCCACGCGAAGACCTTCATCAGATGCTTCTCGAAGAGCGCCGCCATCTCCTCGTCATCGACCTTGTCCGGGTCCTCTCCGCGTCGCTCCAACATCCGGCGCTGCGAGGCCAAAATCTCGTCGATGTGGCGGCGCATAAAGAGCACCCGGTAGGTATAACCCTCCGGCAGCGACATCAGCAGTTGCGAGATGATCTTGACGACCTTGCCCACCGCCTGATCCAGCCAGGCCGTGTCGCCCTCCGGTAGCTTCTTCACGCGCTCGAATTCGTAATAGCCCTTGGGATTATCCTCGTTGGCCTCGCGGATATTATCCGTGAGCACGCCCAACCCGCCAGCCTCCAACATCTTCATCATCATCGACGTGCCGGAGCGCGGCAGCCCGGAGACGATGATCACCTCTTTCGGATTCTTCTGGAACAGTTTTTGTAAGAACTTCATCATCCTTTCCTCCCTCGTTTGTGTGACACTTCCGCCGCCTATTATATGCGAAAGGAAGTCGCAAGTCCAAAGTCGCAAGTCGACCTCCGATTATTGTAGTTTTACATTTAGGAAATCTTTCCGGTAGCCGATTCCGTAATTCGGAATTTAGAATTGCGAATCGCAAATAATGCTATCGAATAAAGATTCTAAATTCGCAATTCGCAATTTTCCGCTTTTGCCATTTGCGGCTTAGTCTTTACCGCTTTGTTATTTGTTGCTTTGATGTTTTGTTATATACTCAGGGAAACAAACACGAATCAGTGGAGATAATATGAACGAGACTCACAATGTCCAGCATCTTTCCCTTTTTCCGTTAGCGCGAGAAGCCGCCACGGGCTTGATGTCCACCTCGGTGGCGACGTTGCTGGCGATCAGCAACGGCATCGAGGACGCGGTGATCGAGCATCAATTGCGCGGGGCCTTCTACGCCGGCTTTCAGCGCATCTCCTCGTTTATGCCCCAGATGCAGCGCTTCGTCCAACTGGCCGCGGCCTGCGGCGAGGTGGTGGTCTTCGCCGAGCCGGATGTGGTGCCGCCCACCATCCCCAACGTGAACTTTGTCCTACTTGAGCGCGACGCGCCGCTGACCGAGGAGTGGTTCATCGTCTTCGCGCATCCCGACTTGGGACTGACCCTGCTGACGCGCGAGATCCACGCGCCGACCGAGGCAGAGCGCCGTACATCACGCCCGCTAGGCCGCGGCCGCTACTACGAGGGCGCCCTGCTCTGCGATCCGGCGGTCGTGCGTCGCGCCGAGCGCTGGGTGCATCAAGCGCTCGGCATCGAGCCAGCCGACCAATCCGATCTCACGCAGGTGCCCCCACCCTACACATCCTTTCTCCAGTCCTTCACCGGCAGCTTAGAGGCGCGCAATCGCGAGCTACAGGCGCTCTATCACACCCTGGAGGAGCGCAAAGAGGCCGTCGAGCGCCTGAATCGCATCGTGAAGACGATGATGTCCCGCACGGCCTGGGAGGAGGCGACCTTCATCCGTGACGCGCCGGAGACCGCATCGCTCCGCACGCAGCAGCAGACGCTGACCGTGCTCAACACCGACATCGCGGGCTTCACAACGCTGAGCGAATCGCTGGCCGTCGCGCCGCTGGTGCAGGATCTCAACCGCTATCTCGATATGTTGGCGACGACGGTCTATCAGAGCCGGGGCGACGTGGATAAATTCTTAGGCGATGGAATGCTGGCCTTCTTCGAGCAACCGCGCGACGCCCTGGCAGCGGCGCTGCACATCCAGCAGCGTGCGGCAGCGTTCAACGCCCAGCAGATCGCCGCCGATGCGCCTGCCTTCCCCACGCGCATCGGGCTGATGACGGGGCCATGCCTCATCGCGGGCGTCGGCTCCCGCGCGCGCCAGGAGGTGACCATCTTAGGCGACACCGTCAACACCGCCAGCCGGCTCCAGGGCTTAGCGCCCACCGGCGGCGTGCTGATGGACGAGATAACCTACCAGGCCTGCGGCTGTCCCGGCGCCCCAGCCAAGCTAGTTGATGTGCGCGGCAAGCGGGAGCGCCAAGCGGTCTACGAGATCGCGCCGGACGAGATCGAGGCAATCTTAGCCGCGATAGATAGCCGCATTCGCAATTCTTAATTCTAAATTCGCAATTCGCACAAGGAGTTCCTATCCCTATGAAACGCCCCTTCTTTATCTCACGCGCCACCTGGGCGATGATCCAAGAGGCGCGCCGCATACCGCACTATTCGTGGTTCGATTTTCTGCACGGTTACATCTACCTGCGCTGGCCCTACTTCTACATCGGCGTGGGGACCGGCGAGCATCCGCTGGCGAAAACCATCGCGCCCGCGGCCAACTGGCTGATCGAGCGCCTGGGGAAGAAACCCGAAGACCAGGCAAACGCCGAGCGCACGACCTTCGCCGATACCTACCACGGCAAAGTGATGCCCTTGGACGATGCCAAGCGCCTCGTCACCGTGCAGGAAGAGATCCGCGCGCCGGATCTGGAAAAGGTGATTCCCTACACGATGGCGCGCGCGCTGATCCTCCAACACCCGGAGCACATCGCCGTGCTGGATTGCCCCTGTCGCAGCGCGCGGCCCGATCCCTGCTTGCCGCTGGACGTCTGCTTGATCATCGGGGAGCCGTTCGCCGGCCTCGTGCGGGAACACCACCCGGAGCGCTCGCGCAGCATCACGGCCGAGGAAGCCGTCGCCATCCTCCAGGCCGAGGACGAGCGCGGCCACGTACATCACGCCTTCTTCAAGGATGCGATGATGGGACGATTTTACGCCATCTGCAATTGCTGCAAGTGCTGTTGCGGCGCGATGCAGGCCCAGCGCAACGGCACGCCGATGTTGGCCTCATCGGGCTACATCAGCCAGGTGGATGAGACCGCGTGCGTGGGATGCGGCGCCTGCGCGCCCTTCTGTCAATTCGAGGCGATCCGAATAGACGACGGGCGCGCTGTGATCGATGCGGACGCCTGCATGGGCTGCGGCGTCTGCATCTCCAAATGCCCGCAAGAGGCGCTTTCACTGGTTCGGGAGCCAAGTCGCGGCGATCCACTGAAGATCGAAAACTACTCGATTGCGCGCGACGCAAAATAATGGCGGCGCAAGGCCTGTGATCCCCCAAACGCGCAAGCCTGCGCTGCGCTTAGGGTTATCCGGGGAGTTATCCGGCGCAATCCACTAGACCCGCACTCTGAAGATCAATCCTCCGGTCGGAACAAGACCGGGGGATTTTTCGTGGCGGCTCATGTGGGGAATTAGGTGAAAGATTGCGGATGAATTTGGCTCGA
>CAZCAI010000143.1:0-12178 GCA_964496595.1 uncultured Anaerolineales bacterium
ATTGGGCGCTACTAAGGGGGTAGAATGAATCATAACGATGAACAAATGACGGAAGCACGAACGTTTAAGATGTTGCGGATTGGCCTGGCGCCACCGGAGAAAATCCTATCGTGGTCCTACGGCGAGGTGACCAAGCCGGAAACCATCAACTATCGACGACTCCGCCCAGAAAAAGATGGCCTCTTCTGCGAAGCCATCTTCGGCCCCAGCCGCGACTATCAATGTTACTGTGGGAAATACAAGGGTATTCGCTATCGCGGCATCATTTGCGACAAATGCGGCGTCGAGGTCACACGCTCGTCCGTGCGCCGGGAGCGTATGGGGCACATCACATTAGCCGCGCCGGTGGCCCACATCTGGTACACCCGCCGCATCCCCAGCCATTTGAGCATCCTGTTAGATATTCGGAAGCGCGATTTGGATCGCGTGCTCTATTTCGCCCAGTACATTGTCACCTCGGTGGACGAGGATGCGCGCCAACGCGCTCTCGCCCGCATCGATGAGGAAGAACAAGCCCGCATCGGACGGATGGAGACGGCGGCTGAAGACGGTATCGCCGACTTGAAGGGTGATCTGGACGAGCAAAAAGAGGAAATCGAAGAATCGCAAGAGGAAGTTAAGGCAAAATTCGAAGAAGAACTCGATGATCGCACCGAGGAAATGCTATCCCAGGCGAAACGCTTGCGAGATCGGCTGGAGGGCATGATGGGCCGGAAGGTCTCCGAGCCGATTATCTTCACGCCGACGGACACGGTCATCGTCGATAGCGACACCGAGGTCAGCCGGGAACATTACGCCATGCTCAACACCGTGGTGCAAGACGCGCTCGACACGCTGGAGAAAGAGATCAAGGAGCGCGCAGAAGAGGCGCTCAGTCCCCAACAAGAGGATATCCAGGCGTGGGATGCAGGCGTCCAGGGTAAGGTCGAGCGCATCCGCGAAGAGCTACACGAGAAGAACACGATTATCCGCAGTCACTACGATGCGCTGCGCGATGAGGTCTCTGGAATTGCGGCGTATCAGTTCTTCAACGAGGCGCGCTATCGCGAGCTACGCCAGCGCTGGGGCCAGGTTTTCAAGGCGGGGATGGGCGCCGAAGCCATCTATGAGCTGTTGATCAAGTTGGATCTGGAAGAAATCTCCGAGCGGCTGTGGCGCGAAGTGCGACACGGCACCTCGAAGCAACGCCGCAAGCGCGCCACGCGCCGCCTGCGCGTGGTCGAAGCGCTGCACAAGAGCACCAATCGCCCGGAATGGATGATCTTGACGATGCTGCCGGTGTTGCCGCCGGAGTTGCGCCCGATGGTGCAATTGGATGGCGGACGTTTCGCCACATCGGACTTAAACGATCTCTATCGCCGGGTCATCAACCGGAATAATCGCCTCAAGCGCCTGTTGGAGTTGGGCGCGCCGGAGGTCATCATCAACAATGAGAAGCGGATGTTGCAGGAGGCCGTTGACAGCCTGATCGACAACAGCCAGCGCGGCAAAGCCGTCAGCCGCCGGGGGCGACGCCCGCTCAAATCGCTGAGCGATATGCTCAAGGGGAAGAAGGGCCGCTTCCGCCGCAACTTATTGGGGAAGCGCGTGGATTATTCGGGACGCTCCGTGATCGTCGTCGGGCCGGATTTGAAAGTCCATCAATGCGGCCTACCCAAGACGATGGCGTTGGAGCTATATCGCCCGTTCATTATCCAGCGGCTCGTGGAGTACAACTACGCGACCAACGTCAAGGCGGCCAAACGCCTCATCGAGCGGCGCCGCCCGGAGGTTTGGGAGGTGCTGGAAGAGGTGATCAAGGACCGGCCGGTGCTGCTTAACCGCGCGCCGACGCTCCACCGCTTGGGCATCCAGGCCTTCGAGCCGATCCTGGTGGAGGGGAAAGCCATTCACCTGCACCCGTTGGTCTGCGCCGCCTTCAACGCCGACTTTGACGGCGACCAGATGGCCGTTCACCTGCCCCTCTCGCGCAAGGCCGTCGAGGAGGCCCGCAGGCTGATGCTGGCTTCCCAAAACATCCTCAAACCGGCAGATGGCCAGCCCATCATCGGCCCTTCCAAGGATATGTGTTTGGGCATCTACTATATGACGATGGAACGAGACACGCCGAGCAAGGGCGATGGCTATATCTTCACCGACCTTAATGAGGTCGAGATGGCTTACACCCTGGATATGGTGGATTTGCACGCGAAGGTCAAGCTGTTGCAAGTGTACGAAAATCGAGAGTCGTCAAACGAGCCAATCGAAACAACTGTGGGCCGCGCGCTCTTTAACACTATCGTGCCCGATGAATTACGCTACATCAATCACACCCTGGATAAGGGCGCACTCCAGGACGCGATCGGCCTTTGCTACCGGCGCCTGGGCGGCGAAGTCGCCATCGAATTCGCGGACGCCATCAAGCGCCTGGGCTACCACTACGCGACCATCTCCGGCGTGACCATCTCTATCTACGACTTGACCGTACCGGAGGAGCGCGAGGAGATTATGCAGAGCGCCACCGATGAGGTCGCGGAGATCGAGCGCCAATATCGGCGCGGCCTGCTCACGGAAGAAGAGCAGTACAACCGCACCATCGAAATTTGGTCCGGCACCCGTGACCGGGTCTCGAAGGCTGTCGCCAAGCGACTAGACCCCGAAGGCCCCATCGCGGTGATGGCGCGCTCCGGCGCCTCTAAGGGCGGCTACGGGCCGATCTCCCAGCTTTCCGGGATGCGTGGCCTGATGGCCGATCCTTCGGGACGCATTATCCCGCTGCCCATTCGCTCAAACTTGCGCGAGGGCTTGACCGGCCTGGAGTACTTCATCTCCACACACGGTTCCCGCAAGGGTCTGGCCGATACGGCGCTCCGAACAGCAGACGCTGGGTATCTCACGCGCCGCCTGGTCGATACGGCCCAGGACATTATCATCAATGCGCACGATTGTGAAACGCGCCGGGGCCTATGGATTCACCGCAGCGAAGATATCGGCGGGCAGGCGATGCGCGAGCGACTCGTCGGACGCACAGCAGCCGCGGATGTTTCTCACCCGGAGACCGGCGATTTGATCGTCGCCCGCAACGAGGATATCGACGAAGATATCATCGAGTTGATCGATCAAGCGGGCATCGATGAGGTGTACGTCCGCTCCCCGATGACGTGTGAGCTACAACACGGGATTTGCGGACTGTGCTACGGGCGGGATCTGGGTCGAGGCAAGCCGGTGGAAGTTGGATCGGCGGTGGGCATCATCGCCGCCCAATCCATTGGCGAGCCGGGCACCCAGCTCACATTGCGAACGTTCCACACCGGCGGGACAGCGTCCTCGGGCGGCGATATCACCAGCGGTCTGCCTCGTGTGGAGGAGTTATTAGAGGCTCGAAAGACACCCAAAGGCGAAGCGGAGATCAGCGACATCGGCGGGGTAGTCCACATCACCCGCGAGGGCGACAACACGGTCGTCACCATCGTCGATAGTCACATGAAGCGTGTCAACTACGAGGCGCCGGAAGGCTGGGAGATCCTCGTGGAAGATGGCGACGAGGTCAAAATAGAAGCGCCACTGGCCCGCAATGAAGAAGGGACCGAAGAAATTCGCGCCAAGGCCGCCGGCCACGTTCAGCGTGAGGGCCGTGACATCATTCTCAGCTATGAGGTGACAGAGACCGCCGAATATGATATTCCGCCCGCCTCGCGACTGCTGGTCGCCGAGGGGCAGGAGATCAGCGCAGGCATGCAGCTTCACGAGGGCGTCGCCAACCCGCGTCGCATCTTGGATGTTCAGGGGCGCGAGGCGGTTCAGCTTCACCTGTTGAATGAAGTGCAGAAAGTCTACCGCTCCCAGGGCGTGAATATCAACGACAAGCACTTCGAGATCATCATCCGCAAGATGCTAAATCGCGTGTTGGTCACCGAATCGGGTGATACCAAATTCCTGCGCGGCGATCTGGTCGACCGGGTGCTCTTCGAGCGCATCAACCGCGAGATGGTGCAGGATGGCCTGCAACCGGCCCGCGCCAAGCAGATCCTCTTGGGATTGACCAAGGCCGCGTTGGCCACCGATTCCTTCTTGTCGGCGGCCTCCTTCCAGCACACCATCAAGGTGCTCTCCAACGCCGCCGTCAGCGCCGACGAGGATCGACTCTACGGCTTGAAAGAGAACGTGATCATCGGCAAGCTAATCCCGGCCGGAACCGGCTATCGCGGTGACATTGAAGATTCCGATGGGCCAATCTCCGAGTATGAAGGCGTGCCCATCGAAAAAGATCTGCCAAAGGGAACACTCCTCAACGATGAAGAGATCGAGGAAACTTTCTTGATCTCCGACATCCAAAGGCCTTTCGGCAGCTAAGGTAGTTCCAGGAATTAAAACCTTCCAAACCAGATGCTTTTCCCTCGGAAAATCGCTTATATTTGGGAGGTTTATTTTCTTGGAACGGCCTAATCCACTATAGCTAATTCTATTCTTACCAAGGGGGCGATTTTAAAAATCGCCCCCTTTTTTGCAACTTAAGCGTCGTCTCTGCGTAAATATAGACAGTAGAGAATAAGGCAAAGGGAAAGATGGAAGAAGAACAGCTAAGAGCAGCGAAACAAGGGAATCAAGAGGCAATCGCCGCGATCATTGAGACCTATCAACAACCGGTCTTTAATCTGTGCTATCGGATGATGGGCAATCGGATGGAAGCCGAGGATATCGCTCAAGAGGCGTTGATCAAAGCGATCACGAAGCTACATCTATATGACCCATCCTATGCGTTCAAACCCTGGGTGCTGCGTATTGCATCCAATACCTGCATTGATTGCTTGCGCCGCCGCAAGCCGGAGCCTTCTCTCGATGATATGGGAGAGGATGGGGCCTGGGAATGGTTCCCCGGTCACAGTCCCAACCCAGAGCAGGAGATGATGAAACAGGAGCAACAGACACAGGTTCAGGACGCTGTCGCGCAACTTCAGCCGCTCGACCGCACTATCGTCGCCCTTTTCTACTGGGAAGGACTTTCCTATGCGGATATTTCCGAGGTCACCGATTTGACCGTCTCGGCAATTAAATCGCGACTCTATCGCGCGCGGCGGGCGATGGCAGATGCGCTGACACAGGAGGCAATTCATGTCCACTGATAATTACATGCGCGATATGCATGACAAAGTATGGCAAATGCGGGCCATCGAGGGCGATCTATCCCCCGCAGAGGCCCGACAATGGGCAGAACACATCGAACACTGCCATGCGTGCCGGCAGATGACGGAGGCGATGGCATCGGTAGATCACATGCTGCGGACGGCCCCACCACCCCCGCTGCTATCCGATGACTTCACCCAGGCCACGATGGCCCGCTTGCAGCGGCAGCAACAGCGCCAGCGCTGGTTAGTCATCTTTGCCAGTCTATTGATTATCGCGATTGTCGTCTGGCTCGGCGGCAGCGCGCTCACATCAGCATTGGCATCCCTTAGCCGCACCGCTCGGATCCTTATCGCCGGACGCCAGGCCCTCATCAACGCAATGATGCAAACGCTGGTGGGCCTGATGGTCTCCTGGCGCGCGTTCCTGCCCTTTGTGGCGGCGCTCGCCGGCCTTACCGGGCTGTGGTTGATGCCCAATAGCATCTTGGCTACCCTGACGGTACTGTGGCTCTCCAGGCACCGTCAAGAAATCACCAATCATATATAGTTGCGGATTACAAAAGTTAGAGGAGGATATGATGTTAAAAAAGATAAGGCGCGCTTTCATACTCAGCATGATATTGGCATTGGCGGCCTTGCCGGCCTGGGCCGCCCCCACTCCCCAAGGAGGGAGCGGTGTCCACTTCGGCCCCTACACCCTGAATGCAGAGGAATCTGTCTCCGGCGATCAGGTCATCTTCGGCGATGTGGAACTCAAGGAGAATTCCAGGCTCGATGGTGATTTAGTCGTGTTTGGCACTGTGGATATTGAAGAGGGCGCCGAGTTGATCGGGGATCTGGTAGTGATGGGCAAGGCTGGAATCGCCGGCGCCGTGGACGGAGATGTCCTCACCGCTGGCGATGTAAAAGTGTTGGAGAGCGGGCACATTTACGGTGATGTCTCCGCCGTCGGCGCGGTCGACCGCGAGGAAGGCGCTATTATCGATGGGGAGATTATTCCTTTGGACGAAGAGGACTTCGATTGGAATTTCCCTGTGCCCATGCCCCTCGGCGAACGGCGGATTGAACGGGTACACTCTCCAACCCCTACCTGGATTCAGATATTGAGCCGCATTTTCCGCTCCATTCTTACCGTTGTCTTGATCACCTTGCTGGCGATGGTCATCGTGAGCATCTGGCCGGAGCCGACCGAGCGCATCGGCGAGGTCATCAAAGTATCGCCAGCGCTGGCCTTCGGGATGGGCTTACTCGTCTTCCTGGTCACCTTTATCGTCGAGTTGATCCTGTTCATCACAATCTGTCTGATCCCGTTCGCACTCCTGGGCTGGGTCGTGATCACCGTGGGCTTGCTGATGGGATGGGTCGCCTTCGGCCTGGTTCTGGGCCGCCGCATCCTCAGCGGCGTCTTCAATCAGTCCGAGCCATCGACCTTGCTCGCTGCCGTCCTCGGCACGGCCCTCGTGACCTTTGTTGTCGAATTGGCGGGTGTCCTGCCTCCATTGCGCGGATTGGCCTATCTGCTGCTGCTGCCGTTGGGCGCCGGCGCCGTCGTCCTGACGCACTTTGGGATGCGTCCCTACACCACCCAGGGCAAACTCCATCGTCGATTAGCCGCGCCGCCTGTACCCCGCACGCCTCCCGCTGCCCCGCGCGCCGCAGCAGAAGCCGAGGAGCCGGCTAGGGAAGAGGTTGCAAAGGCATCGGAGATGTCGGAGCCGGCAGCGGAAGATGCGGAGGTGTTATCGCCCTTCGATGAAGAGGCCTCAGCATCCGAGACGTCGGAGGACGAAGCCGAAAACTAATCATTCAGCTCAAATCACACAACCCTCGAACGCTGGGAGGTCGTTATGACCTTCCGGCGTTCTTTTTGTCTCCCCTTGCGAAGGTTGCGGCAGGTCGCGGCGATACGATTATCAGCACACATCAGAATATTCTGTGACAGGCAAGAACCGTCCCCAACCTTCGCAAGGGTCGCGCTAAAGTCATTTTCTAATACCTCCGATGTTGTATAATGAAGCTACGAGGAACGAGGCCAAAATATAGTGTGACCATCAAACGCCCCATCTGGGGAGAGAATTTAGGGAGGTACTGTGGAGAAGCAAGGACGCTTAGTTTTCCCATTTACGGCTATCGTGAACCAAGAGCGGATGAAGCGGGCGCTGATTCTGTGCGCCATCAACTTTCGCATCGGCGGTGTGCTGATCCGAGGAGAACGCGGGACCGCCAAATCAACCGCCGCGCGCGCCTTAGCCGCGCTGCTGCCGGAGATCGAAGTGGTGGCCGATGGCCCCTTCGGCTGCGATCCGCATCAGCCGGCGACGTGGTGTACCAACTGCCGCGAGCGCGTCGCCCAGGGCGAGACGCTGCCCACCGAAATTCGGCGGGTGCCCTTCGTCGAACTGCCCATCGGTGCGACCGAGGATCGCGTAGTGGGGACGTTGGATATCGAGCAGGCTATCCAAAAGGGCGAGCGCCGCTTCGAGCCGGGCGTCCTGGCCGCCGCCAATCGCGGCATCCTCTACGTGGACGAGGTCAATCTCCTGGACGATCACATCGTCGATGTGTTGCTGGACGCCGCCGCGATGGGCGTGAACACCGTCGAGCGCGAGGGCATCTCGTTCCAGCACCCCGCGCGCTTTATCCTCGTCGGCACGATGAACCCGGAGGAGGGCGATCTCCGCCCGCAACTGTTGGATCGCTTCGCCCTGGCGGTGGATGTCGAGGGTGTGCGCGATGCCTCGGCGCGGATGCAGATCATGGAGCGCAACATCGCCTTCGAGCAGGATGCCGAGGATTTCTACGCCGAATGGCAGCCGCACGAGGAACAACTGGCCCAACGCATCAAGGAAGCGCGTGAATTGTTGCCGGAAGTGCGCTACACGCGCGCGGATCTCGCCACCATCGCGGAGATGATGGCCGGCTTGGGTGTGGACGGCCATCGCGGCGACCTCGTCATCCTCAAAACGGCGACCGCACACGCGGCCTGGGAGGGACGGCGGCACATCACCGACCGGGACGTGATGTTGGCGGCGGAGTTGGCCTTGCCCCATCGCCTCAAGCGCCGGCCCTTCGATGAGATGGAGACCACGGTAGAGGATCTGGATGAACTGGTCAGCCGCTCGCGCGAGCGCGCCGACGAGACCTTTGGCGAAGAGGAGCAGGAAGAGACCACGCAGAGCATCGAGATAAAAGCAGAGCGCGGGGAGGAACGCGAAAAAAAAGCGTAGAGGTTGAGGATCGGAAGAACCTCCCCGAAGAGGTCTCCGAGCCTCAACCTTTAGAGGCCCCACCTGAAGTCCCGCAATGGCCCACGGAGGGCAAATGGTGGGAGGGCGGGCAGTTCATCCAGCCCGGCGCGACCTTCGATCCGCGCCGGCTCGACACGCCCCAGGATCGCCGCACGCGCGCGACCGGCGGGCGCCGCAGTCGCACGTTATCCTCGCGCAAGCGCGGGCGCTACATCCGCGCGCGACCGTCCAATCGCCCCACAGATTTGGCCTTCGACGCGACGCTCCGCGCTTCCGCGCCCTATCAGCAGGAGCGCCGAGAGAAACGCGCGGAGACAGACGAAGATGTAGGCCCGGCGCTCGATCTCCAGCCCCAGGACTATCGCGAAAAGGTGCGGGTGCACCGCGCGGCCAACCTCATCCTCTTCGTCGTCGACGCCTCGTGGTCGATGGCCGTCTCCGAGCGGATGGAGGCCACCAAGGGCGCGGTCCTCTCCCTGCTCACGGATGCCTACCAACAGCGGGATCGGGTGGGGCTGGTCGTCTTCCAGAAGGATCGCAGCACGCTGGTGCTGCCGCCCACCAACAGCATCGAGTTGGCCAGGCAGCGATTGGCGGATCTGCCCGTGGGCGGCAAGACGCCGCTTTCGGCGGGGCTGTGGCAAGCATTGCAGACCATCCAGCAGGAGACCCGCCGCTCTCCCGATCTCAGGCCGCTGCTCATCCTCCTCACCGACGGCGCCGGTAACGTCTCTATGGGCGATATGCCTCCGCAACTAGAAGCCTATCACATCGCCGAGCAGATCCAGGCCGCCGGCATCCAATCCATCGTCGTCAATATGGAGAGCCAAGCCTTCGACGAGGGCTATGCCGACGCGCTGGCGGAGCATCTGGGCGGCATTGCCCACACCTTAGACTCCCTCCAGGCGACCAAATTGCTGCACATGGTGCGGCGGGAGTTGAACTCGTAACATAAGAGGAGAATGAGATGACTTCGGAAGATTCACGGACTTATTTTCAGTTTCTGGCCAATATGGGCCTCACAAAGCACATCGGGAGCATGCAAGCCACGCGCGAGCTGCTCGATCTCTGTCACATCGGGCGCGAGGCGGGGCAGGCGCGCACGCGCCAAGGAAGAGAAGTCGTGGAGCGCTACGGCTGCCGGGGATTCCTGCGGGTGTTGCGCAATTTCTTCGTGATGATCCTCACGGATCGCGCCTCCCGCGCCTTCCTGGGCGACGTGATGACCACCATTCCCAAGGACATCATGAAGGATATGGGCTACGGCATCTATGTGGGGCGGAAAGGTTCAGCGTAGGGGTGACGACGAGGCCTTCTTTCTGAGCCTCACGCCTCGCGTGATTTCAACACGCGCAGCAAGTTCTCCTGGGTCAAGAGCGTCACTTCGGAGGCGCGCTCCAAAAAAGGACGCACATCGGCGAGAACATGCTCCCACGGCAGTGCGACGATGCGCTCCCGCACGACATCGCGCCAATTTCCTGGCGTGAGCGTTTCGCCCTCCCCGCCCGTCTGTGCTAAAGCGTGGTTGAGCATCGTGAGATTGGGCGGCGGCCAGTCGGGATCACTCAGGTACCACAACAGATCATACACATCGCGCCCTTTGACGTAATTGCGTTGGAGTAGCGCGTGTAATTTTCCCGCCAGGAGCGACGCCCGGTCGTGATGTTGCAGATGGAGCAGCACGTGGCGTCGAATGATGGTCGTCGCCAGACCGGCGCCGGCGGAGGGGCGTGTATCGACCTCCAATTTGACGGCCAGCACCTCGCTTCGATGTGGCGAGAGGCCAAGCGTATAGAGTAGGCCTGGAAAGCGGATGAAGGCGCTGTGCACCACCTTGCGATCATTGAGCTTGATGGTGAGGTCGTAATCCTCCGCTGTCAACTCTCGTTGGATCGCCTGCAAGTAACCTCGAAAATCATAGTCGGCGGTTGGCCGCTCCAGCGCGAAGTCGAGATCCTCGGAATAGCGAGGCGTCGCGTAGAGAAAGCGCAGGGCTGTGCCGCCGTGGAAGGCCAGCGGGATCATCGCGCCAGCTTGTTGCAACGCGGCCAAAATCCGAGCTTGGAGATACTCCCGCGTGATATTACGTCCCTGAACCGGGGACGCAGCGGTATCGACGATGCTCTTAAGATAAGGTTTCATAGCCGCTCTCCGCTTCTTCTCTCGCTAAAGTGACGATGTTATCCGCCGCGCGCGCCAGTTTGGGGCTTCCGGCTCGATCCGCCAGGCGCCGGAGGCTATCTACGTCCAGGCGCTCCAGGTTCTGCAAGCGCAGGCCCCGCATGTAAGCCAGTTCATCCCCGCCCGGTTGCAGATAGACCTGATCCAAAAGCGCCTTTTCCGGCGTAGCGATGAAAGCCTGCTGATCGTGGCTCACATCGGCGCGATGATAGCCGTATAGCAAGTCGGGCTTGATGTGGCGAAATGTGTAATGGCCCAGCGGCGTCTCATACGCCGTGGGGCGCGAGGTCGTCACGCTGGTGGTCACCGGCACGTGTTCGGGGATCAGGCCGTAATGCGCCAAGACGGATTGAAGGCTCACGTAGGAGGCGCGCACCAATCGATTGGCGATCACGAAAGGGTGCGGCGTAGTTTTCCGATACGGGGTCGCTAAGGTGTAGAGGCCGCGCCGCAATTGGAGGAGTTTGCCCGCCGCAGTCCAGCGGGAGAGTTGGCGTCGCACATTGGCCGGATCGACCTCGCCCGCCAGCAGCAATCCGGTCTCAAAAAGCGGCTCGTCTCCTACAATGTGAAGTAGCTCCTCGAATTCCATACGTTTATTTTGCCACAAATGGCAAATTATTGCAACCGATTGAGACGGCGCGGGGAAAATGCCACGATTATGCTTCCTTGTCTTGCAACTGAGCAAGGAATTCCGCCGGGGTAAGGATCGGAATTTCCCCGACTTGGGCCAACACCAGGAGGTCTTGATCGCTACTGACGATCACATCGGCCTGGCCGGCGACTGCGCACGCTATGACACAATCATCATCGGGATCACGGCAGATTGTGGGGATGTCGGCGGGCAATTCGACGACCTCGCTCAGGGCCATCACCAGCGCGACGAAGCGCGTGCGTTCCTCTTCTGTGTAGTACCGTTGCAACCGAGGGTATCTCAGAACGCGATGAAGTTCCTCCAGAAGTTCCGGTGCGGTCACCAGCAGGATCTCCTCGCGCGCCACGTACTCATCGATCAAAGTAGCGATGGGGGGGCGGTGCGTGAGCAGATAGCTGATGAGCAGGTTGGTGTCGAAAACAGCTCGGATCATGCGGAGCGGCTCTCTTGAACGGCCTCCTTGATGAGAGCATCGGCCTCAGCGATGGTGAGATCGACGCGTGCGCTCACCTCCTCGGCGATAGCGCGCAGTTCGGAGAGCCACGCGGCCCGCTCCACGCGCCGCGCACGCCACGCCTCGTAGGCCTCGAACTCTTCGTAAGGGATGAGCACGGCCTGGGGCGTATCATAGGTCTGCACGATGACCGGCTCCTTCTCGTTTCGCACGCGGTCCAAAATTTCCCGCACGCGCCGTCGCAGGTCGGTCGATTGAATGGTGGTGGTGGACATCCTCTACCTCCTCGCTTGGATAGAGTTAAAGGGGTAATGTAGCACAAGATATGCTATCTTCTTGTGTTATTATACCACAAGATGGAGGTTGGGTAAGTTAACATGTGGCGCTTCAAAGTATTCTCCAGACCTATGAGGCCCAACGTCCAACTTCTGATCCTTGCGGCCCCCGCTTTCATTTGTTCATTCGCTAACTCGCTGTGATTCCGGGATGCGCAATGAATCAAGGGATCAAAAACAACCCATAAAACGGTGAAGTT
>CAZCAI010000144.1:0-11796 GCA_964496595.1 uncultured Anaerolineales bacterium
CTATACCATCATCTGGAGTTAGTTAAAGCTGGCGGTCATAATTGGAATTGCTGGTATGTTATAGTGGAGAGAGGGAGCCTTTCGGCTCCCTCTCGATTATCTTAATCGTAACCATTTAGTCTTGTGAGGTGCAACGCACTTTTAGGCTTGTCGCCACGCATATACTGCATGAGGTTGCGCCTTTCCTTCAGTTCAAGTGCGTTGCACCTTAGTCTGCTCAGAAAACTAAACAGATACTCTTAATCTTTTGCTGCGTCGTCAGATGCCCAGGGCCTCGCGGGCGTCCGGCTCCATCATCTCTGGATTCCACATCTCGCGGCCCAGATGGACCTCCACGGGCTTGTCGATGACCTCCGACGCGCGTTCCTGCACCTGGCGCGTCAGCATCGAGGCCATCGGGCACATCGGGGAGGTGAGGATCATCTCGATTTTCACCTCGTCGTCGCCCACCTCGATCTTGCGGATGAAGCCCAGCGAGACCACGTCCAAGCCCAACTCAAAATCGATCACATCACGGAGAGCTTCTTTGATCTTCTTCACGTCACTCTGCATTGTTTAACCTCCTGGTCTGGTAACAGCTTGGCTCATTATAGCATAGACGATGGGTTTGCACAATAAGAAAAACGTTTATCTTTGAAAACAGGGCGGACCCTTGCGAAGGTTACGGGGAGATTCAAAATCATAGTCACGCGCCTCACTAAAAGACCTACCCTGCAGTGAGAAGCCATTCGCAACCTTCGCAAGGAGAGCCGATGTGCTAAGATGCCGCCACATCGCCCAGAAAGGTCACGTAGCGCAGCGCCGCCAGTTGGCGCACCAGGCGTTCATCCGCCGTGATGAAAATTCCCCCGGCGCTTTCGGCCAGCGCGGCGAAGGTCGCATCGTAGACGCTGGTGTCGTACTCGCAGGCGATGACGGCCGCACGGCGTATCGTCGGGGCGGCGGGCGCGACCCAGTCCAGCCCTAGATCGAAGAGGCTCTGGAGCGCCGTCTCGATCTGCTCGGTGGTCAAGTCATCTTTGTAACGCAGGACATTGGCGACCTCATAGCTGAGCAGCGCCGGCGCGATAATCCGACGCTGGCCGTTGAGATAAGCTTCCAGCAAGCCCAGAGCGTGAGTCGCCAGAATCTCTTCCTGCCGAAACCACTTGAGCACGACGGAGGTATCCAACACCAGCGGGGCGGCGTTCATCTCCACTCCTATCTTCATCAACGCGCCTCGCGCCAGTAGCGAACATCCTCCGTGCTATCCTCGCCGGCGCCGGGCGCGATCTGCGATAGCACGTTGATCGATGCAACAGCGGCACGTATCTGGGGGGAATCGCCAGGGCGGATTTGGCCTGCGCGCGCTTGCATATATTGCCGCAACGCCTCGCGGATCAGCCCGCTGCGGCTGCGATGTTCCGCTTGCGCGAGCGCATCCACCTGACCCAAGAACTCTTCGGGGAAGGAAACCATCACTTTGTGGGACATACTGCACCTCCTGGACGTTTTTTATATCCTCATTATATCCTAAGGATATAAAAATCCAAGCGGAATTAGGTTGGAGACAGGGTTTTCCCATTTTGTAATTACATCCTATTCGCTCTAAGCGGATTGTTAAATCCATGCTCCCTAGGCATATTTTGAACGTATTTCAAGATTTTGCAAGCAAAACGGGGATCTGGCGATCCCCTTGGAGCGAGAATGGGAAAGCCCTAGTTGGAGACGCCTTCCCGGAAGCTAACTTGCTCTTAAAGCTTCCGGGAAGGTCGTAGATCTTATCAGGCGTGGAAGCTCTCTAGGATGCCCTCGAAGGTCATCTGCGGGGTGGTTTTGCGCATCTCGTTGAAGCGCTGGCTGTAGGAGGGGCGCGTCTTTTGCTGGCGGAAGATGCCCAAGTATTGCGTCGTTTCGTCCATTGCCAACTGCATCGCCGCCAAGAGATCCTCTGGATCGTGGGTCTCCGGCAGGGGTTGGGTGATCGTGCGGTAGTGGTCGTAGGTGTTGTAGAAGGTGATGCAGGGCGAAAGAACCTGCACAAACGAGAAGCCGGGATGGACAATCGCAGCCTTGAAGATGGCCGTCATCTCGCGGAGTTTGCCGGAGAAGGCCCGCGCGACGAAGCTGGTCTCGTAGGAGAGCGCCATCAGAATGGGATTGAGCGGGCGTTCCTGGGCGCCGTAGGGTGAGGCTTTGCGCCTCATATCCTGCGGGCTGGTGGGCGAGGGTTGGCCCTTGGTCATGCCGTAGATGTTGTTGTCCATCACGATGTAGGTGATATTGACGTTGCGGCGCGCCGCGTGGGAGATGTGCCCCGCACCAATGCTGAAGCCGTCGCCGTCGCCGCCGACGGCCACCACCGTCAGTGCCGGGTTCCCCAGCTTGGCGCCGGTTGCCAACGGCAGGGGCCGCCCGTGAACGCCGTGGATGCCGTAGGTGTTGATGAAGGCGGGGAAACGACTGGAGCAGCCGATGCCGGAGGCGACGATGATGTCCTCGTTCGGCAGCGACAGCTCCGCGAATGCGCGCATCAAGGCGTTGAGCACGGCATAATCGCCGCAGCCCGGACACCAGATGGGCTTGACGCTGCTCTTATATTCGATGGCTTTTCGTGAACTCACCGTTCCCTCCTTGCGCCTCAATGGCCTTCTGAATCGATTGGAAGACCTTGACCATATCGCCTTGTTGCTCTTTCCAGAGCGCCAATTCCTGTTCCATCATACTCAAGACCGCCTCGTAAATCTCAGAAATCTTGAAGGGCAAGCCCTCTTCCTTCGTCAGGCGATACACGTGAATGTCCAACTCGTCCAGTTGCCGGTAATATCGATGCTCGATCATCCGCCCGAACTGCCCGGAGAAATTCAGCTCCGGTACGAAGATCGCTTTCTTGGTGCTGAGGAAATCGTGGATGGCGGGGTCGGGCATGGGGAGGAGGGTGTGCGGGTAGATGGCCTCGACGGGCACGCCGTGTTCCCGAAGCCGCGACATCGCCTCGCGGACGGCGCCGCGCGTGCTCCCCCATCCGATAATGCCGAATTCCGCGCCCTTGTCGCCCCAGCGGCGCGAGGTCATCTTCCATTGGTCTAACATATTGCGCGCCGCTTCGACCTTGTTGGCGCGCTTCTGCATCATCTCCTGGTGATTGTCCGGCGACTGATCAGGATAACCGTACTCGTTATGTTCCAAGCTTTCCGCCAGATACATCCCATCCGGCGTGCCGGGGATGGCCATGGGCGAGATGCCACTCTCGGTCTTGCGATAGCGGCGATAATCGTCCGCCAGTTCCTCCTCTGTGGGGATCAAGCGTTCGAGCAGCGGTTGCCACAACTCGGTGGGCGGCGGCACGGTCTCCAGTCGCGAGGCCATCGCCTGATCGCACAGCACGATGACGGGCATCTGGAAGTGCTCGGCCAGGCTGAAGGCGTTGATCATCTGGTAGTAGCAGTCCTTGACGGAATCGGGCGCCAGCACAAAGCGCGGCGCGTCGCCGTGGCCGCCGTAGAGCGAGAGGAAGAGATCGCCTTGCGAGGTCTTGGTCGGCAGGCCGGTGGATGGCCCCGCGCGCTGGACGTTGACCAATACGATGGGCGTCTCTGTCATGCTCGCCAGCCCCAGCGCCTCGATCATCAAGGAGAGGCCAGGGCCGGAGGTGGCGGTCATCGAGCGCTGCCCGGCCATCGACGCGCCGATGATCATGTTGATCGAGGCGATTTCATCCTCGGCCTGGACCAGCGTGCCCTCAAAGACGGGCAGGTACCTGGCGAGCGCCTCCATCACCGGGGTGGCGGGCGTGATGGGGTAGCCGGCGTAAAATTTGCAGCCGGCGGCCAGCGCGCCCAACGCCATCGCGTCGGCACCGGAGAGGATCAATCGCTCCTCGGTCTTCTCTGGGATCGAGAGCGCGTAGGGGAATGGCTCCGGGTAGTGTTCTTGCGCGTAATCGTAGCCGTATTGGAAGGCGGCCAGGTTCTTTTCCATCGATTCGGGATGGCGCTGCATGCGCTGGCGCACCATCGCCTTGGCCGTCTCCTGCGGCAGGCGGAAGAACCAGATCAGCGCACCCAAGAGGACGAAGTTCTTGCCGCGCGCCCAATCCAGCGAAGCGGCGATCTCCTCGGCGGGGATGGGATAATCCTCCCCGTAGTGCGATTGCACCTCCAGCGAGGCTTCGTAGATGAGCGCGCTGCGCGAGCAGAGATCGTGGCGGCACTCATTCCATGCCATCTCATTCATTGCGACGAGGACGTTGGCCTCATCGCCCTCCGACATCACCCGCTCGCGGCCCAAGCGCGTCTGGTAGAGCACCTGGCCGCCCTTGATCTCCGATGGGTAGGTGCGGAAGCTGTACACTTCTAATCCCGCGCGCGCGGCGATGCGGGCGAAGGTATCGCCCAGCGTGATGGTGCCTTCACCACCCTCGCCGCCCACACGGACTACAACGGTCTCGTCAGTTTGTGTCATAAGACCTCCATTTTGTATTGCGTATTGCGTAAACCTTGCGAAGGTTGCGAGATAGCTTGTCGTAGAAGTTGCGTGTCCTGAGCGCAAGGTGTGCGGAAGTGAGCGGGTATGTGGAACCTTCGCAAGGTTAAATTACTCTTCCTCTTCTGTGTGCAGATTGACGACGGCGGTGACGGAGCCGTCGCCCCAGGTATCGACCTGACTGCGCGGGCCGAGGGCCAACGCGGCGCCGTCGGGGATGCCTAAGCCCAGGATGTTGGGGCCAAATTCGGGCAGGGTCTCGCGGAGATGGGTGTCCTCGGTGCGGGCGAAGTGCGGGACGACGAGGGCGTTCGACAAGAAGCCCAGGCCACGAACTTGGGGCGCAATCCACGCGCCTAACGCGGCTGCCCCGCCGCCCGCGCCGACGATGACCAGGCCCTGGAGCGTGGTGTAGCCGGTCACGATGCGCTGGAGGGCCTCGGTCCGGTAGAGATTGCGCACCAGGGGCAGGGGATTGTCGCCGCCGAGATAGAGGATACCTGCCTCGGCCAACAACTCTGAAAGATCGGGCGCTTGCAACTGGCTGCGGCTCATCTCGCGCAGGGTGAAGGCCGCGCCGCTCGGGCCGCCTAACAGGGTGTAGTGATCCAGTAGGCCTTCCGCTTCCTGGCGAGCGCCGTCGGAGAGGAGCACGACCATCGGACGATCTAAGTTGGCGATGCTGAGCACCTGCGCATCGACGATGTCCGTCTGGCCGCGCCGCCAGTCGCCGCCGCCTAACGCGACGAGCCAGCCTTCGCCATCCAACCACCGCAGTGGGCCTTGGCTTCCCATAAGCCGAACCGACTAGCCCTCGTCCGCGGGCATCAGGCGACAGAGCGCCTCGACGACGACGGCGACGCCGTTGACGAGCGCCTGCTCCTCGATATCGAAGTGGGGGTTGTGATGCGGCGCGCCCACGCCGCCCTCCGGCCCGGAGCCGATGAAGAGGTAGCAGCCAGGGATCTCTTCCATAAAGAAGGCCGCGTCCTCGCTGCCCATCGTGCGCTCCTCGGTATCGAGCGCGTCGGCGCCCCAGAGATCGGTGACGACCTCTTGGACGAGGCGGGTGACCTCGGCGTCGTTATCGACGGCGGGCGTGAGCGCCTCGAGTTGGATCGCCGCCTCGCAGCCCATCGTCTGGGCGATGCCGGTGATGATCTCGCGCACGCGGGTCACGACGGTCTCGCGCACCTCTGGATCGTAGGTGCGAATCGTGCCACGCAATTGAGCGCTGTCGGGAATCACGTTGAAGGTGTCGCCGCTGCGGAGCATGCCCACGGTGACGACCGCGGTCTCCTGCGCGCCCACGTTGCGGCTCACCACGGTCTGGAGCGCGGTCACGACGTGCGCCGCCGCGACGAGCGGATCGACGGTGTCCTCCGGATGGGCGGCGTGGCCGCCCTTGCCGCGCAACTCCGCCTGCCAACGCTCGGCGGCGGCCATCACCGGGCCGGGCACCGCGCCGATGACGCCGACGGGCATCATATTCCAGACGTGAACGGCCAGCACCTTATCCGGGCGGGGGTTCTCCAACACGCCCTCGTTGACCATGATCTCCGCGCCGTTCATGCCCTCCTCGCCGGGCTGGAAGATCAACTTGAGTGTGCCGCGCCACGTCTCGCGATGCTCGATCATCAGCTTGGCGATACCCAATCCGATGGCGACGTGCGCGTCGTGGCCGCAGGCATGCATCATGCCGGGGATCTCGGAGGCGTAGGGAACGTCGTTCGCCTCCTGGATGGGCAGCGCGTCCATATCGACGCGGTTCATGATCACGGGGCCGTCGCCGTTCTCCAAAAGGCCCACCACGCCGGTCTGAGCGATGCCGGTCTCCACGGTGTAGCCCAGATCGCGGAGCGTCTCGGCGACGAATTTGGCCGTGCGGTGTTCCTCCAATCCAATCTCAGGATGCTGGTGAAGATCACGCCGCCAGGCGACCAACTGATCGTATAGTTGTTGCGCTTCATCTAATACGGGTAAAACGTGCATGATACCTCCTCATATAATGTTCGTCGTCGGTTGCGCAATGAAATGAAGTAGCGTCGCTGTCTCTTTTCGTAGAGAATGGACGGCACTCCGCTGCGCTACGAGCCTGACTACATACAAAGTGTAACCAAAGTCGTGATGTGAGGTAAGTATAAATGTACCCCATGGATAAGCAAATCCTCCCAAGCCGGGCTGGCCTTGGGAGGATTGGACTGTATTTTATGCAGCGGGAGGCTACAGATCGTAGATTTGCGTGTATTTCTCCTGCATGTAGGCCAGGAGCGCGTCCGCGCTGATCTCTTGATTCAGCTCGCGCTGGAGCAGTTCGGGAGCGGTGAATTTCTTCCCGTGCTTGTGGACTTTATCGCGCAGCCAGTTCAGCAGCGGCGCGAACTCGCCGCGCGCGAAGCCCGCTTCGATATCTGGGAGGTCTTCCTTGATTTGATCGTAGAGCTGCGCCGAGATTAAATTGCCCAGGGCGTAGGTGGGGAAGTAGCCGACCATCGACTGCGCCCAGTGGATGTCTTGCATGCATCCCAGCGTGTCGCTCGGCGGTGTGAGGCCCAGATATTCCTCGTAGCGGGCGTTCCAGGCGTCCGGTACATCCGCGACGGCCAGCTCGCCAGTGACGAGCGCCTGTTCCAGTTCGAAGCGGATGAAGATGTGGAAGTTGTAGGTGACCTCGTCGGCCTCCACGCGGATGAACGACGGCTCGACTTTGTTGATCGCGCGGTAGAGAGCGTCGAAGCTGACATCGCCCAGTTGTTCCGGGAAGAAGGCGCGGAGGATGGGGTAGTAGTGTGTCCAGAAGGGGATGCCGCGCCCGACCTGATTTTCCCACAGGCGGGATTGCGACTCGTGCAGCGCTAAGGTCGCGCCGCCGCTCAGGGCCGTCCGCATAAATTTGAGCGGGATGCCCTGCTCGTAGAGCGCGTGCCCTCCCTCGTGGACACTGCTGAAGATCGCCGATTGCGGGCGGTCTTCTAACAATCGGGTCGTCACGCGCACATCCGTCGGCGCGAAGTTGATGGTGAAGGGATGCGTCGCCTTGTCCTGGCGCCCACGATTGAAATTGTAGCCGATATCGCGCAGGAGGAGCATCGTGAACTCCCACTGGCGATCTTGGGGATAGACCTGCGCGGAGAAGAGGGTGTCATCGACCTCCGGCTGCTCCGCGATCTTCTGGACGATGGGCAGCAGCCCCTCCTTGAGATCCTTGAAGAGTGCGGCGACCTGGGCCGTGGTCATGCCCGGCTCGTAGCTTTGCAGCAGGGGATCATAGGGGTGCTCCTCGTAGCCCAGGTGCTCGGCCTTTTCGCGGGCGATGTCGACAATCTCCGCCAGGTGCGGCTCGTAGCTCGCGAAATCGTCGTTCTCGCGGGCCTTGCGCCAGGCCATCAGGGATTTGGAACTGGCGCGCGCCTCGCGGATCACCAGGGCGGTGGGGATCTTAGTGTACTTGTCGAAGTTGCGCCGTGTGACCCGCACCAGGCTGACGTCATCGTCATCATAGTCCAGATCCGCGACTTCCTCCTCGGCGGCTTCGAGCAAGCGGGCGGTCTCATCCGAGATGATCATCTTGTGGGCCAAAGCACTCAGCGTGGAGAGTTGCTCCGCGCGGGCATTGACGCCCTCCTCCGGCATATTGACCTCTTGATCCCAATGCAGCACCCCGGCCGCGTGCTGCAAATCGATGGGTTGTGCCAGATGTGCTTTTAGTTGATCTACTTTTTCTCCCATTCCAAGACTCCTTCCATTTGATTAATTATGTATTGGATGTTATTAGCTATGACAGTATCGCTTGGTAATTAGTTAGCCTCCCTTATTATATAGGCAAATGGCCCACGCCCAACTGATACTTGACACGTTTCGGTAGTCTTTCTTCAGACGAGTGCCTCAAACCATAGGTTTCTATTATCATACAACAGTTTTGTCATTTGTGACGGGTTTGCTATTCGAAGTGTGAAACGCACACCATCACTTGCTCTTTTGACAGATCAGTATACCCTAATATAGTGTAACCCCGTGGAGGTGACCCAATGACATTGAGTACGAAGCAACGCCCCGTAGATTTCACCATAGATGATCAGATCGCCGCAGCGATTCGCGAGCGGCTCATCAGGGGGAAACTTCCCTGTGCGCAGGCCTTCATCATCGCGCGCAAACTGGAGATCACGCCGCTGGTCGTCGGGCAGCACGCCGACGCGCTGGAGATTCACCTGACGCGCTGCCAGCTCGGCCTCTTCGGCTATCCCGGCCAAGTCAAGGGCTGGGAATTAACCGACCTCGCCGCCCGCCCCGCGCCGGAAGGGCTGGAGGCCGCGCTCCGCGCCGCTGTAGATGACGACGGCCACCTCGCCTGCGCGCGGCTGTGGGAGATCGCGGCGCAGTTTGCGGCGCCGAAGATGCAGGTCGGCTACCTGGCGGATCGAATGGAGATCAAGATTACGCCGTGTCAGCTCGGGGCGTTTTGAGGCAATCTCCCACCTGCGACAGGCAAAAACCTCAACGCAAAAGCGCGGGGATGCAAAGACGCCAAGTTCTAGACTTTTTGACGTTCGACTTTTCACGGCTATAGGGTCTCTGGGCCATAGAAGATAACTTTCAACTCGCAACTTGTAACTTTCAACTGCTTCCTGAAGGAGGTGTGATCCAAGAAACTGATACCCACCCCCCACAACGCTGAACCCCGCAATGTCAAACCCATCACGTCGCAGAAGTAGGTAGCATCAGCCATCTCTCATAAGCCCGAAAAGGAGAATCGAGATGTTTAAGCGTAAAGGAACCTTGCTGATCGCATTGCCCATTTGTTTACTCATTGTCCTTTTTAGCATCCGCGCGGAAGCGCACAGTCTCCCCTCGATCTTTGAGCATAGCCCCGACGCTCCAACCGGAGACGGCACCTACCTGACGTACCAAGGTCAATTAGCCGATAAGGACGGCCAGCCGGTCGAAACCGCCGTCGAGATGGTCTTCAAGTTGTACAATGCTGGCGGAGGCGTGGTCTACACCAGCGCGACCCGCACGATTACGCCCACGCAGGGGATGTTCACCGTGCACATCGGTGCGCCGCTCGATCCAACCCTCGAGCGCTGGATGTTGGACAGCATCACCGAAATCGGAGTGACGGTGGACGATGATCCAGAGATGTCGCCCCGGCAATCCTTCAACTCGGTGCTGGGATCGAGCGACAGCGGCGTCGGCGTGGCGGGGAACAGCTCCAGCGGCGTCGGCGTGTACGGCGTCAGCCAATCCTATTATGGCGTCCACGGCGTGAGCCAAAGCGGGTCTGCCGTCCACGGTCACGCCACCGACGGTGTGGGCGTGAGCGGCTACACCAGCAGCACCATCGGACATCACGCTGGCGTCAAGGGCGATAACGGCGGCAGCGGCGATGGCGTCTTTGGATGGAGCGCCCGTGGCGTCGGGATCAGCGGGCATGGCCCCAACTATATCGGCGTCCGTGGCGATAGCGAGACCGGCATCGGCGTGAGCGGTCACACCAGTAGTACGACAATGTCCAATGCTGCGGTATTTGGGAATAATAGCGGCGTGGGGCCGGGGGTGAGTGGCTTGAGCACACATGGCCCCGGCGTATTTGGCAACAGCATCAACGGCATCGGTGTGAGCGGCACTACCTCATCGTCTCAAGCTGGCGTTAAGGGAACAAATAGTGGAATTGGCCCCGGCGTGTATGGCCATAGCCCAGTCTACATCGGTGTGCATGGTGAGAGCGATGCAGGCATTGGAGTCAAGGGGACAACCAGCACCACACAACATACCAACGCTGGGGTCTACGGCGAAAATACCGGATCGGGAGCAGGTATTTATGGTTGGAGCACGTCAGGCACAGGTATCTCTGGCAACAGTATGCATGGCATCGGCGTGAGCGGCTATACCAACGGCACAGTATGGGAAAGTCCCGCCGTCAAGGGCCAGAACGACGGTGTTGACGGTATTGCGGTAATGGGCTTCGCCGCACAGGGGACGGGAGTTATTGGCACCACCAATAGCCCCGACTCCACACAATCGGGGGTTGCCGGTTTCAATAACGGAGCAGGCCCCGCCACGAAAGGCTCAAATGATGGCACTGG
This sequence comes from uncultured Anaerolineales bacterium, assembly GCA_964496595.1. Classification (GTDB taxonomy): domain Bacteria; phylum Chloroflexota; class Anaerolineae; order B4-G1; family SLSP01; genus JAAAOZ01. The sequence continues at coordinate 10,548 of CAZCAI010000144.1, forward strand.
CGTCGGCGTCGCAGGTTGGAGTGCGCACAATCATGGTATAGACGGCTACACCGAAAGCTCATCCTCATATCACGCAGGCGTCAAAGGTGAGAGCGGAGGAACTGGCCCCGGTGTGTATGGCACAAGTAACACTGGCAACATCGGCGTCAGCGGGTATACGAGTAGCACGGGAGTTGCCATGGCCGGTGTGAATGGTGGTAACAGCGGTTCAGGATCGGGCGTTTATGGAGGCAGTCAGCGCGGCGACGGCGTTCATGGTTGGAGCGCAGAGGGGACTGGCGTTGCCGGGTTTGGCCCAGTTAACGGTGTCTATGGCCACAGCGATGCTGGCACAGGCGTTTACGCAAATACCATCACTGGCACCGCCGGTTACTTTAATGCCTCCGATCCCAACCTCGCCACAGCGATCTTCATCAATGATGGCAGCAGCCAGGTCTTGCATCTCCGCAATGGCGGCGCGGCCGGCACGGATAGCGATGGCAGCGGCGGGGGTGCCTTCATCGAGGCCGTCAACAGCGATGGGCAAGATGTCCAATTTCGCGTCACGACCAGCGGCACAGTGCAAACCGATGGTGAATTTGACTCGTCTGGAGCCGACTTCGCCGAGATGCTGCCGGCGGGATCGGATGTAGAGCCAGGCGACGTGCTCGTCATCGGTCTGGATGGCAAGCTGCATCCCAGCACGGAGCCTTATCAACTCACCGTCGTCGGCGTGCACTCGACGCGCCCCGGCTTCGTGGGCGGCAAGGGCATCGACGATGCGGCTGAAGGCAACATCCCGTTGGCGATTATGGGCGTCGTCCCCGTCAAAGTCTCCGCCGAAAACGGCGCGATTCGCCCCGGCGACTTGCTAGTCGCCTCGTCTACGCCTGCCCACGCGATGCGAGCGGGTGTTAATCCCCCCAACGGCGCCGTCCTCGGCAAAGCGCTGGGCGCCCTCTCTGAAGCCGAGGGCACGGGTGTTATTCAGATGCTCGTCATGTTACAATAGGAGGGCGGCGATGAAACACTTACAGATACTACTGCTCATTGCGTTGCTCCTGTTGGCCTCGCCCGGCGCGATCTTAGCCGACGACTCCAATCCGCCGATGGAATCGACGAACTACGCTATCACCTGGAGCGCGTTGGAAGAGGCGCACGGCGGCCCAACCGCCTCGGATAATTTCCAGATGGTCAATGCCAGCGTCGGCCAAACGCTCGCCCAGGACGAGAACACCGGCGGTCTCTGCACCGGCTTTATCTGCATCCC
>CAZCAI010000145.1:0-11573 GCA_964496595.1 uncultured Anaerolineales bacterium
AACTTGTAACTTGCAACTTGTAACTTGCAACTTGTAACTTGTAACTTGCAACTATTCCCCCCCGGGAGGCAACGTGCATCTATCGGTCGCGGTGAGCAAAGTCAACAAATGGGCCGTGCGCAAGGGCGGCGATACTCTAGAGATGATCGAGCGGCCCGATGGCGGTCTCTCCCTGGTCTTGGCCGATGGTCAAAGCTCCGGCCCCGGGGCCAAAGCCGTCAGCATCGTCGTGGTGCGCAAAGTGATCACCGAGCTGGCTGATGGCGTCCGCGACGGCGCGGCGGCGCGCGCGGCCAACGACTCGCTCTACGTGCGCTATCGAGGGCGCGTCTCCGCGACCTTAGTCATCCTCTCCGTCGATATGGCGAGCTACTCGCTGGTCATCACGCGCTTTGGCGATCCCCCCATCTACGTGCGATCGCTGGAGAATGGCGTGGGGGCGCTGCGTCGCCTGGCGGGCGCAGCGCCGGCGCTGGGCTTCCATCGCCACGTGCGCCCCGCCGTGGATGAACTACCCTTGCATCCGGGCCTCGTGGCGTGCGCCTTCACCGACGGCCTGATCCATGCCGGCGCGCGCACCGGGCGCGAGATGGACATCCAGGCCGCGATTGACGAGATCTGGATGGCGGAACCCTCGGCGCAGGCGCTGGCGGATCGTCTCCTCCAGCGCGCGCTGGCGTTAGATGATGGCCGTCCGACCGATGACACCAGCATCGCCGTCTTGCAAATCGAAGAGGGCGAGGGCACCGGACCGCGTTACCTCACCGCCGAGATGCCCGTGCCGGACGTTTGACATTGTCGAACGCATCCCGCTTGATCGGTATTGTGGGGCCGTGCTCCTCCGGCAAATCGACGACGGCGGAGGGTTTGCGGGAGGCTGGCTATCGCATCAAAGAAATTCGCCAGGAGCACTGCGCGATGCCATCGATGTGGCAGCGGCTCACCCATCCCGATATTTTGATCTATTTAGATGTGTCGATGGCGGAGGCGGCGCGGCGCGAGGGGCTGGACAAGTCTTCTTCCTGGTGGATCGAGGAGCGCGAAGTGCGCCTGGCCCACGCCCGTCAACATTGTGATCTCTACATTGATACTACTCATTTATCCCCCAAGGAGGTGCTGGATCGAATTTTGAGTTATCTGGAGGATAGGACTTTTCCATTCTTGCTCGAAGGGGATCGATAGATCTCCCTTTCACGCGCGCAAGACGAATTTTTCACGCAATGCACATAGCGAGGAGTTGCCATGGCTAAACAATCACAACCAATGCGGGATCAAGCGGATCAACAAATATCTCAGGGTCTGAATCAGCTCGAGGGCCGGGCGGCGCACACGATTGGGGAAGCGACGGCCACCTTAGAGATGTTGCGCACCAAGACGGATCGCGTCCGCGGGCTGATGGGGTTGTTCGGGTTTGGGCGGCGGATTTTGGTGCCGCCGGATGAAATTCACGTCGTCGTTGGCGACGGGCGGCATAGCCTGATCGCCTCTAAGCACAGTCATGTCTTCGGTCAGACGGCGGATCGCGCGTCGATCTATTGGCTGAATCGGCTGACGCAGGTCATCAAGCTGAAGACCATCAGCTTTACCGTGCCCATTCGCGGCGCGGATGATGACGGCGTCCACGCCTTAGATAGCAGCAAGGTGAGCTTTAAGCTCTGGGCGCACGCCGTCGCCAAGCTGAACCCCGATAAAGCCGAAATCGCCGCGCAGCGCGTCGGCTTGGACGCCACCAGCCTCATCAACACCATTACCGAGGTCGGCACGGCGGAGTTGGTCGCGGCCGGCGCGACGATGACCTTAGAGGAGATCATCGCCAACCACCAAAGGCTGGCCGAGATTGCCTTCCCGCAGGTCAACCAGATTCTCTCGGAACTGGGCTACGATCTGGCGCTGCTGACTATCACCAAATTAGATGGCGTCGCCTATCGCAAGTTAGTCAATCAGGCCGAAGCTCGGATCTCCAAGGAGACCAGCATCGCCACCAACCGCGAGCAGGTCGCCGAGTTGCAGGATGACGAGGCGCGCCAGCGGCAGGAGGCCGAGATCAAGGCCGAGACGGAGAAGAAGTTAGCCGCCGAGCGGCTGGAGGCGGAGCGCGAGGTCGAGACCGCGACGCTCAATCAGCAGGAGAACTTGGCCGTCAAGCGGCACGAGGTGCAATTGCGCCACGTCTCGCGTGAGCAGGAGCAAGCGCGCGCGGGCCACGAAGTGGCGATGGAGAAGGTGGGGCTGGGGCGTCAGCAATCCGAGGCGGAGGTCGAGCGGGATGCTGAGTTGGAGCGCTTGAAGGCCGAGCGCCGGGCCGAGATCAATTTGGCCGAAACCGAGTCCGACGCGGATCGGTTGGCGCTAGAGCAGAAGCGTCAGATCGAGCGCGACGCGGAGCGGACGGAGGCGGAGGCCAGGCGCCTGCGCGAAGAAGAGTTGGCCGCCGCGCAGCGCGCCAAGGAGGTCGCGCTGGTGGAGGCGGAGCAGTTGGCCGAGTCGATGCGGATGGAGGCCGATGCCGAGACGAAAGCCGCGCTCGTCCGCGCCGAGGCAGAGACGAAGGCGGAGTTGATCCGCGCGGATGCGGAGGCGAACGCCACCGAGAAGCGCGCCAATGCGGCGAAGATCCGCGCCGAGGCGACGCGGGCCGAGACCGCCGCGCCGGGCCTGGCGGAGGCGGAGGTCGCAGCCGCGCGCGTCGAGGTCTCCGAGAAGCAGATCGCCGTCAACCGCGCCGAGGGTCTGGCCCAGGCCGAGGTCGCCAAGGCGCAGGCGGAAGCCGACGCCGACCGCGAGCGCCGGCTCAAAGAGGTCGAGATCGAGGCGCAGCGCCAACTGGTCGAACTCTATGACAAGGCGCCGGTCTTGGTAGAGATGGAGAAGCTCCGCATGCAGTACGAGCACGAGCGCGAACTGACCCAAGTCCAGATGGAGACCTATCTCCAGGCATTCGAGGCGTTGGCGCCCAGCATGGAAGTGCGCATCTACGGCGGCGGGGATCAGACCACGCGCATCATCACCGAGTTGATGCAACTCGCGCAGGGCGTGCGTTATCTGGGCGCGGAGGCGCCGGTGGTCGGGCGCATCTTAGAGGGCAAATCTGGGGTTCAACAGCCGCTCTTCTCGCGGCTCTCTCATCTGGGGCCGTACTTCGAGGAGGCCGTGGCCGATATGAACCCGCGCATCTTCTCCAGCCTGCAGTTGGCCGACCTGATGGAGCGGCTGATGCCGGTCGTCGCCGGGCAGGAGGACATCGTCGCCGCGCTGAACCATCTCAAATCGGACGCGAGTTTCCGCGTGGTGGGCAACCTGCCCGTCGCGCCGCTCTTCCGCTTGTTGGGATTGGAGACGCCGCAATCTGGCCCCTCGGATATGATGATGGCCGGGGAAGAGGCGGCGAGCGAAGCCGAAGCAGAAGCCGAAGCAGAAGCCGAGGGCGAGGAAACAGCGGGTGAATCTGACATCGAGGCCTCGGAGGAAGCTGCCGGCCTCGATGCGCGGACGCCGTAAGTTATTCTGAGGTATATCAGAACGAAGCGATTGGACGTAGATAGAGCAGATACAGGGCGCGCCACGGCGCGCCCTTTCTGCCCCCTGTTCGTAGTCAGGCACGCAATGGAATGGAGTGCCGTAGGAGGATTGGATGTCCGATAATGAGATTCCCATCGTCGCCTTTGTGGGGCGCTCCGGCGCGGGGAAGACGACGCTGTTGGAGCGCGTGATCGCCGCCTTAGATGTGCGCGGCGTTCGCGTGGCCGTCGTCAAGCACACGCACCACACCGGCCTGGCGACCGATCTGCCCGGCACGGACTCGCGGCGGCTGTGGGAGGCCGGCGCGCAGCACACGACGCTCTGGGCGCCGGATCGCGTCGCGCACACGCATCGCACCGCGTCGCCGCCGACGCTGGCGACGGTCTTGCGCGACATCCACGACGTCGATGTGATCCTGATCGAAGGGGATAAGCACGGCGCACTCCCCAAGATTGAGGTCGTGCGTGCGGCTGTTGATCTCGCGCTGCTGGATATCGAAGGGCGCATCGCGTGCGTCACGGACGCGCCAGACTTAGCGTGGGAGGGCCCGCGCTTCGGCTTCGATGACGCGGGCGTCGCGGCGCTGGCCGATTTTATCCACAAGTTCGTAGTCAGGCACGAAACGAAGTGATGCGCTATTTTAGATCGGAGGCGACATGGGCAAGTGGGAAGAAATAGATCACACGGCGGATTTGGCGCTGCATCTCTGGGCGGATGACCTGGCCGCTCTCTTCATCACGGCGGCGCGGGGGATGTTCTCGCTGGTGGCGGCGCCGCAGGAGGAGGGGACATCGCGCGCGCTGGCGATTTCACTGACGGCGTTGGACGTCGAGACCTTGTTAGTCGATTGGTTGAACGAGCTACTCTATCTCTCCGAGACCGAATCGCTCGTCTTCACCGGCTATGAACTCTCACATCTCACGCCCACCGCCTTAGAGGCGACGGTCACCGGTAAACCCGTGGCGATGTATTATAATTATATCAAGGCGGCGACCTTCCATAATCTCTCTGTGGATATGACGCCGGACGGCTATGAGACGGAGATTGTCTTTGATATATGAGTTGGCATAGGTCGGGATGCCATCCCGACCCAGGAGCTATTCAAAGGAGGGCGCGATGGTACAAAAGAACCAGTTTAAGCAAATCGATGAGTACACGTGGGAGTTGCACAAGAACTATGACAGCCGGATGCGGGCGCCGGTGCGCATTTACGGCAACCGCGAAATTTTCGATCAGGCCTTTGGGGATCACTCGATCCAGCAATTGATTAACGTCTCGATGTTGCCGGGGATTGTGAAGTACGCGATGGCGATGCCCGACATGCACCAGGGCTACGGCTTCCCGATTGGGGGCGTCGCGGCGTTCGATTATGACGAGGGGATTATCTCGCCTGGCGGCGTTGGATATGATATCAACTGCGGCGTGCGCATGCTGGCCTCGAACATCGAGTTCGAGGAGATCAAGCCGCACTTGAACGACCTGACGACGATGCTCTACCAGAACTGCCCCAGCGGTCTGGGCGGCGATGGCGCGGTGCAAGTCTCGACGGCCGAGATGGACGAGTTGCTGGAGGATGGCTCGGAGTGGGCGCGCCATCAGGGCTACGCCACCCGCGATGATCGGGCCCGGACGGAGGGTGGGGGGCGGCTGCCCGGCGCTCGCGCCGACGCGGTACCCTATCGCGCCAGGCAGCGGGGATTGTCCCAGGTCGGATCGCTCGGCTCCGGCAACCACTTCCTGGAGATCGACGTGATCGACGCTGTCTACGACGAGGAGGTCGCGGCGGTCTTCGGCCTGACGGCGGGCCAGATTGTGGTGCAAATTCACTGCGGCTCGCGTGGGTTGGGCCACGAGGTCTGCTCGCAATACCTGCGTCGCTTGCAAGATGCCCCGCGCCGTTACGACATCCCCATCCCCGACCGTGAACTCGTCGCCGCGCCCATCGAATCTGAAGAGGGCCAGGCGTACTTCGCCGCGATGGCGGCGGCCGCGAACTACGCCTTCGTCAACCGGCAGGTGCTGGCCCACTTTGCGCGTCGCACCTTCGAGCAGGTGCTGGCCGGCAAGGTCAGCGATTGGCATCTCCAGCAGGTCTACGATGTGACCCACAATATAGCCAAGATCGAGGAGCATCAGGTGGGATCGGTGCGAAAGAAGCTGATCGTTCACCGCAAGGGCGCGACGCGTGCCTTCCCGCCCGGCCACCCGGAGCTTTCGGAGGTCTATCAGCCGACGGGGCAGCCGGTTCTCGTGCCCGGCTCGATGGGGACGGCCTCCTACGTGCTCGTGGGCACGCAGTCGGCGATGGAGCGCACCTTCGGATCGAGCTGTCACGGCGCCGGTCGAACGATGAGCCGGCGGCAGGCAAAGAAGAAGACGCGCGGGGAGCAGGTGCGTCAGGAGCTAAATCAGGAGGGGATCACGGTACGGGCCGGCAGCATGCGTGGCCTGGCGGAGGAGTCGCCCGTCGCCTACAAGGATGTGGACGTGGTGGTGGATTCCGTCGTCGGCGCGGGGATCGCCCGCAAAGTCGCCCGCGTGCATCCCGTGGCGGTGATCAAGGGGTGAGCAGTTCGGTTTGTAGTTAGCCTCGAAGCGGAAGCGGAGTGGCGTTTTTCAGCGCTTCATTTCATTTGGCATTCCATTGCGCGGCGGATGCCTTGCTACGAAAAGGGGAATTGAGTGAAAGATTGCGGATGAATTTGGCTTGGGGGCGAGGACTAAGGCCTCTGGCCAGGCCCTGTCGGCCAACCTTCCTTCTGCAAGGAAGGCTCCCGCGCCCGCGTAGGCGGTCGCCTGGCGCGTTAGCGCCTGTCTCAGGACTTCAGTCCAGGATAAACTACCAGGCTTAGTAAAAAAGCCAGGAGCCGAGGTTATTATGACCTCGGCTCCTGGTCTAAATCAGGGATTGCCTACACAAAATTGTCGAATGAGAAGCCGGATGGGTTGGGCTCCTGGGTGCTGTCTTCTTCTTCTTCTTCTTCCCTTTCGCCGCGCTCTTTGCTGACCACCTCGGTGGCCTTGGGGCCGCGATCGGTCATCTCGATTTTGAACTCGACCTTTTCCCCGTCGTGAAGGGTACGGAATCCTGAGCCTGCGATGTTGGAATAATGCACGAAGACATCATCCTCGCCATCCTCCCGCTCAATAAAACCAAACCCCTTCTTCTCATCGAACCATTTGACTGTACCGTTTAGACTGTCTTCCATTGTGACTTAAACCTCCAAAAAGCTTAATGATGATGCTCGGTGTGTTCGCCATGGACGTGCCCGTGTTCGATTTCCTGCGGCGTCGCAGGGCGGATGTCCACAACCTCCACATCGAAATGTAGTGTTTCACCGGCCAGGGGGTGATTGTAGTCCACCAACACCCGGTCGTTTTCGACTTCCTTGATATGCAGCATAACCGTCCCGCCTTCGCTATCTTGCGCAGCCAAAATTTCCCCCGGCTCCAGGCGAACATCTGGCGGAAAGAGTTCTTTCGCGAGCCACTCTTGCGCTTCTTCGATGTACTCGCCATAAGCCTTTTCCGGCGGTACGACTACTTCCTTCGTATCTCCAACTTCCATAGAACTGAGAGCGTCTTCCAGCCCCTCGATAACCATTTGATGGCCATGAATGTACTGTAAAGGGTCTTTGCCCTCTGATGTATCAATGACCTCGCCATTACCTAGCCGAACGGTGTACTCAATGCTGATCACATTGTCCTCGCGGACTTTCAAGTCTGTCATCTAACCTCCTGGGTTATAGAAAAAGCCGTTCAAGTTTAACCTTCCCTTAAACGGCTTTTTCGTTTCAATGGGAACTACATTTACCCTTACAGTATATTACAGGCCATGGGAATGTCAAATTGGGCAGGTATGAGAATTTTGCACTCGATGATAATATAGTTGGCTATTTCGTGGCTAATTCCTCTTTTACGAGACCGCCGAGACGCTTGATGCCAATCTCAATCATCTCTGGCTTGGAGTTGCTGAAGTTGAGGCGCATGGCAGTGTGCCCGCCGTCGGCGTGGGGGAAGAAGTGGACGCCGGCCACATAGGCGACTTTATTCTCCACGGCTTTGGGGAAGAGCGCGGCGGTATCGATGGGTTCCGGCACCCGCGCCCAGAGGAATAACCCGCCCTGCGGACGAGTCCAACTGCTGCCCTCCGGCCAACTGGCTTCCAACGCCCTGAGCATTGTATTGCGACGTTCCCGGTAGACATTGCAGATGCTCCGCACGTGGGCCTTGAGGATACCGCGCTGGGCGATATCGTTGGCGATCATCTGATCGAAGGTGCTGGTGTGCAGGTCGGCGCCCTGCTTGGCGCGGACGAGGCGCTGGACGATTTCCATCGGCCCCATGATCCACCCGATGCGCAGACCCGGGGTCAAGGTTTTGGAGAAAGTACCCAAATAGAGCGTGCGCTCCGGCGCCATCACCGAGATGGGGGTGATGTCCTCGCCTTCGTAGCGCAGCGCGCCGTAGGGATCATCCTCGACGATGATGAGATCGTACTTGCGGGCAAGCTCCACCAGATGCTTGCGACGATCCTCCGGCAGGGTGGTGCCGGCTGGATTGTGGAAGTTGGGAAGCACGTAGATGAAGCACGGCTTTTTCTCCTTGATCGTCTCTTCCAGTTGATCCACACACATGCCATGATCATCCAACGGCACGGTGGCGAATTGGGCCTCATAGGCGCGCCACGCCTGAATCGCGCCCAAGTAGGTGGGTTGAGCCGTCAGGATGGTGGTGCCCGGATCGATGAAGACCTTGCCAATCAGATCTAACGCCTGTTGGGAGCCGGTGGTGATGAGAATGTTATCCGGCCCATGCTGGATGCCATATTTGGCGACCGTCGCGGCCAGAAATTCGCGCAGCGGCGGATGGCCCTCGGTGGTGCTATATTGAAGCGCTTGCTTTGGCTCCTTGTGGAGCAGGTAGTTACACGCTTCCTCGATTTCGCGCACGGGGAACAGCTCCGGCGCCGGCAGCCCCCCGGCGAACGAGATGACCTCCGGCTGTTGGGTGACCTTGAGCAGCTCCCGGATGGCGGAGCTTCCCATTTTTCGGGCGCGCTGTGAGAGAAAGCGTTCCCAATCGACTGGTCCGGTCGGTGAATTAGCGTATACCGTCATACTTACCTCCTAAATACGGTTGGATATTATTGGATATGGGTACTGTTCAAAAAAATAACACCTGCCAGATCTAGCCAGGCAGGTGTGGGGTCTGATACGAATCGCCGCGTCATAACGGCCAACGTCAGGCTAAATATGGCAATCATGTTGGTTAGGCCAAGAACAGATTGCATACGTGAATTTTTCTCCCCTCGAAAGTCAGAAAGGCAATGAACTGTGATATCGTGTGTGTCACGGCGTGAGGAACACAGCTGTTTTTCCATCATGCTTCAGTTGTACCTCAATTGTAGAGGAGGGTGATCTACCCGTCAACTGCCATTTGACGAAAAATGATGTGAGGAAGGGCAAAGGTGGGGGGATGCCCGATGCGAAGTACATGCTTGAAGCGTGACGCGCGCCTCTCCCCCTGGGCCATATACTTGCTTGCCCCTTCCTCTGTGTTAGAATGGCCTTAATGGACTTAGGCATCGTCATTGTGAACTATAATACGCGCCAACTCCTGCGCCGCTGCTTGGAAACCGTCTTCGCTACTCGGGGTGCGACCTTTCGCGTCTGTGTGGTGGATAATAACTCCCAGGATGGCAGCGCGGAGATGGTCGCCGAGACATTCCCCCAGGTGACGTTGATCCGCAATCGGCAGAACGTCGGGTATCCGGCGGCCAACAACCAGGGATTGCGGCGCCTGGAATTTACGGAGGGATCGTGGGCGGATGCGCCGGAATTCGGCCTGCTGCTCAACCCCGATACCGAAGTCCCGCCGGACGCCTTCGCGCGGATGTTGGCGTTCGCCGAGGCGCACCCGCGCGCCGGCGTCATCGGCCCGAAGCTGGTGCGCCCCTCCGGCGATCTGGACCTGGCCTGCCGCCGCACCTTCCCCTCGCCCGAAGTCTCCTTCTATCGCATCACCGGACTCTCTAAGCTCTTCCCGCGCCATCGTCGCTTTGGGCAGTACAACCTCACCTTCCTGGACCCCGATCAAATGGCCGAGGTCGATGCCGTGGTCGGCGCCTTTATGCTCGTGCGCCGCGATGCGATGCGCGAGGTGGGCCTGCTAGATGATTCGTTCTTTATGTACGGCGAGGATCTGGACTGGGCCTACCGCATCAAGGCCGCCGGCTGGAACGTCTACTACAACCCGGAGGTCACCGTGCTGCACGTCAAGCGCGCGGCCAGCCGCCAGAACCCCAAATCCCGCGTCGAGTTCTGGCGCGCGATGGAGATCTTCTACCGCAAACACTATGCCGCGCAGACGCCGCGCTGGCTCCACTACGTGATCCTCTTTGCCGTGCGGGCGCAGACCCGCTGGATGGCCCTCCGGGTCAAGGCGGGGCTGTGAGATGATCGCGATGAAATTATCTGAGGTACACGATGAAAGCTGAACGCGCGACCCGCCTTTTCATCTTCCTGCTGATCCTGACCGACATGGCGATGGCCGGGTTGGCCTTCGCGGCGGCTTATCTGCTGCGGCAAGCCATCCCCGTGCCCGATGTGGCCGAGGGTCTGCGTCCCTGGGGCGAATACGTGCCGATGATGGGCATCCACATCTTCTCCCTGGTGGGCGTCTTCTTCTTCGCGCGGCTCTATAACCTCTCGCGCGCCTCGCGCATCGACGAGTTCTACGACATCGTGGCCGCCGCGACCATCGGCACGCTGATGGGCGTGGCGCTTGCCTCCTTGACCCTCCGAGACTTCGTCGTCGGGCGGGATTATTCGCGGGCGATGGTACTCTATGCATGGGCGCTCTCCATCCTGCTGGTGACGCTGGGCCGCTTGCTCAACGATTGGCTGCGCAAATACTGGGTTCGGCGCGGTTGGGGCCGGCGCCGCCTGCTCATTATCGGGATGGGCGACGTGGCGCGGATGATCCTCCAGAAGATTCTCTGGACCCCAGAGCTGGGCTACGACGCTGTCGGCGTGGTGACGCTGCACGAGGTGGCCCAATCGTCGCTGTTGAATGTGCCGGTCGTGGGCACGGCGGACGCGCTGCGGCAGCTCATTGCTGAGCACGAGATCGACGAGGTCATCATCGCGCTGCCGGAGGACACTTCTCACAATGAGATCCTCTGGCTGATCTCCGAATGCGAGCGCGGGCGCGTGACTATTCGCGTCTACCCCGACCTCTTCCAGATCATGGCCGGGCCGGTGAGCATCGGCGAGATGGGCGGCATTCCCATCCTCACCGTGCGCGATATCGCGCTGACGGGCTGGCGGCGCCTGGCCAAGCGCGCGATGGATATGGCGGGCGCGATGGTGGGCCTGGTCTTCTTCTCTCCGATGATGATGATGATCGCCCTGTTGATCAAGCTGGAATCGCCGGGGCCGGTCTTCTTCATCCAGGAGCGGATGGGGCTGGACGCGCGCCCGTTCCCCATCCTCAAATTCCGCTCGATGCGCGAGGATGCGGAGAAGAGCGGGCCGGGATGGACGACTGAGGACGATCCCCGGCGGACGAAAATCGGCGCGTTCCTGCGGGAGACTAACTTAGATGAGCTGCCTCAATTCATCAACGTGCTGCTGGGATATATGAGCCTGGTTGGCCCGCGCCCGGAGCGCCCCGTCTACGTGGAGCAATTCCGCCGCAGCATCCCCCGCTATATGGATCGCCACCGCGAGAAGGCGGGGATGACGGGCTGGGCGCAGATCAACGGCTATCGCGGTGACACCTCGATCATCGAGCGCACGAAGTATGACCTCTGGTATATCGAGAACTGGTCGCTGCTGTTAGATGTCAAAATCATGATTCGGACGCTGTTGCAATTCTTCCGATCACCGAATGCGTATTGACGAGTATTTCGTATCGCGTATTCCGTAAAAATTTTTGTAAGAATGACAGGTGGTAGTCGAGCAGTACTTTCCCGTCGGATAGTTCATTACGCAATGGCTCATGTGGGGAATTGGGTGAAAGATGAGGGGGGCGAGGACTAAAGGCCTCTG
>CAZCAI010000146.1:0-2602 GCA_964496595.1 uncultured Anaerolineales bacterium
AGCGGCAGGAAGATGCCGCGATTGACGTCGGCGATTTTGCTGGCGGGGATGTCGGCGATGACGAGGCGCACGCGGCGATAGTGGGTTTCTTGGGGCGGGGTTGGCGTGGGTGCCTCCGTTGGGGGCGCCGCTTCCCTGGCGGGGGCTTCGCCCCCGATGACGGTAACGCCTGCGCCTTCTTCCTCGGGCGGCGCTTCCCCACCCTCCCCTGGCCCGGTCTCGATGTCGGCCTGGGCCGCGGCCTGCGCGGCGCGGATCGCGGCGCTTTTCTCCTGCGAGACCAGCACTTGCTCCGGGCCGAAGTCGATGAGGTCGAAGGGGAGCGCTTCGTCGAATTTGAGGGTGTCAGGGGCCACCTCACCGCCCTCCAGATCGGCCAGGCCCAGCGCGCCCTCCTGGACGCCTAACTGGATGGCGCGGGCGACGACGCCCTCGGAGGCGGGGAGCGGCAGAGCCGGCTCTTTGTAGAACTGGTCGCGCACGACGGCGGCCAGGATGTGCTCGCGCCCGGCCAACATCCGCTTGACCAGCATCCGGTAGTGCAGGTGCTCCACGATGACGCCGTAGTCCATCGAGCTTAGCTCGCGCCAGTACCAGGTGCTCAATGTCTCCTGGCCCGTGGTCGGCGTGCCGAGGTCGATCTCCCGGTTGGACGTGCGGAGCTGGTGGTACATCCGCCGGACGTTGAAGGAGAAATCGCGCGTGATGCTTAGTTTGCGCTGCTGCACCTCGCTGCGGCGCTCGACGGGCAGCGGCGAGACGCCGCTGGTGATCTCGCCCGCGATCTCCTCCAGCGCCAGCACGGTCTTGACATCCTCCTTGAGCTTGACGTAGGCGCCGGTATCGGCCAGGGCGAAGACGAGCGTGTTCTGGAATTCGCGGTAGCCCTCGCCCTTGCGCTCGATCCAGCCGGCGGCGTCGGCCCAGCGCGCCTCCGGGTGCAGGACGATGAGCTTGGGGCGGCGGTTGTCGGGGATGCCATCGCCGCTGGTGGGCCAGAGGTAGGTATCGAAGCGGGCGCCGAGTTCTTTTTCGATGACCTCGCGCAGGCGCGGCTCGAAGGTCTGGTTGTAGAGTTCTTTTTTATCGAGGATCATCCGGTTGAGGTTGGGCATCCGCGAGAAGTAGTAGCGGTCGCCCTCCACGTTGAGGTACCAGAGATTGTTGGAAAGGCGCTGGAGCACCTCGGTGACGAGGGAGGGGAAGGTGTCGCTGCGCATCACGGCCAGCTTGATGTAGGGCAGGTTGATACCCGGCGCGCTCTTGTCGGCGCTGAAGGAGTGGAAGAAGACGGCGGCGGCCACGCGCTGCGCCAGGTGCTTCCAGTTGCGATTGGCGTCATCCAAGGCCGGGGCCTTGGCCTCGTGGCCGGCGATGTCGGAGCCGATGACGCCCTCGTACTCGGCGCCGGCGTGGCGCAGGAACTCCTGGCGCACGGCGGTGTAGCCCAGGTTGAGATCGCCGGGCAGGATCAGGTCTAAGTTGGCCTCGCGCTGATAGAGATCTTCCACGACGTTGGCCAGCAGGCGCAGCACGCCGCGCGTCCGCTGGAAGGAGGTGTAGGTGCTCCACTTTTCGTAGAGGATGTCGATGACGTCGGGATGGAAGGGGTAGGCCAGTTCCATCTTATCGCGGAAGTTCACGTCGCGGGCTTTGGCGGGGAGATCGTCGCGATGCTGCTGGTAGGTCTGGAAGTAGGCGTGGATCACCTGACGCATCTCGCCGGCCTGGAGCTGCTCCACCTCGAAGAGGCGGCGGCGGATGACGGCGTAGACCTCCTCGCCCTGCACCGGCGTGACGATGCTTTCGACCCGCCCGAAGATCTTGTTGAGGCGGGCCAAGGACTCTTCTTGGCGCTCGCCGAAGTCCTCCAAGAAGCTGGAGGGCAGCGTGACGATCATCATCCCGTAGGGCAGCGTGGCGACGGCCTCGGTCAGCTCCTGGAAGAAGGAGAAGGTCTGGGTGCTGAGGGCCTGATCGATCTGCCCCTGTTCGCGCACGTCCTGAGCGCGGTTGATGTACTCGAGGATCTCATCGAAGAGCAGGATAAAGGGCTGGTGGGCTTCAAGAAAGGTGCGCAGGTCTTCTTTGCCGGGGGAGACGCGGGCCTCGTCGTTGGTGCGGAAGGCCTCGTAGCCCTCGCGCCCGCCGATCTGGTAAGCGATCTCACCCCAGAAGGTGCGCCGAGTGACACCGTCCGTCGTGCGACCTTCGATGGGGTTCCAGTGGTTGCCGGCGATGACGCTGACGCGCGGCTGGGGGTAGTCGAAGCCGCGCGGGAGCAGCTCGCGGATCTTTTCGCCGTGCTTGAGGTAGTGATAGATGGCGCCCAGGGCGTGGGTCTTGCCGCCGCCGAAGGGGGTCTGGATTTCGATGACGGAGCCGCCCTGCCCCTGCACCAGCTTGCGGTTGACGCGCGTGAGCAGGTTGCGCAGGCCCTCGGTGAGGTAGGTCTTCTTGTAGAAGAGATAGGGATCGTTGTAGTCGGGCGGGGCGGCGCCGGCGGCCACGTCGCCCACGTCAGCGGCGAAGATGGCTTCGTCGAAATCGCCGTTGCGAATGTCAACGTGCGGCGGGATGATGTCGAACCAGTTTTTCATAA
>CAZCAI010000146.1:2702-5519 GCA_964496595.1 uncultured Anaerolineales bacterium
TGGTTTTATCTGTGGGCATCTGTGTTGATCCGTGAGCAATTAGGTTTGGCTCACGGATTTACACGGATTTACACGGATTTTTTCTTTTTGCTTTTATCCGTGTTGATCCGCGTTCATCTGTGAGCAATTACGAACGATATTTCTTCCTCTCGTTATCGAAGACTTTGCGCGTGAAGTCTGGTTCGGGGCCGAAGTTGAAGAGCAGTCCGACTTCATACTGAGTGGCGTTGAGGTAGTTCAGGAGTTGGGCTTCGTGTTGCTTGACCAATTTTTTCGTGGCTTTGAATTCGACGATCACGCAATCTGCGACGAGCATATCGGCGAAGTAGTCCCCCACGGGCTGCCCATCGTAGTGGACGCGGATGGGAACCTGGGTGACCGCGTGTAGGCCCAGTTTGCGCACCTCGATGGCCATCGCGTTCTCGTAGACCTTTTCCAGAAAGCCGTAGCCCAGGGTGTTGTAGACGGTGTAGAAGGCGCGGATGATTTTGTCGGTGATTGCTTTGTGTTTCATATCATCCTCCGTACTTAGATTGGCTCACGTGCGATTAGCTCACGGATTTTCACGGATTGCACGGATTTTTAGATCTTCTGGCAGAAAAGTTTTCCTGCTCGGTGAGCAATTTAACCCTTACATCTTCCGAATGGCTCTTCTTGTAACTAAAAATCAAAAAAATATCTGTGTTGATCCGCGTTCATCCGTGAGCAATTAGGCTTGGCTCACGGATTTACACAGATTTTCACGGATTTTTTCTTTTTGTTTTAATCCGTGTGTATCCGTGTTTATCCGTGAACTATCATTTACTCTTCCAGCCCCATCCGTATCTGCTCCGGCCCCTCGTCCTTCTCCTCCGCCGCTGCGATGATGTCCGCGCTGGCGTGCATGTAGCCCTCTTTGCCCAGCAGCAGGCCTTCGAGGAGTTGTTTCTCCTTGCTGCCTTCGAGCAGGCTTTCGGCGATGGCCTGGGCGAATTGCCAGAAGGCGCCGCTCTGCGCGTAGCCGGTGCGACTGAGCATCTGCGCGATGTCGGCGCGCTTGCCCTGCGCCCAGAGTTGGCAGGCGCGATGCAGCGCATCGACCATGTTGCGCACTTTTTCGACCTCGCCGCGCTTCTGCGGGCCGCGCACCCAGATTTTGGCGCCGCGCTTGTAGACGAAGCCGCCGCTGCCCCAGAGTTGCGCCAGGTCGACGCCCTCCGCGCTGGCGATTTTGCGCGCGTCGTCGTAGGGGACGGCGTTATCGAGGTAGGTCCAGCGGTAGGTGAGGTAGAACTGCGCCTCTTTATCGATGGCGCCGCTGGAGGCATCGCGCAGCAGGCGCTTGACCAGGAAGTCGGTGGCGACGGTGCGGATGAAGTGGAGCAGCGTATCCACGCCCACCGGGTCGCCCGCGTAGGTCTCGACGCGCTCGTAGCGCGAGTAGTGCTCCATCCCGGGGCCGATGGCGCTGATGAAGAAGTCGCCGCCGGCGATGCCCGCGTCCCAGAACTGTTGGAGCTTCTCTTCGACGCGGACGCGAATCTGGGGCTGGATCTCGTTCCAGAAGCCGAGGCTCTCGCGCTCGACCTTGCGGCAGATCATGTAGATCGAGGAGGCCAACGCGGCGGAAGCGACCGCACGCAAACGATTTGACCTTTCTGTGTGCATCGGCCACGAGCCGGTGACGACTAGCCCGGCATCCACCAGGGCATTGAGCATCGTCTCCCAGCCAGCCGTGGTCTTGTGCGCATAGACGATGACGGCTACACCGCCGGGGCGCAGAACCCGGTGCATCTCCTGGAAGGCTTGCCCCAACAGATCCTCAAAAAAGGCCTTGGCTTGATCTTTGTCTTCGTGGCGCGTGGGTTCCATAATCGCCTCGCCCGTCTTGGGGACGGTGGGCGTGGCGAATAGCTCCGGGAACAGTTCGCCCACGCTGCGCTTGAGCCAGACGTAGAAGAAATCGGAAAGCGCGGCGTAGGGCACATTGTCGTAATAGGGGGGATCGGTCAGGACAGCATCTAAGTGATCATCGGGAAATGGTAGATCGGTAGCCGAGGCCTTTTGCGCACGACTCTGAGCATCGACTAGTGCTGGGTTAGTTTCGAGAAAACGTATAATCCAATCCAGTGCTCCCAAAAAATCACCAGCGGAGCCACTAAAGGTGTTGACTTCAAAATAATCCCACACCATAGGTATCGCTTGACGTGAGAAAGTACTACGAATAGCTTCAAGCGAATTTATCCAACTCACAACAGAGGAATTATAATCAGCTAACTTTCCCATAAGCAACCCGACATACCCCACGACGGCGCGCGCCAAGGCATCCCCATCCACCGAGGTAAGTCGGTCCATTCGCGTCTGGTACGCCGCCACATCCGCCCGGATACGCTCATAGCTGCCCTTGATCTTCTCCAAGAAGGTAACTAAGGCCAACTGCTGGCGAGTGTTGAACAGACTCTCGAACGTCGTGTAGCCATAGAGTTGCACCCAAAGATTACGTTTATCATCTGCCATCACCTCTTCCGGCAACGCACTTTCCAGGTAGGGCCAGGTCGCCAACTTCTCCGCGAGGCGCGCCTCGGCCTCGGCATAGGTCGCCTCATCCTCCGGCGTCGCCAGGCGGTAGCGCTTGCCGAACTGGTCGGGATGGTGGAAGACGACGGCCACCATCCGCTGGCCCATCAGGCCCTCGCGGGCCAGGCGGCGGGTGTCGTTGGCCTTGGTGATCTGCCCGCAGACGGGGCAGCGGGCGTCGGCGCGGCTCACCGTGCCCTCGCGGGGATCGAAGTTGGCGGCCTCGATGGCCTCGGCATCCTCCAACAGCTCGAAGTCCAC
>CAZCAI010000146.1:5619-11440 GCA_964496595.1 uncultured Anaerolineales bacterium
TTTAGAATTGCGAATTTTGATCTGTGTGAATCCGCGTTGATCCGTGAGCTGAACTGACTGCATAAATCAGCTCCGCGCTGGCCAGGACGCTCTCGCGAATCCGAGATTTCAGCCCCTCCTGCGGCGCCAAATCCACCGGGCGATTGAAGATCGCCTCCAATTCCCTGCATAGCCGGCTCAGGGCCAGAAAGCCGATCTCAGCATCCGGCTCAAAGGTGACGAGCACATCGACGTCACTCTCCGGGCGGAAATCCTCCCGCAGCGCCGAGCCAAAGATCGCGAGCCGTTGCACATGATGGCGACGACACAGCGCCGCCAACTGTTCTTGCGATATAGGTATGGATTTCATAATACTAGCGAGATAATCCCTCAATCAAACTCACAATAGCTTCCTCTGGCGTTGGCTCGTCATAAGGCTGATGGCGATCAACTTCTCCTGGCGGATGATAATGCCAGAACTTGTAGTTATCATAACCCGCCACACGCTGCCCTTGCCGAACCAAGGCATAGCTGGTCTTCCCCGTCAGAGCATTGAAGTAAACGGATATAAACGTCTGATCATCCAATTCAATTCTCCCATCCAGCAAGATGCCGCGTTTTTGCTCCAACGTCCAGTCGGCGCGCGGGAGATGACGTTGCACAGCTTCACGTACAGCCTGCTGGAAATCCCGGAGCCTTTCAGCAACGGTCATAGCGCCAATTCTCTGAGAGCGCGGATCTGCTCCAGCCAATACCGCTTCTCCGCGACCAAATCCGACCAGCGCATCGCATCGGTTTCCAGATCATATTGACGGAATACATCGCCCAACGCTCCCGATTCTCCCAAGGAAAGCTCGCGTTGAAATGCTTCGAATTCCATCCCATACTTGATCTCAAATTCGAGTTGCTCTTTTTCGCATGCCTCTAAATTTCGCCGCGCCTCCCCCAGGATAAGATGGGTGATTTTCTGATCCAACGTCACGCCGCGTAAGCTATCCAGCAGGGGTTGCAAGGCACTGGGCAAAGAAATGGTCACATCAGCCATTGTTTCTACCATGGGTACACCTCCTGAGATTTGGGCATCCGTACTTGTGATTTAGAGACCAGCTCGCGGATTTCCACGGATTACACGGATTTTTCAGATCTTCCTGCACTATAAAAATCAAAAGCATCTGTGTTCATCCGTGTTGATCCGTGAGCGGGACTGGCCGCATAGATCAGCTCCGAGCTGGCCAAAGCCTCATCATCGTTACCGCCAATCGTTCAGCCAGCGCACTTGACGGATTAGGCGGGTTGCTGTGCCTGTTCGGCAGCAATGGCCTGATCAATCTCGGCGCGGTGCGCGGCATAGAAAGCCAACGCCTCCTCCACCTGAGCCGCGCTCAGCTCATACTCCGCCGCGATCTCGGCGGGCGCCATCTGCCAGTGCTCGGCGGCCACCGCCACCGTCTGCACACGAATTCCCGTCCCGCGAATCACCGGGGCGGGCATCCCTGCCGCCCCTCGCCGGTAGGTGATGTGGGGGAAATTGGGGTCATCGAGGCGCTGGCGCAGCGAACCGACCTTCTCGGCCACCGCCCACATAATGAACTGATTGAGTGAGACCCCTTGCTCGGCGGCGTGATCTTCCGCCGCCTGTTTCAACTCTGCCGGCAAATTCAATGGATAGCGTGACATCGCTCACCTCCTGAGATAGTTTTCGCCTTAAATGCATCATATACGATGTCTTATATGATGTCAATATCTCACTTTGTGACCCAGGTCTAGATGCGGCGATGTTGTCCATTCGAGGATGTTATCCATCCCACATTTACAACTCACCGCCGGCGCGCAGCACATCGTCAAAAAGAGCAGGCGCAATGTGAAAACCCGCTTGATCCCGCAATCTCTCCATTGCAACTTGAGGTATTACTGATGATGGGCATAAGCTATATCATCCTCGAGTTCAACCGGTCCATAATGGCGAGCCACCTCACGCCTTCCCAATAACTGCCCAAATTCATACTTCCCCATACCGGCCAACTCGCGCGCCTTGCCAAACGAGAGATACCCTCGCTGATACAACACGATGGACAACTCTTTCATCTACTCCGAGTCTATCTGCTCCTCAGGCAGGCGGATAGCCTGTACAATAGCATCGGGAATGGATAGTGCTATACTCATTGCGACCTCCTACTCAGCGGACACTTTTAGAGAGCAGCTCGCGGATTTCCACGGATTACACGGATTTTTTAGATCTTCCTGCACTATAAAAATCAAAAGCATCTGTGTTCATCCGTGTTGATCCGTGAGCTTATGTGGTAACCGGCTCACCCTTCATTATACTATATACTATGCCCCATCCTCACTTTGTGACCTTGGGCCGCCACGCATCCTCCTGGATGATATAGCCCGTCACCTCGATGTCCTCATCCATTCGGAACTGGGCCGCCGGGTTCTGGATGCGGTGCAGCTCCGGTGTCGCGGTCTTGGCCCCGGTGACGATGTAGAGCCAGAAGTCCTTGCCGAAGTGCCGCGCGCCCTTCCATTCGTTGGACGAGATGCGCACGGCCCCGCTGCGCGCCCGCGCCTTGACCTCGATGTAGCGGATCTCCGCCAGTGTACCGTCCTCGTGGTAAGCTAAGGAGCGCACGTCGAAGCCCAAGTTCTCCTCGGAGACATCTTCCGGCACGCGGCCATGGGCGCGCTCGTACCTCATCGTCTCGCGCATCCCCACCGCCTCCGCCTCGTCATCGCGCCGCATCCCGCCGCCAGCGTCATAGCGCTCGGCAGGCTCGTGATTCGGCTGCGCGGCCGCTTCGTGCTCCGGGTAGGCGAAAGGCGGGGCCGCCGCCTCCGGCGCCAGCGGGATCACCACCGCCGCCCCCAGGATGCGCGGCTCATCCACCGTGAGCTGGCTTTCCAGCCGGATCTCGCGCTCCAGTTCGTCCCGGCGCGCCTCCAACTGCTCCAGGTTGCGCCGCTCGTTGCGCAAGGGCAGGTCCATCACCTCGCCCATGTCCTGGCGGAGTTGGTAATCGAGGATCTTCTGGTTGGATTCCTGGATCAGGTAATCCAACGAGCGCAGGCCGTACTTCGTTTTAACTTCGGCCTCCCGATCACGCCGCGCCGCGATCTCCTCCCGGTAGGGGAAGAGTACTTCCGTAATGATGAAATCCTCCACCGCCTCGTGCTGTGCCAGCGGCGCGGCCTGCGCTTCGGGGAGTTCGGCGCCGTCCAGGGGATCGTAGTTCCACAGCACCGCCGGGTTGAGGGTGCGCAGCTCGCCCGCCAGATCCTGGTAGAGGCAGAAGACGCGCTTGCCCGCCGCCCGCCCGCTGGCGTCGTTGACCGCGCCCTCGACGAACCAGAGCAGGCCCTCGCGCTCCCCTTCTGGATCGCCGAAGACGGCGTAAGCATCGGCCCCGCCGGCGCCGCGCTCCAGCACCGTCTCGGAGACGGCCTCCAGCAGCGGGTGACCCGGCGCGACGAATTCCACGGCGCGATGCTCGCGGGCATAGGCCTTATCAAAGGTGATGCGCCGGTATTCGTCGAACAGCCGCCCGTAGGTAGCCTTGAAGCGCGCGTCATCGTTCCAGCGGCGCAGATCGTAGGGCACGCGCGGCGCCTCGTAGAGCGTGAGGGGCGCGCCGCCGTCGTCGCCAGCCACGGGGTGTCGCTTGACGTCACCCCCTAGACGCCGGTAGGCCCGCAGGAAGTAGTCTTCCACGTACTCCGGCACCAGGCGGTTCTCCTCGGCCTTCAGGGTCTCGCGCTGCAAGCCGGTGTAGTCGATGTGGCGCGTCGCCAGCCCGGTGAGGAAGGCCTCGTCCATCGTCCGCTGCATCCCGTCCGCGTCCACCGCCTCGATGTGCTGCTCGATCTCCTCCATCCGCCGCTGGTTGAAGATGGCGTCGCGCAGCAGTTGATCCAGCCGCGTGCCGGGCAGCATCTCGCCGATGATGTCGAAGACGCGGTCGGAGCCCAGAGCCTTACGCATCTTATCCAGCTTCTCGAAGAGGCGGTCCAGGATTTGCCCCTCGCGGGTGTCGCGCGCGATCAGATTCCAGATGTAAACCTCACGGTTCTGGCCGTAGCGGTGGATGCGACCCATCCGCTGCTCCAGGCGGTTGGGGTTCCAGGGGATGTCGTAGTTGACCATCAGGGAGCAGAACTGCAGGTTGATGCCCTCGCCGGCGGCCTCGGTGGCCACCATGATCTGCGCACGCTCCTTGAAAGCGTGCTCGGCCTCGATGCGGGCATCCATCTGCATCGAGCCATCGATGGTCACCACGTCGTAGCCCCACGCGCGGAGCTTGCCCAGCGGGCGCTCATTTTGTCCGTCCCCGGCCAGGTAGAGCAGGGTATCGGTGAACTCGGTGAAGATCAGCAGCTTGCGCCCGCCCAGGTTATCGAGGATGTCATCACGCAGTGCCGCCAGCTTGCTTTCGACGACCTGGCCGCGTACCGTCTCGGCCTGCTCGATCAGCGGTTCGAGCTGCGCGATCTCCTGGCGCACCTGGTCAATGTTCTGCGCGATAGTCAGGTGCTCGATCCGCGCCCTGATCTCCATTTGCTCGGCCTCCGGCAGATCATCGACCTCGTCGGGGGTCAGATTGCGCGCCTTCAGGTAGTCCTCGCGCTCCTCACTGATCTTCTCCGGCAGCTCCAACAGCTCCTCCAGCTTGGCCTTGCGCCGCTCCAGCGAGCGGGCCACCGCGTGCGTGCTGGAGGTCAGACGCCGCTGGAGGATCATCAGCGCGAAGGAGATGCTGCGGTGCTCCTTGGCCTGATCGAAGTAGTCCTGCACGTAGCGGGTCACGCCGTTGTAGAGCACGCGCTCGGCCTCGGTGAGGCGGAAGCGCACCGTGTGGACGTGGCGCGGCGGGAAGATGGCGCGGCCATCGAAGTGGCGCATGTCCTCCTTGAGCCGCCGCACGAAGATGGGATTGTCGCCCGCCGCGACGGAGGCTTGCAGCAGATCCGTGCGGGCGAAGAAGCCGGGGCGCAGCAGATCGAGGAAGAGGCGGAAGTTCTCCTCATCGCCCTTGTGCGGCGTCGCCGTGAGGAAGAGCATGTGCTCGGTCTGCTGCGAGAGCATCTCCCCGGCGCGATAGCGCTGGGTCTTCTCGATCTTGCGCTGCTTCTTAGTCTCGTAGAGATAGGCCGCCATCTTGTGCGCCTCATCAGCGATGACCAGATCCCAGCGCACGCTGCGCAGGCTTTCGCGGATGTCATCCTGCTTGATGAAGTCGATGGAGGTGATGCACTGGTCGTGCTCCTCCCAGGCGCTCGCGCCCCAGGTGCTGTTCAGCAGGCCGCGATCCACAAGGACGAAGGTTTCGCCGAAGCGATCCTTCATCTCCCGCTGCCACTGGTACTTGAGATGTCCCGGCGCGACGATCAGCACGCGCTGTACCAGGCGGCGCAGTTGCAGCTCCTTGAGGATCAGCCCGGCCATAATCGTCTTGCCCGCGCCGGGATCGTCGGCGATGAGGAAGCGGATGCGCGGGGAAGGCAAGACGTAGTGGTAAACGGCCTCGATCTGGTGCGGCAGCGGATCGACCTGGGAGACGCTAACGGCCAGTTGGGGATCAAATTGGTGGGCCAGGCGCATCCGGTGGGCTTCGACGGTGAGGAAGAGGTCTTCGGCGCGCGCGACGCGCGTCAGCGTGTGCGCATCGACGATCTCGACCTGGGCAAGCTGGTCATCGGTGAGTTGGAGCGTCTTGTAGGTGTTGTGCCCATCTTCTAACACGACTTCGACGCGGTAGTAGCTCGTGCGCGGCGTGAAGGACTTCACCTCGGCGGGCGCCGAGAGGAAGGGCGCTTGAATGCGTTGGCCTGGTTTGAGCTGCATAGA
>CAZCAI010000147.1:0-9077 GCA_964496595.1 uncultured Anaerolineales bacterium
ATTCTTAATTCTCGATTCCAACCGGGAGGAAGGCATGCGAAATTTGATCCCCCATTTCATCGTGGAGCACTTTGCCCAGGGCGCGATGCACGGACGCTTCTCGGCGGCGGCGATGTTCGTGGATGTCTTCGGCTTCACGCAGATCACCGAGGCGCTGATGCAACATCAGAAGGACGGCGCCGAGATCCTCACCGACGCGCTCAATCGCGTCTTTGGGCCGCTGGTGGCGCGCGTCTACGAGCACGGCGGCATGATCACGACCTTCGCGGGCGATGCGTTCACGGCTGTCTTCCCCATAGAGGACGAAAACGAATTCGACGTCGCCCTCCGCCTGGCGCTGATGGCCTTCGATATTCAGGACTTCTTCGCGCAGCACGGCAAGCTGATGACCAAGTACGGCGAGTTCACCCTGGGCGTCAAAGTCGGTTTGGGCCTCGGCGAGGTGGCGTGGGGCATTGTGGGCGAGGAGGAGCGTTACACCTACTTCTTCCGTGGCCCCGCGATTGACGCGGCAGCGCGTGCCGAGCATTACGCCGGTCAAGGCGATATCGTCGCCAGCGCCTCGATCTGGCCCCATCTCGCCGCCGTGACGCAGGCCGAGGCGCGCGCCGGTCATCACATCTTGCGGGATATTATGCCCTCGGATTTCGCCGCCCCTCCGGCGACGGCGAGCGCTCCGCCCGCGCTGGATCGAGCGGCATTGACGCCCTTCGTCCTGGACGCCGCCTTGGACATGGTCGCCAGCAGCGCGCGCGCGGAGTTCCGCCAGGCGGCTAACGTTTTCATCTCCTTTGATGCGCCTGAGTCCCCCGCCCAGGCCGAGGCGACGCTCAACGCTTTTGTCTCGCAGGTGATGTCCACCGCGTTGGAGTACGGCGGCTATTTCAACAAACTGGACTTTGGCGATAAGGGCGCGGTGATGCTGATTCTCTTTGGCGCGCCGGTGGGCCACGAAAACGACGTCGAGCGCGCGGCCACCTTCCTGCTGACTCTGCGCGAATGGACTGCGGACGCGGCTTTTGCCGACCTGCGCTGGCGCGCGGGCATGAGCTACGGGATGGCCTACGCGGGCATCTTGGGCGGCGCGGCGCGCTGCGAATACACCGCCATCGCCAACGTCGTCAACTTCGCCTCCCGACTGATGTCGCGCGCGCAGTGGGGGCAAATCCTTGTGTCGGAGGCGGGAACTACCTTATCCGACATTGACGTCGTCCACATTGGCGACTTCGAGTACAAGGGCTTCGCCGCGCCGCGCCCCACCTACCAACTGCTGCAACGCACGATCCACGCCGAGGGCTTCTTCGAGCAACCCCTGGTGGGACGCGGTCGCGAGTTGCAGCGCTTACTTGCCGCGACCGAGCCGCTCTTTGTGGGACAGTGCGCCGGGTTGGCTTACATCTACGGTGAGGCCGGCATCGGGAAATCGCACCTGGCCTATGTACTGCGCCAGGAGTTGCAGCAGCATCACGGCGTGAAAACCTTCGTCGGCCAGACCGATCAAATCCTGCGTCAGGCGTTCAACCCCTTCACCTACTTCTGCAAGCGCTACTTTGATCAATCGCCAGAAGCGACCTCCGACGAGAACAAGGCGCGCTTCACCACCCGGCTGGATCGCTTGATCTCGCGCTTGCGCTCGCTAGATTCAAATAAAGTCACCGGCTCGCAGGCGCCTCACGCGCTGGCGGATGAATTAGATCGCACGAGATCGGTCTTGGGCGCGCTGTTGGGACTGTACTGGCCCGATTCGCTGTACGAGAGCTTAGACGGCAACTTGCGCTATCAGAACACCTTGATGGCGATTAAAAGCCTGCTCCTGGCGGAAAGTTGCTTTCAGCCGGTCGTTTTGAAGATTGAGGATCTGCAGTGGTTGGATGAGGGATCGCGTGAGGCGCTGACTGCACTCTTCCGCAATTTACCCCAAGCGCCGCTCTTCGTCATCGTGACCTCGCGCTATATGGATGATGGCCGCCAGCCCACATTGGATGTCCCGGAGTCGCTGCCGGTGATGGAGGTCGATCTCAACGTCTTGGCGGCGGCGGATCTGCGCCGGTTGGCCGAGGCGCTGTTGGGCGGCCCCGTCAGCGATGAGCTGGTCGAGTTGTTGGTACAGCGCACGCAGGCCAATCCCTTCTTCGCCCAGCAATTCCTGTATTATTTCCGCGAAAACAACCTCCTGACGCGCACATCCGAGGGCGCGTGGATGATGAAGGCGGAGGTTCCGGCGGATATGCCCACGACGATCAACGCGATTCTTATCGCCCGCATTGATCGCTTGACGCAGGAGGTGAAGGACGTCGTCAAAGCCGCGGCCATCCTGGGCCGGGAGTTCGATGATCGCGTTCTGGCGCAGATGTTGGCCTCGGATGTGAGCTTGGAGGTAAAAACTGCCGAACAGGAACAGATTTGGTCGCCTGTAAACTGATGATGGGAAGCCTTGCGAAAGTTCCGCGAGGATTTCGAGGCCTGGGATGCATTTTTTAACGGAATGACTTGATTTGGAAGGCTCTTGCCTAACCTTCGCAAGGGTGAGGAAAGAAAGACAATGCACTACCTGTTCAAGCATGTGCTGCTGCGCGATGCGGCCTACGATATTCAGATGCGCTCGCGATTGCGCGAGTTGCATCGCCGGGCCGCCGTAGCCATCGAGACGCTCTATGCGGATGAGTTGGCTCCGTATTACGCTGACCTGGCCTATCACTACGGGCAGGCCGAGATCACCGAAAAGGAGCGCCATTATGCATTCCTGGCGGGGAAGCAGGCCGCGTCGGAGTATGCCAACGAGGCGGCGGTGCGCTTCCTCTCGCGCGCCCTGGAATTGACGCCGCCATCGGATCGCGAGAGTCAATATCAGATCTTGGCCGTGCGCGAGCGCATCTATGACCTCCAAAGCTATCGCGAGGAACAGCGGCGGGATCTCCAGATGCTTCTGGTCTTCGCCAAGGGCGAGGACAAGGCCAAAATGATCCTGCGCCAGGCCCATTACGCTGAGGTGGTCGGAAATTACACGGATGCTGTTTCGTTCGCGCAGCGGGCGGTGCAACTGGCGCAGCGTTATGAGAACGTCCGGCTGGAGGCCACGGCGCATCTGCGCTGGGGCGCAGCGATCTGGCGTCAAGGGAGATATGAGGAGGCCAGACCCCACTTCGAAACCTCCTTAGCGTTAGCGCGGCGCGCCGATCTGCACGATATCGAGGCGCGCAGCCTACACAACATCGGCGTCGTTCACTCAGCGCAAGGGCAATTAGATGAAGCGATGACTTGTTATCAGGATGCGTTGTCCCGTTACCGGGTGATTCAATACAAGAAGGGAGAGAGCGCAGCGCTAAACAATATCTCCATTACGCTGCTCAAACAAGGTGAGTACGTGAAAGCGCGCCACTATAGCGAGCAGGCGCGACAATTGAAAGAATTGATTGGCGATCACATCGGCGCGGGTATCGCCTATGCGACGTTGGGAGAGATTGCTCAGCGGTTGGGACAATATGGTGAGGCGTTGACCCATTACCAGCGCTCGCTTCAAATCAGCCAGTTAACGGCGGATTCGCCGGGCGAGAGTGAAGCGCATATCAGCTTGGCCCGTTTGTATCATTTGATGGGCGAGATGGCGCGAGCGGAGGATCACGTTGCGCAAGGGTTGACTATCGCGCGCGCGTTGCAGGACATGAATTTGGAGGCCGAGGCCCAATTATGTTGGGGACATATCTACGTGGGCGCGGAAAATCTATCCGAGGCCCAGGCTGCCTATGCCCGCGTTTTGACCTTGCGCGAGGATCTGGATCAGCCGCATCGGATGGTCGAGGCGCAAGCGGGATTGGCCAGCATCGCGTGGGCGCAGGAAGATTGGGAGCGGGCGCGGCCTTATATCGAAGCCGCCCTCTTCTACATGGACGAGCACCCGGCCTTGGACAGCGTTGAGGAGCCGTGTTGGGTTTACCTGACCTGCTATCAAACTCTGGCGTCGATGCGGGATGCGCGCGCTGCTGAGGTCTTGGTGAAAGCCTACAACTATTTACAGTCAAAAGCTGTGAAAATCGAAGACGACGCGCTGCGCCGCTCGTTCCTGGAGAATGTGGCGGTGCATCGCGCAGTGCTCGCGGCGTATCAACGTTATCACACCTGAGGGAGGACACGACAATGAAAAATAATCCCTATGTCGGCCCGCGCCCTTACGAGCGTCAGGATCGCCAGAACTTCTACGGGCGGGATCGCGAAGCGCGCGAGTTGCTCTCGCTGATCCTCTCGGCGCGCGAGGTGCTCTTCTATGCCGAATCCGGCGCCGGCAAGACCTCCCTCCTCAACGCGAAGATCATCCCCGCGTTGGAGCAAGAGACCTTCGATGTGTTGCCGGTGGCGCGCGTGGGCAACGCGCCGCCCCCGCATCTGGCCCCGGAGCAGATCGAGAATATCTTCGTCTTCAGCGCGCTCCTCTCCTTGGCATCCTTGACGCCGGAGACCTCGCCCGAAGACTTACGACAGCACACATTGCGCTCCTATTTGGAAAGCATCAGCGATCCCGAAAATGACCAACGGCCGCTGCCCATCTTGATCCTGGATCAATTTGAGGAGTTGTTCACCACCCATCGCGACCGCTGGCAGGATGCACAGGGCTTCTTCTCGCAGTTGCGCGAGGCGTTGGACGAGCTACCGCAGTTGGGCGTCATCTTTGTGATGCGCGAGGATTATGTCGCCTCGATGGACGCCTACGCGCCGCTGTTGCCCCATCGGCTCCGCGCCCGCTTTCGGATGAGGCGCTTGGGCGAGCAGGGGGCGCTGCAAGCGGTCAAGCAACCGGCGCAGAACGCGGGATGTGTCTATGGGCCGGGTGTGGCGGAGCGTCTGGTCGCTGATCTCCGTCAGATCAAAGTCTCGGCTTACGCCACAGGAGAAGAAATAGAGAAAGTCGTCCTCGGCCCGGAGGTGGAGCCGGTGCAGCTTCAGGTGATCTGCCATCGCCTTTGGGAGAATCTGCCGGAGCAGGAGGATCACGAAATCCAGTGGGAGGAGGTGGAGGAGTACGGCGACATCGACCGCGCTTTGATGGACTTCTACGAAGATGCGGTGCAGGCCGCCGTCGAGAAAACCGGCGTCCACGAGCGTGAGGTGCGCCGGTGGTTTGGCCGGCAATTGATCACCTCGATGGGCACGCGGGGATTGGCGATGCGCGGCGCGGAGGATACCGCGCAGCTTCCCAACGCGGCGGTGGATGTCTTGGATGATAGGCACATCATCCGGGCGGATATGCGGGCCGGCGCGCGGTGGTACGAGCTGGTTCACGACCGGCTCATCGATCCCATCCTCCGGGCCAATCAAGCGTGGGACGCGAAGCGCGAGACCCCCCTCCGCGTGGTCGCGCGGCGCTGGCAGGAGACGGGGAACGACGCCCTACTTTACCAAGGCGCTATGTTATCGGACGCCGTCGCGTGGCTGGCGGCGCATCCCGACGAGGCCGAGGATTATGAGCGCGACTTCATCGCGGCCAGCCAGGCCAAAGCGCGGCACGAAGCGCGGATTCGCCGCCTCAAATTGCTGGCTACCGGGATCGGCGTGGCGACGTTGCTCATCGTCGCCTTCCTGGGCTGGATGGCGGCGCGCAGCAGTCTCATCGCGCAGATTAGCGACACCGCCTCGCGCTCGCAGCAGATGCTACAAAACAACCGTCTGGCGAGCATCCGCCTGGCGCGCGAGGGAGCGCGGGAGAAATCCATCTTCGAGGCGCTGCAATTGGCCTTCTCCCAATCCATCTTCGGCGAGGTGAAGACCACCAAGGCCGAGATCGCCCTTCGCCGCGCGCTGTTAGATTACTATCCCGTTGACGTCTATCGCCATCCCTACGCGCAGGTGTACGACGCGACCTACAGCGCGCGGGGACGCTACATCTACGCGCTCTCGCCGGATGATGGTATCTGGACCTGGGACACGGCGATGCAGCGCGACCGCATCATCGCCTGGCCGCAGGAGGCGGGTATCTGGGCATTGGCCGCGCATCCCGATGCTTTCCGGTTAGCCGTCGGCGGCGACGCCACCGAGACCGACCCGGCCCAGATGGTTGTGAGCAGCGCTGATGACCAGGCAGTGGCTAATCTCGGCATTTGGGATGAGGAACAACAATCGTGGCGGCAGTGGCTGCGGATGCCGCGCCAGACCAATCTGTACAGCCTCAGCTTTGATCCGACAGGACATTATCTCATCGGCGGCGGGCGCTACGCGGAGCAGAGGGACGACGACACAACGACCGAGGGGGGCGTCGTCTACGTCTGGGAAGCCGATGAGGAGAACCCGGAGATCTTGCACGCTGTGCCGGCGCTGACATTGCTCACCGGCGCGCCGGAGCGCGTCAACGAGATTGCCTACGGCGGGACCGGCGAACAGCGCTACATCGCCGCCGCCGCCAATGACGCGACGGTCTATATCTGGGAAATTCATCCCCTGGATCTGAGGAATACCGCGCAACTCACGGCGACGTTATATATGACGCTCGCCGGGCATACCGACGCCGTTGAAGCCGTCGCCTTCAATCCCACCCAGAATATCTTGGCTTCCGCCTCGCAGGATCGGACCATCCGCTTCTGGGATATCGAGTCGGGGCAGGCTGTTCACACGTTGGTGGGACACACCGCCGGCGTGACGACCATCGCCTACAGTTCGGATGGCACGCATCTGGTCTCCGGCTCGCGGGATCTGACCGTGCGCCTGTGGAACGTCGCGACCCAGGCAGATAACGCCCTCACCGTGCTCTCCGGCCCGGAGAACGTGGTGCTGCACGTGGGCTTCAGCCCTGATGATCGCTACATCATCGCCGGATCGGGGGATAAGACCGTGCGCCTCTGGGATCGCAGTTTCCTGAAGGAGCAGCAGCTTTCCACATTGACCGGGCAGACGGCCCGGATGCGCAACATCGCCTTCAATCCCCAGGGGAAATTCTTGGCTTCTGGCGATGACAAGGGCATCGCGCAAATCTGGTCGCTGGCCAGCGGCGAGGTGATCAACACGATGCACACATTCGGCGGCACGCTGTGGGATGTGACCTACAGTCACGATGGACAACAACTCGTCACCTGCTCCGAAGATGGCAACGTGCGGGTGTGGGAGGCGGCGACCGGCGAGCTGACCAGAGTGCTGGTCGGCCACACGCACGACGTCAACGTCTCGGCCTTCAGTCCCGATGGCGCTTATCTGGCAACCGGCTCGGATGACCAGACCGTGATCCTCTGGGACACCGAAACCTGGCGGGAAGAGGAAACTCTCGCGTTGCCCGGCTATCCGGGCCGTGTATACACCTTGGATTACAGCCCTGACGGGCGTTTTGTCGCTACCGGCCACACCGATCACAACGTCCGCCTCTGGGAATTGGCGCCCACTGATGAGGGCGCCTTGGCGGCGTCGCGGATCGTGACCTTGAGCGGTCACACCGACGCGCTCTTTCGCGTGGCCTTCAGCCCAGATGGACGGTACTTGGCCTCCGCCTCGTGGGACAACACCGCGCGTCTCTGGGATATGGAGACCTTGACGGTGGTGCACACGCTGGAGCACGGCAGCTTTGTCTACAGCATCGCCTTCGATCCGACGGGGCAATATCTGGCTACCGGCGCGCGCGATGCGATGGTGCGCCTGTGGAATCTTGCCGCATTGCCGCGCCAGGCACCGGAGCTAATCGGCATCTATCCCGGCCACAACGACCTGGTGTGGGATGTGGCCTTCAGCCCCGATGGCGCCTATCTGGCGAGCAGCTCGTGGGATCAGACGATCCGGCGCTATCTGGTCAACTTCGAGGATGTATGGGCGCTTTCTGAGGTTTATTTAGAGGAAGAAGCGCCTTTACGGGACTAAAGCCCCTGGAAAGGCCGTGTTCACCAGCAGGTCATCTTTCAGCAGTGGGGCTTTCCCATTCTCGCTCCAATGGATCGCTAGATCCCTGTTTTGCTTGCGCAAGCTGAAAACACGTTCGAAATATGCCAAGAGGCGCGGATTTAACAATCCGCTTGGAGCGAATAGGATATAATTGCAAGATGGGAAAACCCTATTCAGCAGGCCTTTCGTATCCGCGATGTAGAAATCTTCCGGCGGGATGTGGCGCCATCAACGCCGATAGAAGGCTGCTTGCTCAAACCCATGGTCAAATCCCTGAACCGTGATAGACTGAATCACGGCCCAGAAATCAACACAAAGCATTTGTCATTTGTCGCTTTGCCATTTTGCACGAGGAGACTGCCAAGATGAAAATCCTACTCACCGGCCACCAAGGCCAACTGGGACGCACGCTCCTGCCCTTGCTCGCCGAGCACGAGGTACAGGGGATGGATCTGCCGGAGCACGACATCATCGACCGCGAGGACGTGACTTCGCTCATCCGCGAGTTCCGGCCCGACCTGATCCTCCATCCGGCGGCGATGACGGACGTCGATGGCTGCGCGCGCGATCCGCAGGCCGCCTACCACGTCAACGGGATGGGGACGCAGAATTTGGCGTTGGCCGCCGCCGATGTCGACGCGGAGATGCTCTACGTCAGCACGAACGAGGTCTTCGACGGCGTGGGGGCGGCGCCGTATTACGAGTGGGCCGCGCGCCGTCCGCCCAATCCCTACGGGCGCTCGAAGCTGGCGGGCGAATGGTACACGCAAAACCTGCTCACACGCTTCTACATCGTGCGCACGGCGTGGCTTTACGCCGAGGGCGGGCGCAACTTCCCGCACAAGATCATCCAACTGGCCGATGAGCGCGGCGCGCTGCGCGTCGTCACCGACGAGGTCGGCAATCCCACCTACGTCAAGGACTTGGCGACGGCCATCGTCCAATTGATCCCCACGCACGCCTACGGCATCTATCACCTGGTCAACGAGGGTGCTGCGTCGCGCTACGAATTCGCGCAGGAGATTCTGCGCCTCAGCGGGCGCGAGGCGATCCCCGTCGCGCCGATCACGTCGGATGCGTTCGAGCGGGCCAGCACGCCGCCGCCCTATGCCCCGATGCTCAACCACGCGGCCGCCGCCCTGGGCATCCGCCTACGTCCGTGGCAAGCTGCGCTGGCGGACTTTTTACAGGCGACCGGTTACTAGTCGAATCGACGAATGGGCGAATCA
>CAZCAI010000147.1:9177-11400 GCA_964496595.1 uncultured Anaerolineales bacterium
ATTATCCCCAACTGGAACGGCGCGCATCATCTGTCCACGTGCTTAGATAGCCTGGCGGCCCAGACCTTCATCGATCACGAGGTCATCGTCGTGGACAACGCCTCGGAGGATGATTCGTTAGATGTGCTGGCGCGCTATCCTAACGTGCGCGTGCTGGCCTTGGATGAAAATCGCGGCTTCACGGGCGCGTGTAATGCCGGTTTTCGCGCCGCCGCCGGGGAGATCCAGGCGCTGCTCAATAACGACACCGAGGTCGATCCCGACTGGTTGACGCACGTCGCCGCCGCCTTCGCCGCGCATCCAGAGGTGGGGCTGGCGGCCTCCAAGATGCTGCTCTTCGACCGGCGCGACACCTTCCACACGGCGGGCGATTACGTCACCCTGGATGGGCTGGCGCACAATCGCGGCGTCTGGCAGCCGGATCGCGGGCTGTACGATCACCCGGCCTACGTCTTCAGCGCCTGCGGGGGGAGCGCGGCTTATCGTCGCGCGATGTTAGACGAGATCGGCCTGTTAGATGATGCGTTCTTCTTCTCCTTCGAGGATGTGGATCTGGCGTGGCGCGCCCAGTTGTCGGGATGGCGCTGCCTCTACGAACCGCGGGCCGTTGTCTATCACAAGCTCAAGGCCTCCGGCGGCGGCGTCACCGCCTCGTTTCACGACGCACGCAATCGCATCTGGACGCTGGCGAAGAATTATCCGGCGGATTTATGGCGCGCTCACAAGCGCGAGGTCATCGCCGCCCAATGGCGGATTGCGCGCGAGGCGCTGCGGGCGTGGCGCGGGGAGGCCGCGCGCGCTACGTTGCGCGGGCTGTTCGCCGGGCTGATCACGCTCCCCCAACTACGAAAAAAGCGGCGGGCCATTCAAGCCCGCCGCATCGTCGATGTTGCGTATCTGCGCCGCCTGATGACGCCGCCTTATGAGATTCCGCTCTGACGCAGTTTTGGCCTCCTTGCTTGTCTGTTTTCTCATCACCCCGGTACAAAACTGCCAAGGCGTTGTTTCACGATTCCCAAAAGTAGACTTGCATTGTCACACAAGCGAATTCGCAATCCGTGACCGACACCGCTACGCTACAAGTGAAACACGCCCGTAGCCATCAGGATGCGTGCGATGCCACTCCCACGCGCTGGCGATGATGTCCCGCAGCGCCGGGATCTGGGGCGCCCAGCCAAGCAACTCGCGGGCGCGGCTCGCATCCGCCACTAAGATCGCGGCATCCCCCGGACGACGCGGGGCCACCTCCGCCGGGATAGGATGGCCGGTCACCTCGCGCGCCACCTCGATCACCTCTTTGACCGAGTAGCCGGCGCCGTTCCCCAAATTGCAGATCATTGTCGAGCGCTCCGCCAGCGCCTCCAGCGCCAAAATATGGGCCGAGGCCAGATCCAAGATGTGGATGTAATCGCGGATGCACGTGCCATCCGGCGTGGGATAGTCATCGCCGAAGATGTAGATCTGCTCGCGCTGGCCCAACGGCACCTGGAGCACCAACGGGATGAGGTGCGTCTCCGGCTCATGAGCCTCGCCGCGCGCGGGCGGCGTCGCGCCGGCGGCGTTGAAATAGCGCAGCGCGGCGTAGCGCAGGTCGTGGATCTCGTGATACCAGTGGAGCGCCTGCTCCACCATTCGCTTCGATTGGCCGTAGACGCTCGCCGGCCCGATGGGATCGTCTTCTGTCAACGGCGCATCCTTCTTGCCCTCGTAGACGCCCGCCGTCGAGGAGAAGACAAAGCGCGGCACATCGTGCATCACCGCCGCTTCGATCAACGTCATACTCCCCATCACATTGTTACGGAAGAAGCGCCCCGGCTGCTCCATCGATTCGCCGGCCTCGATGAAGGCCGCGAAGTGCAGCACCGCGTCGTAGAGCTGCGCGCCCAACGCCACATCCAAGGCCACGCGATCCAAAATATCCCCCCGGATGAAGTGCGCGCCCTCGGGCGCCGCCGCGCGATGGCCCTTGACCAGGCTATCGTAGACCGTCACCTCGTGGCCGGCCTGGAGCAACTGTGCCGTCACCACGCTGCCGATGTATCCCGCCCCGCCTGCGACGAAAACTTTCATATAAGACTCCTCTAACTCTCCTCGTTTGCTCTGGGATGATTTAGGAAAGGCTCTTATTAGTTTTTTGGTGAAATGTTGTGTGATCCCGGACTGAAGTCCTGAGACAGGCGCTAACGCGCCAAGCGACCGCCTACGCGGGCGCGGGAGCCTTCC
>CAZCAI010000148.1:0-11394 GCA_964496595.1 uncultured Anaerolineales bacterium
AACTGGCGGTCGAACCGGAGGGCGGCGAGGCCACGTTAGTCTCCGATGTGGCGCTTGGCAGCGGCAAAGGCGCCCTCTCCAGTCATCTGGGCGATTGGTTCGGCTGGTTGAGCCTGGCCGGGCTGGTCTTCTTCACCTTCGGGCAATCCTGGCTCGTGAAGCGCGCGGAGGAGAACGTCTAAACAGGGGCGCTCCATCCAATCGCATCACAATCGCAGCGGGGATGCACGTGTTTCCCAAACGTGCATCCCCGCTGTGGTGTCTTAGGTTTGTGTGCCGAATTTACTTCCGCGTAATGGGAATCATCCTCCCTGTCCCAAACGCCTTCTCGCTCACCTTCAGGATCACGCCCATGTGCCAGCGTTTGTGCTCCGAGCGGCGGAGGGCCGCGTTGCTGCGATTCTCTTCGAGCAGGCGCTCCAGCAGCGGCGCGATCTTGGGATAATCGAAAGGATCGACCTGATCGGGTTTGAGTTCGGCGGAGGGGGCGCGCTCCAGGATAAAGGCCGGGATCGGCGCGCCGCGCTCGGCCT
The DNA here is from genome assembly GCA_964496595.1 of uncultured Anaerolineales bacterium. Lineage (GTDB taxonomy): Bacteria > Chloroflexota > Anaerolineae > B4-G1 > SLSP01 > JAAAOZ01. Next base: position 534 of record CAZCAI010000148.1, read on the forward strand.
GAATCCACTGCGCCAACTCATAAATCTGGGGTTTGGTGAGGTCGCCGATGGGACAGAGCGTGCCCGCCAGATCGCCGTAGAGTGTACCGTAGCCCAGCGCCAGCTCGGTCTTGTTGCTCGTGTTGAGCAAAATGCCGCCGCGCGCGTTGACCAGCGCCATCAGGATGAGGGCGCGGAGCCGCGCCTGGATGTTTTCGCCGGTGGCGCCGTGGCTGAGCAGATCGCCCAGCGTGGCCTCGGCGGCGGCGTGTAGCGGCTCGAGCGGGATCACCTCGAAGCCGATGCCTGACGCGCTCGCCAGCGCCTCCGCCGAGGAGGTGGAGCGCGGATCGGTGTAGCGACTGGGGATCGCGACGGCGGTGACGTTGGCCGGCCCCAGCGCCTCGGCAGCGATGGCCGCGCCCACGGCGGAGTCGATGCCGCCGGAGAGGCCTAAGAAGGCGCGCTGTATCCCGTTCTTGCGAAAGAAATCCCGCACGCCTAGCGTCAGCGCCTGGAAGATAGTCTCTTCTGGGGGTTGGACGTTGGAGGTTGGATGCTTGGGGCTTGCGGCGGCTAAATCCACGACCTGGACGGCTTCCTCGAAGCCGGGCAGATGCGCCAGCAACTCGCCCTCGGCGTCGAGCGCGAAGCTGCGCCCATCGAAGATCAGCTCGTCGGTGGCGCCGCAGAGATTCACGTAGATCAGGGGGCAGCGCGGACGGCGGGCCTGGGCTAGTCGCTTCGCCATCACGCCCCGGCGATAGGGCGAGGCCGAGATCGTGATCAGCGCCTCGGCCCCCGCCGCGAGCAGATCGGCGGGCGGATGGTGCGCGTGTCCCTCATCCCAGAGATCCTCGCAGACGAGCACGCCGATGCGCTTCCCCGCGACCGTGATCGGCTTGGAAGCGCCGCCCGGCATGAACCAACGCGGCTCGTGAAAGACGTCGTAGGCGGGGAGCAATTGCTTCGCGGCAACCAACTGCACCTCGCCGCCGCGCAGGAGCACCGCCGCGTTGTACAGCCCTGGATGATGGGGAGGGCAGTTTTCGCTGGCGACAATCGTGCCGACCAGTACCGGCGGCCCGCCAGCGGCCCGCGCGGCCAAATCGCGCGTCGCCTCGAAGGCGGCCTCCCGGAAGCTGCTATCGAAGAGGATGTCGCGCGGCGGATAGCCGGGCACCGCCATCTCCGGCAGTACCACGAGATCGGCGCCCTGCGCGCGACCCGCCTCGATGGCCTCCAGGCAGCGCGCCACGTTGCCGCCGAGATCCCCCACGGTGGTGTTGATTTGGGCCAGAGCGATGTTCATTCCCTAAAACTCCCTCGCCACCGCTGCGAGCAGATTCAGCGCCTCCAGCAGGCTATCGCGGCGCAGGCAGACGTGATACGTCGCTGATCTCAACACGTCAGCCTGGCTACCCGATGGTTTCAAATTGCATGACTCTTAACTTTTCCGTTTCCGTGCGCAGGCTGAGATTGAGCATCTCTATCCCTACCACGCGCCCGTTGGCGTCAAAATCCAGGATGACGCCAGGTTGGACCTCTTCCGATTCTACGATAAGGCTCTCATCAAGGCGTAAATATAGCGCATCGTTTTCACGATCAATTTTGAGTTTCATTTCCTAGAACTCCCCCGCCACCGCCTCGAGCAGATTCAGCGCCTCCAGCAGGCTATCGCGGCGCAGGCAGACGTGATCCCCAAACATAAAGGTGCGGTAGCCGAGCGCGAGCAGGAAGGCGACGTCGCCGATGTCGGCGCTGACGGGCACGGGCACGTGGGCCAGCGAGTCGAAGAGGCGGCTGGCGACGATGGCCGCCGGGTCGGCGCGGATGATGTCGCGCAGCGCGCTGACGATGCGATGCGGGCGCAGCACCTCCACGTAGAGATCGCCGCGCGCGGCCATCAAGCGCCCGTGGTTGGCATGATGCCGCCGGGCGAAAGCCAGCCCCTTCTGTGTCTCGATCTTGAGGATCACCTCGGCGCCGGGTAGCAGATCGCGCACCTCGTCCACGTCGGCGGTGGATTCGACGTAGGAGAGCATCACGCGCCGGAGGCCCACCTCGCGCATCGCCGCCAGATAGGCGCGATCCGTCTCCGTGAGCGTGCCCTCGATGTGGAGGGTGGGGTGCACGATGTTGATCGACTCCCCCGGCCCGACCAGGCGGCGCGGCCCATCCTCCAAGATCAGCCGGTCGCCATCGACGGCGGCGACGCGCACACGCTCATTGCCGTCGGAGAAAAAAGCATCGACCGGCGTGCGCACGTGGATGGGATGGCTCAGCCGCACCTCGGTGTAGGGCGGGATCGCCGCGCCGACCACGCGCAACTGCCGCCCTTTGAGATCGACCCAGAGCGGTTGGCCGAGGTCGCGGAGCCGTTCCAGCGCCTCGCCTGGCCCCTCGCGCAGCGGCATCACCGTGTTGAGCCGCAGCCCGCACACCAGCGGATGCTGCGCGACCTCGGCCAGATAGGGCGCGTACGGCGGCGCCGTGACGATGGCCTGCACTTTTACCATTGTTTCACGCTCTTGTTAACCAGATTTTGGTGGGAACGCGGGGTAATCACGTTTTACACACTACGCAATACGCAATACGTTTTACAACTTCAGCGTTGCGTCACAATAACCGCACTTGAACATCCCGCCGGCGTCCACGGGGATGGGCGCGCCGCAGCGCGGGCACTTCATCTCGATGGGGGTACTGACCTTGATGACCGTCTCCTCGCTCTGGCGGGCGCGCATATTATCTTGGAAGTCGCCGAAGTGCCCCCACGAGCGCGCAATCAGCCCCATGGTGTAATCGACCGCGCGCTGCTCATCCTGGATGTGGAAGATCTTCTGCTCGGTCACGGCCTGGCCCCATTGCTGATCCACTTTGTCGCCCGGCGAGCCGGTGGGCCGGCGCAGGAACCAGGTGTTCCATTTTTGGCAGACCTGCTGCCACGCCGCGATGGCATCGACCTGCCCGCCGTTATCGCCGAGATAGTGGGCGAGCTGTTTTTTGGGGACGTGGGGGTGCATCGGTGCGTCGCCGTAGACGATGAGGAAGGGTTTCTCTTTAAGATCCTCGCGGATGGTGACGTGGGTGTTGACCCAGTGCGCGAAGAGGCCATAGCTTTCGGGCGCGTCCCCGCCGCCGCCCTCGCCGTAGAGCGAGCCTAAGAGTTGTTCCAGATCGAAGCCGCTGGCGAAGGTGGTCACTTGCAGCGGCCACTTATCGCAGCCGGCGTCGCCGATGGCCGCGAAGCAGACCTCCAGATCCTCGCGGTACTGCGAGAGGGTGTTGTAGAGCAGGGGCAGGCGGTCGAAGATCTCGAAAGGCCAGTTAGCCATGGATCCGGTCACATCCACGCCGATGATGAGGGGCGTGGTGCTCTCACTGCTCACGTGCTTGCGCGGATCGATGATCTTCTCGTTTGGCTCCTGCTTCTGCTTATAGGTGCGCGGCCCGCTGGCCTCGGCGCGCTCGGCGGCAGCCTTGCGCCGATCCGCGCCCGTTTTGCTGTAACTGTACTTCGCGTCGCCGTACCAATCGGTGGTATCCTCATCCCAGGAATACATGGTTCTTCTCCTTGTTTGATTTGTTTTTGAAGAAGTAGGGGGCTACTCCTTACTCCCTTACTCCCTTACTCCCTACTCCCTGTTTACACATCTACCATCGAATCTAGGGCTAACGTCTGTAACCCAAACTCCCGCCGGAAGCGCTCATCTAAGTGATTCGACTGGAGATAGGCCGCCACGTCAGAGGGGACCAGATGTTCCCACGGCTCACCGCGCGCCATCGCTCGCCGCACCATCGCGCCATCGATGGCGACGCGCTGCTCTTTGGGGACGAGAGCCACCGGCTTGAGGAGCCGATAATCCGCCTTGAGCAGGCTGGCGACGTAGGGGTTCGCCGTGACGAAGGCATCTAACGGGCCGAAGATCTCCAAAATCATCAGCCGCCAACGCGGGCCGTCGTCCAGATCGGGCACGGGGATCAGGGTGTAGTTCGCGCGGCCTTGGAGGACGAGGCGCAACATATCGCGGGTCTCATCTAAGGTGAAGGGATTGCGCGGGTTGTAGCGGTACGGGCTGCCGATGCCGATGAGGGCGTGCTCAGCCTGATCGCAGAGGGCGTGGAGCACGGCCTGGTGGCCCAGATGCACCGGACGCCATCGCGCGACCATACCGATTCGATCAAAAGTTGTGTGGGTTGTTTCCATAAACGATCCCCCCTCGCTCCCACTATCATTATACTGTGGGTTAGCGAGGGGGGAAATCGGCGGCTGAGCGACTTTTTGAGGTGCAACGCACTTTTAGACCCATCACCAGGCATATACTGTATGAGGAGTTACTTTGCACTTTGGTTCAAGTGCGTTGCACCTTGTTTTGATGCTCATAAAGAAATCCCCCGGCCAATCGACCGGGGGATCTGGAAAGTCATCGGGGGAGCTATTCCTTCACGATCTCCAGCGCTTTGAAGTCCTCGGTCTGTTTCTGGATGGCCGGCTCGGTGGGGAGGCGCTCGATGCTGGACGCGCCGAAGAAGCCCACGATGCCGGGCATCTTCTTCAGCGCCTTGCCGACGTTGCTCGGTACATCGAAGACGCCGCCGTGGCAGATGACCATCACGTCATCGCGCACCGATTTGCCGGCCTCGTAGATCTCCATCACCGTCTCGATGGCCTCGTCCATCGTCATCGCCACCTCGGCGCCGATGGAGCCGGAGGTGGTCAGGCCGATGTGCGCCACTAAGAGGTCGGCCCCCACTTTGGTCATCGCCTTCGCGTCGTCGGTGTCGAAGACGTAGGGGCAGGTGAGCATATCCAAGTCGTGGGCGATGCCGATGGCTGCGATCTCCTTGTCGTAGCCCATGCCTGTCGCTTCGATATTGGCGCGGAACTTGCCATCGATCAGGCCGACGGTGGGGAAGTTCTGCACGCCGGTGAAGCCCATCGTCTTCAGTTGTTTGATGAAGACGGGCATCAGGCGGAAGGGATCGGTGCCGCAGACGCCGGCCAGGACGGGCGTGTTCTTGACGACGGGCAGCACCTCGGCGGCCATCTCCACGACGATGCCGTTGGCATCCCCGTAGGGCAGCAGCCCGGCGAGCGAGCCGCGCCCCGCCATGCGATAGCGCCCGGAGTTGTAGATGATGATGATGTCGGCGCCGCCGCGCTCCGCGAATTTGGCAGAGATGCCGGTGCCCGCGCCGCATCCGATGATAGGTTTGCCGTCGTCGACCGTTTTCCTCAATCGTCTCAGTGCTTCGTCACGGGTAATGAATGTCATTGGGTTATCTCCTTTGGGTTGCGAGTTGCGAGTTAAAGGTTGCAAGTTTAAAGTTGAGAGTTGCTACCTTCCGAGAAGCTATGCCAATATGCTTGGAGCTTCCCGGAAGGTATGGGAATCAAGACTTGATCATATCTAGCAGGAGTTGGGCGCACTTATCGGCAAAGGCCGGGTCGTTGATGTTGTTGTCCATCTCGATGACGGGGATGTCCTCGTTGACGTTTTCTTTGATGGCGTCGAAGCAGGCTTGATCGGCCTCCGGGTTCCAGAAGCGGCCCGGCCTGCCCTCGTCGTCGATGCTGTCCAACATCGAGACGCCCCGGAGTGGCAGGACGATGGCGACGGGCGCCGTGGCCGCGTTGGCCGCTGCGGCGATCATCTCGCCCATCTGGCGGTTCTCCGCGACGTTGGTGCGCAGCAGCGTGACGTTGGGATTCCACTTGTAGAGGTTGCGATCCTGATACGCTTCCGGCACCGTCTCGATGCCCCAGAAGTTCGCCATATCCACACAGCCGGGCACGATGATGGCCGGGATGCCCGCCTCCGAGGCGGCCATCATCCGATCCGGGCCGGCGCTGAAGACGCCAGCGCAGACCTCGTCCGCCAGCTCGGTGGTGGTGATGTCGAGCGAGGCGGTGATGTAGCCATCGCGGATCAGGCTCTCCATCGTCTTGCCGCCGGCGCCGGTGGCGTGGAAGACGAGCACCTCGTAGCCCTCCGATTCCAGCTTCTCACGCGCGCGATCCACGCAGGTGGTGGTGTTGCCAAACATCGAGGCGGTGATGAGCGGCTTCGGCTCGGCGGGCGCGGGCGTCGCCGCTTGCGCTTGCACCATCCCGGCGATGGCGCCGGCCGCGTTGACGTAGATCTGGCGGCTGATACTGTTGATGCCCGCCACATCGACGATGGAGGGCATAAAGGTGATGTCCTTGGTCCCGGCGTAGGCGCTCACGTCGCCGCCGCCCACAGTGGAGACCATGACTTTGGGCATGCCGACGGGCAGCGTGCGCATCGCCGTCGTCGCAATCGAGGTGCCGCCGCTGCCGCCCATCCCGATGATGCCGTCGAGCTGCCCCTCGTCGTAGAGCTGGCGCACGATGACGGCCAACCCCTTCGCCATCGTCTCCATCGCCTCGTCCTTGTGCTCCCCCGTGGCGAGATAGGCGAGATCGCCGCCGCCGGCCTCCGCGACCTCCGCGCGGGCCACGTCCGGCTCGAACGCCGGCTCGCCCATCACGCCGAAATCGACCACAAGGGTGTCGAGACCGGCCTCCTCGATGATCGCCTTGACGAAGGCGAACTCCTTGCCTTTCGTATCCAATGCGCCGACAATGACAATTGTTTTTCCCATAGTAACGTCTCCTTTTTGCGGCTGATGAATGGAATTGGTTGCGCCTTGCGAAGGTAAGATGTAGCATCTCGGCCCAGGGATGTTGGGGAAGGCCGGAATATCTTGGGTTGGTGCGCTGTTGCGAAACCTTCGCAAGAACTTCATCTATAAGTATAGAAGCTTTGAGGTGGGAAGTCGATCGCTCACCGGCAAATCAGCACGGGGCGCTGACGACTGCGCAGCACCTCATCGACGACGCTGCCGAAGAGGGCTTCCAACATCACGCCTTGGCCGTAACCGCCCATAATGATCAGGTTGATGTCCCGCTCCTCGGCGGTGATCAGTATGTTCGGCGCCACGGGGCCAGATCCGGCCAGGATGTACTCCGCGTCGATGCTGTGCTCCTCCAGATAGGCGCGCGCGTGGGCCAATGTCTCCTCGCCGACGTTCCCATTTTGCGCGACGGTCATCACGGTGAGGGTGATGTCGGGCCAGCGCGCGGCGATGTAGGTGGCGATGAAGAGCGCTTCCTTGGATTTGGGGCTGCCGTCGTAGGCCAGGAGGACGCGATGGAGCGGGAAGAGGGGGCGGGGGACGGCCAAGATCGGGCGCGGGCACCGTTGGAGGAAGGTGCGCAGTTCGGAGCGAAACTTCTGGAAGGGGTTCGCCTGGGGGGGATGGTTCAGGCTGATGACGACCAGATCGACCCAGTAGGCGCGCTCGATGATCGTCTGTCCGACCTTGCCGGCGACGATGGCGAACTCGCTATCCAGGCCGGCCTGCGCGCAGCGGCGCTCGAACTCGGCGCGGATGGCGGCGACCGCGGCGCTCTTCGCCGCCGCCTCAGTGGGCACGACGTGCAGGCCCTTGAGGCGCGTCTCCTCCCGGCGCGCGATCTCAATCGCCTCATCCAACGCCTTCCAGCCATTTTCCTGGCCGTTGATCGCCACCAGGATGCCGCAGAAGAGCCGGTCGCCGCGCCGCGCGGCGAGCCGTTCCGCGCGCCATTGGCCCGGCGGCGGGCCGGACTCCAACTCATCGGGGAGCATGGCGTCCCAGAGCTTCTGGCTGATCCGTCCCAGCATGTTGGCCGTCTTCGAGCTGTATTGATCGACCAGATTCTTGGCCGCCGTCTCCGGCGCGACCTCCCAGCCTAACGTTTCCTCGACGGCCGCTTTGTGTTCCGTGAGCCACAAATAGAGATCGGTCTCCGTCCGGTCGGGGAACTCCTCCAGCAGATTGGACGCTTGGATGATTTCGACGGTGGGCCGGTAGACCGCATCGTACCAATGCCCGACCGCCTCCTCCCAGCTTATATCTCGCTGGAGATCGTGGCCCATAAAGTATTGGTGAAGCCGAATGTGCTCTAGCAACTGTTCGTATTTCCCTGGCGCCGTCACTGTGAGATCAGCCTGCGGGCGGATCTCATCCAGATGCGTTGTCTCCAGGAAATCGGCGTACTCCGCCTTGATGATCAGATCGTTGGGATCGGTGTCCGGCTCCAGGGGAACTTTGGTGTTGACCTTAGTGACGTAGGCCTGGATGTAGTCGGCGCCCAGCTCGCGCGCGACCGAGACGCGATGGTTGCCATCCTTGACGAAGTAGGCGTCGCCGATCTGATAGACCTCGATGGGGGGCAGCCCGGCCATCCCCGTCGTGGCGACCTTGATCCGCGCCCAGCGCTCGGCGTCGCTATCTTGCAGCGGTAAGAAAGAGCGCGAAAAATCCGTGTAGCGCCCCACACTTCCCACAATCGCATCCAAGGGAATGTCGCGCAATCCCTGTTCGGAGCCGGCGCGGCCCTTGAGCTGCTTGCGCACATCCTCGTAAGAAAGCAACTGCGTCGATTCACCCGTGAGACTGGAGAGTATCTGGTGCATCCAGGCTTTGCGCCGCGCTTCTCTAAAGTCAGAAACGGCTGATACATAGCTAGATTGATGGTCCGTTACCATTGTTTCCCCCTTCCTTTTTCCTCGCTTGTTAAACTGCGAGCCTTCCCGCATCGCGGGTGCATCTTGAGTATAAAAAGGAGCGGGGGAAAGTCAATGTCTCCCGCAGGTGCGTATGGTCAAATCAACTATATGCTAAACTCACTTATCCTCTATCTGACTATTGACAATCTGTAAGTACTGTTTTAGAATAGTAGTGGCTAACTGAGATGAGTTATGGAGGAACCTATGCTAGAACAAGGTCAACGACGCCGGTGGAGTCGCTCGCGGGGCGGTGTGTGGTTTTTGGAACCGACCCTGTTGTTGCTCCTGCACTATGGTCGGATCCATGGTTACTCGCTGATCGAAAAGCTGGCCGATTTCGGGCTGGCGGATCTGAATGCCAGCCTGGTGTACCGGGCATTACGCGAGATGGAGAAACGAGGGTGGGTGACATCGTGTTGGGACACCGAAAACACGCAAGGCCCGCCGCGACGGGTCTATCGCCTCACGGCCACGGGGGACGAGGAGCTGAGCGCCTACATCGAGGCCCTGGAGCAGACCTACACGCAAATTGGCCGGTTGATCGAGGCCTACTATCATCACATGGAGGAGGGCGAGGGCGAACATCATGAGTAGATGAGATGGGTTATCCATCAAACAAAATTATATTTTTATTTTGAGGAGATGGGATGATTACCAAAGCAGAGATACGCAAACAGTTGCGTGACGTGATGCACCCGGAATTGGAACGGGATATTGTGATGTTGAAGATGGTCAGAGAGATCGAGGTGTACGATGGCGCCGCGAACGTCGTGATCGCCTTGCCCTTCAAGGATGCGCCCATCCGCGAGGACTTGGCGCGGGGCGTTCAGGAGGCCCTCGGCCAATTGGATGACGCTCTCGATGTGCGTGTGAGCTTTGTTGAGATGGGACAGCAGGAGCGCGCGGTCTTCCTGGCGCAGACGGAGGCGAAGCCGCCCTCCGCGCAGGCCGTCAACAAGATCTCGCACATCATCGCGGTGCTCAGCGGGAAGGGGGGCGTCGGCAAATCGTCGGTCGCGGCCCTGCTGGCCGTGGCGTTGCAACGACGTGGCCTGAGCGTCGGCGTGTTGGATGCCGATATCACCGGCCCCAGCCAGCCCACGATGTTCGGACTGCACGAAAATCCGCTGATGAGTCCGCTGGGCATCCGGCCGGTGGAGACGGGCAACGGGATCAAGGTCATGTCCATCAACCTGATGTTGCCCACCGAGGATCAGGCCGTGGTCTGGCGCGGGCCGATGATCAGCAAGGCCATCAAGCAATTCTGGAATGACGTGGTGTGGGGCGAGCTTGACTATCTGGTGGTGGATTTGCCCCCCGGCACCTCCGACGCCTCGTTGACCGTGATGCAGGCCATCCCGCTCAGCGGTGTGGTGCTGGTGACCTCGCCGCAAGACCTGGCGGGCATGGTCGTGCGGAAGGCGGCGGGGATGGTGCGGAAACTGCAGGCGCCGATCCTGGGGATCGTCGAGAATATGAGCTACATCACCTGCCCCGATTGCGGCAGCAGGATCGAGGTCTTCGGCCCGAGCCAGGGCATGGCGACCGCCGAGCGATTGGACATTGAGATGCTGGGCCAAATCCCCTTAGATCCTGAGTTGGCGCTTCACTGTGACGCCGGACGCATCGAGGCGTATGGGGCCGCGGGCTTCACGCCGATCGCGGAGAAAATCACCGCGCGGAGCGAGGCGTTGAAGACGTTTTCGTGACATAACTTTCAACTTGCAACGCAAGCGAAGGAGGGGGTGTTCAAATCAGGACACCCCTTGTCCTTATTAGTGATCGGAATGGAGAGGTGTTATGAGTTTAAGTCTACGTATAGATGAGACGCGCTGCACGGGATGCGGCCTCTGTGTCGAAGCGTGTCCCACGGGAGCGATCCGCGTGATGGACGGCGTGGCGCATATCGATCCGGCGCTCTGCCGGGGGTGCGAGGTGTGTCGCACCGCCTGCCCCACCGGGGCGATTGTGACCGTCCCCGCATCGCTGGAGGAGGCTGCTTCCTCGGCGCCTGATGCCGCGACGCGGCCGCGCCCGCAGGACGTGACGCCCAGGCGCGGCGTTCATCGGGGGTTGCGGCGAGGCGGCGGACGTCGCGCGCGACGCCGGGGACGTTAGCGGGGAAATTATGCGCCCAGGGGTATCGGCGTTATACAATGTGGGTCTTTTGGATTTTGCCGGGCAACCTCTTAACCTTTTTTACATTTAGGAAGTCTTTCCGGTAGCCGATTCCGTAATTTGGAATTTAGAATTGCGAATAATGCTATTGAGTAGGCTCCACTGAAAAAAGGTGGTTCACCACA
>CAZCAI010000149.1:0-11336 GCA_964496595.1 uncultured Anaerolineales bacterium
GCGTGCGAACCGACGATGCCCACGCCCAACACGCGCTCGGTCTCCGCCTCGAAGACGATCTTGGTCAACCCCTGGCGCGATCCCATCGTGAGCGCGCGCCCCGACGCCGACCACGGGAAGCGCCCCACCTCGATCTCATAGCCGGCCTCCTCGGCTTCGGCCTCGCTCAGGCCGCACCACGCGACCTCCGGATCGGTGTAGACGACGGCGGGGATGGCGCGCGCGTCGAAGGCCGCCGGCTTCCCGGCGATCACCTCGGCGGCGATCTTACCCTCGTACATCGCCTTGTGCGCCAACATCTTGCCGCCCACGACGTCGCCCACCGCGAAGATGCGCGGATCCGCTGTGCGCTGCTGGTCATCCACCTGGACGAAGCCGTCCTCATCCACCTCGACCTTAGTGTTCTCCAGGCCGATATCCGCAGAATTGGGCCGGCAGCCAACGCAAACGACCACGCGGTCGAAGGTCTGCGAGCCTTCCTCACCCTCGCCCTCATCGCCCTCATCGCCCTCAAACATGACCTCGACGTGATCCTCGCTCTCTTTGAGATCAGCGACCCTGGTGTTCAGATGGATCGCCTCGAAGAGCTTCTTGAGGTTCTTCTCCAAGGGTTTCACCAACTCCGGATCGGCGCCGGGCAGGATGTGGTCTAGCATCTCCACCACGGTGACGCGGCTGCCCAGATGGGCATAGCGCGAGCCAATCTCCAGGCCGCTGTAGTTGCCGCCGATGACCAACAACGTCTCCGGGATCTCCGGCAGATGGAGGGCCACCCCCGGATCCATCACCCGCCCGCCCTCCTTGAATTCGACGCCCGCCAGCGGCATCGTGTGCGAGCCGGTGGCTAAGATGGCGTGCTCGAATTTGACGTGGGCCACCTCCCCACCCTGCACCCGCAGTTGGTTGGACGACTCGAAGACAGCGCGCCCGTGGAGCACCTGCACATCCCGCTGCTTGGCGAGATGGCCCAATCCCCGCGCCAGCGTCTTGATGACGCGCTCGACCCCACGGCGGACGCCCTCCAGATCAATCTCCGGTTCCTCGAAGCGCACACCGAACTTATCCGCATCGCGAGCCTGTTGGATCAACTCGGTGGCGCGGTGCAGTGCCTTCGAGGGGATGCACCCGCGATGCAGGCACATCCCGCCCAACATCTCTTCTTCGTTGATCAGTGTCACTTCCAGGCCCAAATCCGCCGCCCGGAAAGCCGCCGCGTAACCGCCCGGCCCCCCGCCAATCACGGCGACCTGGGTTTCTAATGTCTGTTCTCCCATTACCATAGTCTGTCTCCTTAACAACAGCGTCTTAGCGTTTTAGCGGCGCAGCGTCTCAGCACAACTGCGCCCCGGCATTTAACCGCTTGCAAAAACATCTAACGCCACAATTCAAACGTCACCCTCGCCGGGATAATCATTACGCAATACGTTGTACGCAATACGCTTCACCCCATCTTCAACAGCAGCTTCTCTGGCTCCTGCAACAACTCGATCAGCACCTGCATGAAGCGCCCGGCGTCGCCGCCGTCTAGGACGCGATGATCGAAGGTGAGGACGAGCGGCAGCATAAAGCGCGGCACGATCTCGCGCTCCGGCTCGCCGCCGTCGGGGGCCGGGTGCGTCCGCACGACCGGCTTCCAGCGGGCGCGCGCCATCCCCATGATGGCCACCTCGGGGAAGTTGATGATGGGCGCGAAGCTGGTGCCGCCCAGCGCGCCGACGTTGGTGATGGTGAAGGTACCGCCCTGTAGCTCCGGCAGTTTCACCTCGCCCGCGCGGGTACGCTCGGCCAGATCCTGCAGCTCGATGGCCAACTCGGTGAGGCTCTTGCGATCCACGTCGCGGATGACGGGCACGATCAGCCCGCGGTCGGTATCGACCGCGATGCCGATGTGGTAGTAGTGCTTGAGCACGATCTCGCCCGTTCGCGCGTCGAAGCTGGCGTTGAAGCGCGGGTGCGCCTTGAGCGCCGTGACCAAGGCCTTCATCATAAAGACAGTCAGCGTCAGGCTGCCGCCCGCCTCGGCGACCTCGGCCTTGTGGCGCTGGCGCAACTGCTCCAGCTTGGTGATGTCCACCTCGTCCTCGTGGTTGACGTGCGGCACCTGCGCCCACGAGCGCGCCATCTGCCTGGCGATTTCGCGCCGGACGGAGCGCACCGGCACGCGCTCCACCTTGCCCCACTGTGTGAAGTCGGGCAGTTCGGGGGCCTCGGCGGCGGCGCCGACCGCGATGGGTCGCGCTTCTTTCTTTTCTTCAGCGGCCTCTACCTCTTTCTTCTCCTTCTCCTCTTCGGGCGGCGCTTCCGCGTAGGCGCGGACATCCTCCGCCGTGACGCGACCGCCAGGGCCGCTGCCCGGCACATCGCGCAGATCGATCTCCAACTCGCGGGCCAACCGCCGCGTCGAGGGCGAGGCCGGCGGCGGCCGGCCCGCCTCACGGTCAGGCGCTTCGGCTTCCTCTTTCTCCTGTTCCGCCTTCGCCTTTTCCTCTTCTGGCTCCTCCGGCTCCGGCTCTTCTTCGACTTCCTCCTCTTCCTCTTCTTCGTCGCCGCCGCTGAAGGTGATGAGCACATCGCCCACCTCGACCCAATCACCGCGCTCGACTAAGATCTCCTCCACGGCGCCGGCATACGGCGAGGGAATATCCACCGCCGCCTTATCCGTCTCCACCACCAAAATATCCTGATCCTCTGCAACTTCCTCTCCCACGGCGACCAAGATGTCTTGGATCTCGGCCTCGTGGATGCCTTCTCCCAAATCCGGCAACTTGAATTTTCTAGCCATGGATCGTCTCCTTGATTCCCCTAAGCTTCAACTTGCAACGTCTCGCGGGCGGCGCGCAGGATGCGCGCGGCGTCCGGCATGTAATCTTTCTCGTAGGCGAAGAGCGGCATAATCGTATCGTAGCCGGCCACCCGGCGGATCGGCGCCTCCAAGTACCAGAAAGACTTTTCCATCAGGCGCGCTACCACTTCCGCCGAAGGGCCAAAGCTGCGCGGCGCCTCGGTGATGACGACGCCTCGCCCGGTCTTGCGCAGCGACTCGGTGAAGGTCGTCTCGTCCAGCGGCGAGATCGTCATCAGGTCGATGACCTCCGCTTCGACGCCCTCCTCCTCCGCCAACGTCGCGGCGGCCTCCATCGTCGGGCGCAGCATCGCGCCGTAGGTGATCAACGTGATCGCGTCGCCCTCCCGCACGACCTGGGATTGGCCCAGCGGGATCGTCTCCTCTTCCTCCGGCACCTCCTCGCGGAACGCGCGGTAGATGGCCTTCGGCTCGAAGAAGACGACCGGGTCGGGATCACGGATGGCGCTGACGAGGAGCGCGCGGGCGTTGCGCGGCCCCGACGGGATGACCATCTTGAGGCCGGGCGTATGCGCGTAATAAGCCTCGCGGCTCTCCGAGTGATGTTCTAAGGCGCGGACGCCGCCGCCGTAGGGCGTGCGCAGCACCAGCGGCACGTGATACGCGCCTCGCGAGCGCCAGCGCATCCGCGCGGCGTGGGATTCCAGTTGATGGAAGCCCAGGTAGCTGAAGCCGGAAAACTGGATTTCGCAGACGGGCTTGAGGCCGTAGATCGCCATGCCGATGCCCGCGCCCACGATCCCGGACTCCGCCAGCGGCGTGTCCATCACGCGCGCGTCGCCGTACTCCTCCAGCAAGCCCTCGGTCACGCGGAAGACGCCGCCATCCACGGCCACATCCTCGCCCAACACGACGACGCTGTCATCTTTTTCCATCTCCTGATGCAACGCTAGATTGATCGCCTGTACCATCGTCATCTTAGCCATGGTTTGCCTCCTGCGCGGCGATAAACGCCTCGCGCTGTTCCTCCAGATAAGGCGGCATCTCGGCGTAGATGTGCTCGAACATCGAGAGCGCCTCATCGCTGTACTCTTCCATCAATTGCTCGGCGTGACCGACCGCTTGGGAGATTTCATTCTTGATCTCCTCCTCCAACGCCTCGATGTCGTCATCGGAGAGCAGGTCCTTCTCCTGGAGATAGATCTGGAAGCGGGAGAGCGGATCGCGCTTCTGCCACGTCTCCACCTCTTCGTCCTCGCGATAGCGGGTGGGATCGTCGGCGGTGGTGTGCACGGAGAGGCGATAGGTCACGTTCTCCAGGAGCGTGGGGCCATGGCCGGCCCGCGCGCGCTCCACGGCCTCTTGCGCCGCCACGTAGACGGCGAGGATGTCATTGCCATCAACCTGGAGGCCGGGAACGCCGTAGGCCAGCGCTTTCTGCGCCAGCGTCTGAGAGCGGGTCTGGTGCGTGCGCGGGATCGAGATGGCGTACTGGTTGTTCTGGCAGACGAAGATCGTGGGCGTCTGGAAGACCCCGGCGAAGTTCAACGCCTCGTGGAAATCGCCCTCCGAGGTCGCGCCGTCGCCGAAGAAGGTCATCGCCACGTCGTCGCGCTCGCGGTACTTGATCGCGTAGCCGATCCCCGCCGCGTGCAACATCTGCGTGCCTACGGGGACGGCGACGGGCAGATTCTTCACGTTCTCATCGATCTCGCCGCCGCGCATAAAGCCGCCGTAGTAGAGGAGGAAGCTTTCCATGCTCTGACCGCGCCACAACTGGGCCGCCGCCTCGCGGAAGGCGGGCACCAGCCAATCGGATTCGCGGAGCGCGGCAATCGCGCCGACCTGCGACGCCTCCTGCCCCTTGATCGGGGCGAACGTGCCGATCCGGCCCTGGCGCTGGAGCTTGAGCATCCGCTCGTCGAAGCGGCGGCCCAGCAACATCGCGCGATGCAGACGGAGCAGGAAGTCATCGGAGAGATCTGGCTCCAACGATTCATCCACGCTGCCGTCTTCATCTAAGATGGAGAGATACTCCACCTGATACGGTAAGTCAATCGTCTTTCTTGGCATCGTCGTTCTCCTTACGTTAAACTATGTAAATCCGGTTCAAAATCGTCACGCTTTTCCATTCGATTCTACCATCGCCGTGATGCGCGTGCGGAGCGCCCAGAGGCTGTCGGGGTAGCGGGTGTAGAGATCGTCCCACGCCGCATCAAGCGCGTCGTGATCATCGCTCTCCATATAGCGGCTCACCGCCAGGTAGAAGTAGCACTCCGGAAGATAGCCGCTGCGCGGATAGCGATTGGGCAGCAGCGCGAAGATCTCGGCGGCCTGAGTGTAGCGCTTGCGGTCGAAGTGATAGTGGCCCAGCCCCATCAAGAGGAAGGACGCGAACTCCGACGGCGGCAGCCATCCGACGTTTTGGTAGAGCGCGCTGCCCTGGACATCCAATATGCGGAAGTTCGGCGTCCAGACGACGTGATATTGGTGTGCCAGTTTGCCGGACGTCATAATATCGACCTCGATGGGGATGAAGTGATCGTTGATCAAGTTCCCGACCGTCGGATCAGGGAAGGTCACAGCGGCCATTTTTTCACATCCCAGACACCCATCCTTGGAGAAGAAGAGCAGGAGCGGCTTCCCCGCGTCCCGTCCGGCCTCCAAAGCCGCTTCAAACTCAGTTTGCCATTCAACCGACACAGATGATAGGTCCATTGGGTTCTCCATTGGGTTCTCCATTGGGTTCTCCTTATTATCCTTTACGGTCATCTTTCTGCTACTTTTCGAGTCATTTGAGGGTGGGATGATGATAAAGTAGATAATTATATTATTAATCATAATAATATAATTGTCAACCCGCTACGTCGTTGTTGATCGCGCCATCTAACTGGCTGGCCCCGATGAGCAACGTCGTCGCAGCCTGGGGGCCATTGCGGAAGGCGTAATTCGTGCGCCGCTACGCCGCCACCTCAATGACGGCCACGGGGCAGAGGTCGGCGGCTTCTGTGGCACAATCCACCAGATCCGCCGGGATCTCCCCTTCGGCCAAATCGCCATCCACTTGATAATCTTCGACTTGTAGCTCAAACTAACCAATTTGGCGCATAAACTGCTTGACGTGATAGTCCCACTCCCGTGTCTCTAAATCGACCTCGGTTTTGCCTTCCTCATCGCTGGCCGTCACTGTGACGTGACCGCCGCCGCCTTGCAAGGTGATACAACACGGGGTTTCGCTGGCGATCTCCAGTCCTAATCCCCCTTCTCCGAAAAAGGCTTTCGCTTCCTCGACGGCCGCTTCAGGGCCTTTCGCTGTCTTAACGCTGTAGCGTGGCATTCAAATGACCTCCTTACTTTTATCTTTGAAACTAAATCTGAACCGATCCTCTATGACGCTCCAAGCTTGCTTTTATGTGATCTTCGTATGCATTGACACCTCCCTAGAACGCCGTCTCAACGCTCTAGCTCTCCCGCCCACCGAACTCAGGTACATTTAGATCAGCCGCGATGCGCCGTCGCACCTCGGCGTCGTCGATGTTCGCCGCCTGGCCGTGAAAATCGGCGGCCAGGGGCGTGGCCAGCCACCAGATGAGCGTGCCCGGTTCCTCCGGCGGGCGAAGCTGTTGCTTTTCATAGTACGCGCGGTATTTTTCGGCCTGCGGGAACTGCGCCTCCGAAAGCTCGCGAATCCGCGCCTGCATGGAGGTGTCCACAATGCCGGGGTATAAAGTATGGATGCGAATGGATGATCCCCGGCGGTCGATTTCGCTCGCGACGTTGCGGGCGAAGTGATCCAGGCCGGCCTTGGCCGCGCAGTAGGCGCTCCATCCCGGCACGGGATGCGTCGCCGCGCCGCTGGAGACGAAGATCACCGTGCCCTCCCCCCGTTCAATCATGGCGGGGAGAAAAGCACGCGCCGTGTAGAAGACGCCGGTCAAATTGACCTCTATGTTCTGCGCCCAGGCCTCCGGCGCCGCCTCCCACGTAGCCGCGACCGGCTTCACGACGCCCGCGTTGGCTACGACGATGTCCGCCGGCCCCCAGGCGCGCGTTACATCAGCCTCCAGGCGCTCCACCGCCGCCCAGGATGTAACGTCGGTCGGGACGGCCATCGCCTGCCCGCCGACCTCGCGAATCTCCTCGGCCACCGCCGCGATCTCCGCCTCCGTGCGCGCCGCCACCGCGACGGCGGCCCCGGCGCGGGCCAGGGTCAAGGCCGTCGCCCGGCCAATCCCCCGCCCGCCGCCGGTCACCACCGTGATCTTGCCATCAAGTCGTGCGGCTTCGTTCATTGTCATATCGATCCTCTAAGGTTCCCTTGTACTCTATAGATTCTTCAATACCAACGGCAAGTAGATGTCAAACCCTTCTCGTGCCCGCACCTCCATCGTGTTGGTGGCCGTTACAACGACGTCGGCATCAAGCTGGGAGGTCGCGGTGAGCATCGCGGTGTTGACTGTGCCGCTGATGGCATCGGTAGGCGCGGGCAGCGTGAGCGCGACGGTAGCTGTCATGCCGGCGCCCAGACGGAGCGGTAGATACATCGTGCCGCTGGGGTAGAGTTGAGAATGGACCAAGCCCCAGGGCCAATCCTCAGCATTCGAGGCCTCCAGGGCCAAGGTGTCGGTGGTGCCGCCAGTGTTGGTCAAGATGTGGCTGAAGGTGATGGTCTGCCCTGCCGTCACCGTTTGGCTCGTCCCGGCCGATAACGCGATGCCCACATCCTGGCGGGGTTGGCTGATCATAGGAGCCTCGTAGCTGAAGAGGATGCCGCCGATGTACTCGCCATCGACGTAGCCTTCCACAGAAGCCTGCACAGTGCTAGCCTCCGGGACACTCTCGCCGGGGATCAAGGTCAGGGTGTTGGATATACTCTCATCCGGGCCGAGGGAGACGTCATCCTGATCCAGGCGGACGCTCCAATCCATCGGCAAGCTCACCGCGCGGATCTTCAGATTGACGGTCTTGGTCGTCTCGAATTGATGGCTCACGGTGAAGTCGTAGGGCTGGGGTTCGCCGGGAATCATAGTAGCAGCGACGGCGCGACGGCTGTTGCTCAGGCCGTAGCGGCGCTCCAACTGCTCTGCGATCTGCCGGGCTTCATTCCGACCATTACGCACCATCTGATAGAAGCTGGTGGTCTGGAAGGTCTGATTTTCGGCCTTGTCGATGATGTCCTGGCGCAGCTCTTCGATCAGCTCCTCGCCCAGGCCGGTCTGCTGGAGATAGTTCAGGGTATCGGTGGCAAAGCCCGTCTGCTGCAAATCTTTGAGGGCTGCTTCGTAATCTTCTGGATAGAAGGTGACATCGGCGATACCCGCGTCTTCAGTTACCGCTAAGAAATCATCGGTCTGATCGGCCCAAGTGCGCAGGGTCTGAATGTAGCGCTCGACAAAATCCAGGAAGGCCGCATACTGCCGATCCACGTCATCCAATTCATCGGCCTGCGCCGCCCATTGCATTCGCTGCCGCGTGGCTGCGAGGGCCCGACTCAAGCCCAGCGCATCGGCCGAGGTCGCGTGCAATGCGTTGAGCACATCGGCCTGTTGCTGGGTCAGGTTGGGACCCGATTGGATGGTCGGCGGTGTATAATCCGGCACCTCGACGACCACCTCGTAATCCCGCGTCTGTTGGGCGTCCATACGGCTTCTACGGAAGGTCACTTCCTGGTCGATGCAATTAACTGCGTCGCCCATATTTTTCGCCTGATCCTTGAAGTGTTCCCCAGCAACCTTCAAATCTTCCGAACTGCCTTCCACGTCATCGGGGCTGGGACTGAAATCACCCGGCGCAGAGGGCAAGCCGCTGCATGGATTCTCTTCCGTGTTGATCTGCCGGGTGCCAGAGCCACTCTCCCGCACAGCACGAGCCGGGTTGTCATCGTAGCTCAACTTAGCCTGGATGCAGTGATGGCCCGTGACATCGGGCACCCAGATGCCCTGCGCATCCCAGGTTTCGCCCGGTTGTAGCGTTTTGGTCGCCGTATAGATCGGCGTGAAATACGAACCGATGCTCAGGCCGGTTGCGCCGTAGATGACCTCCACGTCCACAGATGTGGCCCGGGTATTCTGCATCGGCATCCGCATCACCACGGGATAGCCAACCTGGAACGGCTTGCCCTCCAACTCGAAGGACGGGCTGGCGTAAGGCGCGCCCTGCGGATCCACCAAGCCGCCGAAATCGCCGCCGCCCTGCCAGAAATTGATGCCGCCCGTGCCGGGCACGGGCGTGCCATCGGTGGTGTTGATCGCCGTGAGGGTCGCGAAGTCGGTCTCCGTGCTGCTGATGACGGCGGTCGTCTCGCCATTCTCATCGGTGGGCGATACAGGTTGCTGCAAGGTCCCTATGTTCGTTGTCAGGGAAACCTGCTTGCCGGCCAGGGGCTGGCCCTGATCATCTCTCAATTTCACCGTGATCTCGGTGGTATCCTGGCCGTCGGCGACCACCCAGAAATGCTCCGGGCTGATCTGCCCCGAGCCACCGTCGCCATCGGTTTGCCACGGGGTATAGGCCACGCCATTGCTGACGGTAGCTGTACCATCGTTGGTGCGCGTGCTGCCACAGGCATCCTCCTCCGCAGAGGTATCGGATGGGCCGCCCGGTCCCCAGTAGTTACCCACCGCATCGATGCAGACACGATTGGGCGAGGTATTGCGCAGCGCGAACTCCGCATTGTTGGAGAGATCGGTGCCCCGCACTTTGACCGAGGTGCGGACCTGGACATCAACGCCGTAACGATTGTTCGTGATCGTGCTATCTTTGATCCACGTGCTGCCGTCCCAGTTCCAGACGCCGCCGTTCTTGCTGTACTGGAGCGTGACGTTCGTCAAAAAGAGCCGACTGGTACCGCGCTTGAGGAAGAGGGCCTCACGATTGTTGGCCGTGCCACCGCCATATAGCAGCTTGACGTGCTCAAACTCGCTATCCAGATCGCTGTAGTTCCCGATGCTGAAGCCATTCCAGGGCGCGCTGTCCTCTGACAGACGTGTGATGGTGATCGGCGATGCAGCGGTGCCTTTGGCCATCACCTGGGCCTCGCCGTAGAGCGATCCCACGCCCACCCCAGCGCCAGGATGCATCAGCACCGTCACGCCGGGATCGATGGTCCAGACAGCAGGCACCACATCCTCGTTCGGATAATTGGAGTGGATACTGAACCCATCGCCCACGACCTCGTAGGGAATGCCGTGGTCGCGCCATCGGCTGTCGAAGTTCATTTCGTTATCGATGACGCGGATAGTGTCGGTCACGTTGCCGCTGGCCGTGAAGCCCTGGCCGATACCGCCGACGGCATTCACATCGACGTTGATCGGGTGGAGGCTGCTGCCTTTCACAGTGACATAGGTCAACTGCGTCGGGCGGGGATCGCTGCCGGTCGCCTCGATGTAAATACCGTGGCCGTTGCTGCCCTGCACGGTCACATGATCGATCAGGGGCGTGTGATAAGCGGGCGCCAGCGCGCGACTGGTCACATTGATGGTCTGACCCTGCGTGGCATCTGAGCCGCCGCCATCTTCAAAATGCACGTATTGTAGAATCGACGCTCCCTGATCCAAATGATCACCAAAAAAGAGCTGTCCCCAGTTCTGATCGGTGGCTGCCGTGATGCTGATCGGTTGCGTCACTGTGCCTTTGGCGATCAGGCGGGTTGGTTCATAGAGCGAGCCAATAGATATACCCACCTCTGGATGCATCCGCAACTCCACGCCGGGATCGATAGTCCAGGTGGCCTCATCGTTACCGGTGATGCTCACATCCCCGCCCACCTCGTAAGGGAAGCCCTGCTTACGCCAGCGCTGATCTTGCGTCATCGTCCCGCCGCGCACATAAATGGTATGGGTCATATTGCCGCTGCCTCGAACATTGACCAGGCCAGAGACACCAGGCGCGTCGGTCTCGATGGGATAGAGCGCGCTGTTTTTCACCACGACGTCGCTCAGTTCCGGTGGGGTAGGATCGTTCGCGTTAGGCCCCAAGGTAAAGCCGGAGCCATTGCTACCGCTCACGGTCACGTTTTGGAAGATGGGGGTGACGTAATCCGTCAGCGTAGACCGGCTCTCCACTTGGATCGTGGTGCCACTGGCCGGGTCCGAGCCACCGCCATTCTCGAAGACGGCGTGTTTGACGATAGACGGGCCTTCATCCAGATGATCGCCGAACCACAGGCGATTCCACGGCGTGATCGGGGTACTCGCGGCGAGCGTGAAGGTGATAGGTTGCTCGGCGGTACCTTCGGCGATCAACCGGCCAGGCGAAAAGAGATCGCCGATCTTCAAGCGATATTCGCCGCAGAAGAGCACCCGCGTGCCCGGCGTGATCGTTAGCGTCGAGCTACCTTCCACATTGACATTGTCATCTATGTAAACATCGCCAGACCAAGTTGTATCCTGCGTGATGTTGCTGCTCAAACCACTCCCACAAGCAGCGGGAGCGGCGCGGACCGCGGGCGGGCCGGCGCGCTGCCCTCCCCAGCGGAGCAGGCCGATCATAGCCAACGCCGCCGACACAACCAAGGCTACCACAACGATAAATC
>CAZCAI010000150.1:0-11282 GCA_964496595.1 uncultured Anaerolineales bacterium
GAATTTAGAATTGGGTATCCTTGCAAAGGTTGCGTCGTAGAGTTGTAAGATTTTGCGTCTCTCTAAAAGACAACAGGGCACGATGGCGTGGGACGCGCATCGTGCCCTGTATGGTTTCACCGGGGGCCTCTGGTTCTTGCCGGGATCGCCAGGTTTAGCCTTTGACGGAACCGGCGAGTAGCCCGCGGACGAAGTAGCGCTGGAGGGAGAAGAAGACGACCAGCGGGAGCACCATAGTGATGAACGCGCCGGCGGTCAGCAGGTGCCAGTCCTGGCCGCGTGAGCCGACCATCTCCTGGAGGCGCTGCGTTAGGACGGCTACCTCTGGCTTGCTGCCGATGAAGACCAGCGCGACCAGCAGGTCGTTCCACACCCAGAGGAACTGGAAGATGGCGAATGAGGCTAAGGCCGGTAAGGAGAGGGGTAGGATCAGCCGAATGAAGGTGGTGAAATGCGACGCGCCATCGATGAAGGCGGACTCCAAAATGTCACGGGGCAGGCCGCTAATGTAGTTGTAAAGCAAGTAGGTCGCCAGCGGCAGCCCGAAGCCTGTGTGAGCGAGCCAAATCGCCAAGAAGGTGCCGGTCAAATCCAATGCTCGATAGTCCCGCAAGATGGGGATCAGCGCAATCTGCAACGGGACGACCAGCAGGGCGACCACGGCGACGAAGAAAACTTTCCGCCCTGGGAAAGTCATCCACGCGAAACCGTAGGCCGCGAAGGCTGCGATCAAAATGGGGATCACCGTGGCGGGCACGGTGACCGTCAAGCTGTTGAGGAACGCGGTGCTCAGATCGTCGCCGCTGGCTCGGACAACTTCGCCTTCGGCGTTGGTGTAATCCTTCCCCAACAATACCTGGCGGTAGTTATCAAGCGTGAACCGCTCTTCCTCCTGTTGCCGCGAGAAATCGAAGACCGTCCACCATCCAGTTCTACTGACAGCGTCCGCCGGGCGAAAAGATGAGACTAACAGACCGAAGGTGGGGAGGGTCCAAATAATGCACAAGAGGAGGAGCGCCCCGTTCACTACGATGTCGGATATGAGTTTTTGTCGTTTAAGACTCATTAGAATGCCTCCTGCTCGCCAAACTGCTTGAGGTTGTACCACATCACGGGGATCACGGCGATCAACAGCACAATCGCGATCGCTGAACCGCGACCGAAGTGCTGGAATTTGAACATCTGTTTGTATTGCTGACTGGCAATCACCTCGGTCCCATAGTTACCGTTAGTCATCACGAAGACGATGTCGAAGATCTTTAGCGTGAGGATCAGGATCGTCGTGGAGACGGTAACGATGGTCCCTTGAATGTAGGGTATGAGAATATTGAAGAAGATCTGCACCTCAGAAGCGCCATCGATGCGCCCGGCTTCCAACAGCTCCTCCGGAACGCCCTTCAGCGCGGCGGATAAGAGCACCATCGCGTAGCCGGTCTGCAACCAGATAAGAATCGCGATGAGGAACAGATTGTTCCACGGGCGCAGGGTCAGCCAGGCTTGCGGCTCACCTCCTAGCCCGACGAGAATCGCGTTGAGGAGGCCGATTTGCTCTTGGGTGGGCGGTTTGTAAAAATAGATAAAGCGCCAAATCACGCCGGCGCCAACAAAGGAAATCGCCATTGGAAGAAAGATGAGGGATTTGGCGATAGTCTCGAATTTGGAACGATCCGCCAGGATAGCGACCAACAAGCCAAAAGTGACGCTAAGCCCCGTACCAAAGACTAACCACAACAGATTGTTGCGGAAGGATTCGAGCATTTTCGGCTCGGTAAAAGCATACACATAGTTCGCTAGCCCCACAAAGCGGACAGATCTGGCATCGAAGAAGCTGGTGTAGAGTGTGCGCACCGTGGGGAGGAGCAAATACCACGAGAGAATCGCTAACGCCGGCCCTACGAAAACGTAGGGGCGCAGGCGAATCATCCACATCTCTGGGAGTTGCTCTACTAACCAGTTGGACACCACAAAGAGCAGGCCGATGCCCCCGACGCCCCAAATAATCGCTACCACAGCAGTGACTAATTTGGAGGCTTCACCCTCGCGCAAAAAGATAAATCCCTGCCACATCACGACGAAGGCGATGACAGGGACGATCAACGAGACGAGGACGCGGCCCACACCTGCTGTCAGCCAGTCAAGTATGCCACTGGACTTCAGAAGTTTTTCAGGGTTTTCCATTACGTCCCTCCTGTTCAAAAAAATGTTAGATCAGTAGGTTGATGAGAGTTGGATGAGTTAACAGACCCGATTATGATGTTGTGGGAGCAGGGCTGCCACACTTTAGCACCCCTGCTCCCAAAGCTACGTTTTCTACGTCGCCTAAGCTCTTTTATTCCGGCCAGGCGGCGTCGATAGACTGCATAACCTCGTCCAGATTCTCGCCCTCGGCGTTGACGTAGTCAACCATGCCGGTCCAGAACGAGCCGGCGCCCACGGCGCCCGGCATCAGGTCGGAGCCGTCGAAGCGGAAGACACTGGCCTCGGATAGAATCTTGGCGTAGCCGCGATCCACCTCGGTGGGATACCAATCGAGGGGGGTGTCCTTGTGCGGCGAAACAAAGCCGCCAGATTCCAGCCAGGCCTTGGTGGACTCGCCCGTCGTCAGGTACTCCATAACTTCCCGAACCTCGGGGCGATCCCTGAAGGCGGCGAAGAGGTCGCCCGCGCCCAACACCGGCTTGGGGAACTCATCCGGCTTGATGGGGGGCAGGTAGAAGTAGTCAACGTCCTCGCCTACCGTCACGTCATCGGGGAAAAAGGCGGGGATGAAGCTCGCCTGGCGGTGCATGAAGCAGCTCGGCGGATCATCGAACATCGGGGTGGGGGCGTCGCCGAAGGGGGTGGTGAGAATGGTGGGGGTGCCGCCCAAGACGTAGTCTTCGTTGAACCAGATTTCGCCCATGATCTGCGCCGCGTTCTTGACCTCAGGAGAATCAAAGGGCAGCTCGCCCTCAACCCAAGCATCGTACTTCTCGGCGGGTTGCGTGCGGAGCATAATGTCTTCCATCCAGTCGGTGGCGACCCAGCCCGTCGCCCCGGAGCTTTCGATGCCGATGCACCAGGGAGTGTTGCCATCCGCAACCATCTGGTCGGAGAGCGCGATCATCTCGTCCCAGGTCTCCGGGATTTCGTAGCCGGCCTCGGAGAATTCGGGGACCGGGTACCAGACTAGGCTTTTCACGTTGGCGCGATACCAGACGCCGGACATAATACCGTCCATCGTCGCCATCTCCAGCCAGTGTTGATCGTATTGCTCTTCCAGATAGCTCTGGTCGAACCAGTCGGTCAGGTCGATGACCTGATCCTTGTCGACGAAGTCGGCCAGCAGGCCGGGTTGGGGGAAGGCCGCGATATCAGGTGGATCGTCGCCCTCAACGCGGACCAAAATCAAGGTCTCGAAGTCGCCCGAGCCTTCGTACTCAATATCGATGCCGGTGCGCTCCTCAAAAGGCGCTATCGACGCCTCGAAACGGCGGGCATCCTCATCCACAAAAGCGCCGAAAATATCGACGACTTTGGGCTCTTCTTCAGCGCCTTCACCACCGTCGCCGGACGGTTCGGCCTCTTCCCCGCCGCCGCCACAGGCGGTCAGCGCCATCGCCACGATGACTAATAGACTCAACAGCAAATTCCAGTGTTTCATTACAGTTCTCCTCCTGTAAACTTGTTGAAAGGTTAAAAGGTTGTTTACTATTTTACGCCATACACAACGTCACACACAAATCTTAGTTTAAGATGATCTGAAATTCGTCACCTCCTTTGGTAAACTACCACAAGTTAAAAATACGACGGGTAGATATGTCTGGATAGGTCAAGCGACCTATGTACCTAGAAGCAAAGCCAGATAACTGGCCGTTTGCTTAACGACCTTCTCAGCGGGTGCGCCTTGCCACAAGATTTTCTCGAACATCTGTTGCAAAAACTTGGAGACCCGAATGTATTGGGCTAATTTGGGACGTGGGCGCGCGACAGAGAGTAAGGGCGCGATTTCGCGCATCCACGGGTGGTTCTCGCTCAGTTTTTGGTTGAGTGATTTGAAGGGGGATAATTGTAGCTTCTCTTCATAGAATAGTGTATTCCAATTTGAGGAAAGCGCCAGTTTGATCAACTCCAAGCCCAACTCCTGATGGGGAGATTGTCGCAGCAGCACCCACGAGGTGCCGCCCAACGTGGTCACCGGCGGGATGTCGGCCCCGGGGCGCGGCAAGGACACGAAGCCCAGATGTGATAGCAACGCTTCCTCGCTGTGGCCCCACCCCGAATACTCGGCGATGGTGGGCCATTCATAGGTGCCGCCGAAGGTCATCGGCACGCGGCCCTCGGCTAAAGCCTGGGGAATCTCCCACCATCGATAATTCGCCGCCTCTGGCGGGAGATATTGCGCTTCAAACGTGATCTCTTGCAAGAAATCCAGCGCCCGATAGACATTTTTATCGACTAACGCCAGGTTCCCTTCCGCGTCCAGCAACTCCCCTCCCGCGCCCAAAATGATGGGGAAGAGCACATTGACCGTCGCCTCGTCGGCGGCGTTCGTCGTGGGGAACAGAATAGGATCATCGTGACCATACCTGGCTTTGACATCCGAGCGGTCGAAGTGGGCCAGGAGAGCGCGCAACTCATCCCACGTCGTGGGCGGCGTTACCCCCTCCGCCGCGAACCAATCCCGCCGATACCACATCCCGGTCACATCCGCCTGCATCGGGATGCCGAAGACGTGCCCGTCGATGAAGTGGCTCTTGTAGACCATCGGCTCCAACTCTTCCGTCAGCCAATCCACCCACGCCGGATCCAACTCATCAAAGGGCGCGAGGTAAGCCGTCCGCACATACTCCATCATCCATACATAATCCACAGAAATCATATCGGGCACTTGCCCCCGCGCGACGGCCGTGTACAGATGTTGATGGAACTGAGTTCGCTTGGGCATATCGACGTTGAGGTGGACGTTGCGCTGGGGGTGTTTTTCGTTCCAATGGGTGATGGTGCGCTCTAGCAGGGAGACCCACCACTTATCGTTGGCTAATAGATTGAAGGGAATGCTTTCGATTTGTTGGTCTTCGGTGACAAAGGTGCCCACGCCAGCTTGACGGTAGATGTAACCCTCTTTGACCAAATCCGCAAGCGCCTGACGCACGGGGGCGCGGCTGATGTTATAGAGATCGCAAAGCTCGCGCTCGGTGGGGAGTTTGTCGCCAGCATCTAAGTCTCCCTCATCAATTTGCTGCTTGAGGATTTGTTTGAGTTGATAATAGATGGGCATTGGAGAATTACGGTTGATCATAATGAATGGGTCAACCTTTCGGGGTAATTGTTATATCCTTATAATATTATTATAAGGAAAATTTATCTCCGTGTCAAGAGCCAATCGGGGAATCCTGCTGGATTTCATACCTTGTGACATGCCGCGCTCGACGGTATAATTCCAACTATGAATAAGAAAAAGACAACGCCGTTACGTGAACAGTATCTGCGTATCAAAGCCCAACACCCGGATGCCATTCTCTTCTTCCGACTGGGCGATTTTTACGAGACCTTCGATGAGGACGCCGAGTTGGTGGCCCGCGAGTTGGATTTGACGCTCACCTCGCGGCCGGTCGCTAAGAATCAGCGCGTGCCGATGGCCGGCATGCCCCATCACGCCGCCGAGGGCTATATCGCGAAGCTGATCGAGAAGGGCTACCGCGTCGCGATTGCCGAGCAGATCGGTGAGCCGGATGGACACGGGCCGATGGAGCGCCGCGTGGAGCGCGTGGTCACGCCCGGCACCTTGACCGAGCCGGCCCTGCTGGAGGAGAAGCGCCCCAACTACCTGGCTGCCGCCGTCGTCGATGGCGAGCGCGCGGGCATCGCCTACGCCGATATTTCCACCGGCGAGTTCGCGACGACGCAGCTCTCCGACCAGGGCAATATCTTAGGCGCGGTGCAGCAGGAGTTGACGCGCCTCCAGCCGCGCGAGGTGCTGATCCCCAACGCCGGCTCGTGGCAGGAGCGCGATCCCGGCGAGCCGGGCCAGCGTTCGGAAGAGGCGCTGGTGGGCCAGATCTCCGCGCACTTCACGCCGTGGCCCAGCTACCGCTTCGAGAAAAATTCCGCGCGCCAAAATTTGCTCGAGCACTTCAGCGCGCGGACGCTCCAGGGCTTCGGCTGCGAAGGGAAGCCGCTGGCGATTCGGGCCGCCGGCGCGGTATTGGCCTACTTGCAGGAGACGCAGAAGGGCGTGCTGCCGCAGATCACGGGCTTGCGCACCTATACCGTCGATCACTTTATGGCGATTGACGCCGCCTCCTGGCGCAACCTGGAGATCACCGAGACGTTGCGCCGGGAGCGACGCGGCTCCCTACTCTGGGTGATTGATCGCACCTTCACCGCCATGGGCGCCCGGCGTCTGCTCCAACGCCTGGCGCAGCCGCTCTTAGACATCCCCGTGCTGGAGCAGCGGCTGGATCAGGTGCAGGGTTTTTATAATGACGGTCTGCTGCGCGCGGAGGTGCGCGAGTACCTCAAGCAGGCGCCCGATCTGGAGCGGATGACCAATCGCGTCGTCGCGCGGCGCGCCTCGCCACGGGATCTGGTCGGCATCCGCTCGGCGCTCGCCTCCGTGCCGACGCTCCGGGCGGCGCTGCGGCCGTTATCTAATAATGATAGTGGTAGCTTGCCCGGCTTCGCCCATCTGCTGGATGGCCTTGATCCCGTGGTCGAGGTCGCGAATCTCATCGCCGAGGCCATCGTCGATGATCCGCCCGCGCAGGTGGGCAACGACCGCGTAATTCGCGGCGGATTCTCCGAGGAGTTGGATCGCATCGCCAATGCCGCGCGGGACGCCCGCGATTGGATCGCGGATTTGCAGAAGAAGGAGCGGCGGCGCACGGGCATCAAGAGCCTCAAGGTGGGCTACAACAAGGTCTTCGGCTATTACCTCGAGGTCACCAGGGCGAATTTGGAGCACGTGCCGGAGGAGTACATTCGTAAGCAGACACTCTCCAACTCCGAGCGCTACTTTATCCCAGAGTTGAAGGAGCACGAGAGTATCGTGCTCAACGCCGACGAGCGGATCGCGGAGATCGAATCGCGCCTCTTCCGCGAGATTTGCGCGCAGGTCGCTGCCCAGGCCAGGGCGCTGCTCGCGACCGCTGCCGCCTTGGCGCGCGTCGATGTGGCCGCTGCGCTGGCCGAGGTCGCTGCTCAGCGGCAATACGTCCGCCCCACCTTCGATGAGACGCCCGTGATGGCCATCGAGCAGGGGCGCCATCCCGTGGCGGAGCAGACACTCTCCGAGCCGTTCACGCCCAACAACCTTGAGATGGACGGCGAAAGTCGCATTCACATCATCACCGGGCCGAATATGGCGGGCAAGAGTATGTTCCTCCGCCAGACGGCCCTGATCGTCCTGCTGGCCCAGATCGGCAGCTTTGTGCCGGCGGATCGGGCGCACATCGGCGTGGTGGATCGCATTTTCACGCGCATCGGCGCCTCCGATGAACTGGCGGCGGGCCAATCGACCTTTATGGTGGAGATGGTGGAGACGGCCAACATCCTGCATCACGCCACGCCGCACAGCCTGCTGATTTTGGATGAGGTGGGGCGCGGCACGAGCACCTACGACGGCATGGCCATCGCCTGGGCCGTGATCGAATATCTGCATAATCACCCGGAGCGGCGCGCGCGCACGCTCTTCGCCACCCACTATCACGAGCTGATCGAGATGGAGGAACGCCTGCCGCACGTGCGCAACTTCAATTTGGACGTCGTCGAGGAGGGGCGCGACATCATCTTCCTGCACCAGGTCGCGCCGGGCGGCGCGGATCGCTCCTACGGGATTCACGTGGCGCGGCTGGCGGGAATTCCCGCGCCTGTCGTCCATCGCGCGGAAGACTTGTTGGAGGATCTGGAGAGCGGTGAGTTCCGGCCCGGCACCCAATCGCAGGGGCCGGAGGACTTCCAGCCGGTACTCATCGCCAGGGAATCGCCGGTCATCGAGGCCCTGCGCCAGTTGGACATCAACAGTCTCACCCCCATCGACGCGCTGACCAAGCTCTACGAATTGCAGAAAAA
The DNA here is from genome assembly GCA_964496595.1 of uncultured Anaerolineales bacterium. GTDB lineage: Bacteria > Chloroflexota > Anaerolineae > B4-G1 > SLSP01 > JAAAOZ01. Next base: position 8,053 of record CAZCAI010000150.1, read on the forward strand.
AGCCCAAGAGAACTGATCCGCTGCGACGCTGTGACGCTAACACGCTGCGACGCTGCGACGCTGAAAAGGAGAACATCATGCCCCAAGCCTATGGAGAAAAATTTGCTCGCATCTACAATATGCGATGGAGCGCCTTCGCCAACCAGGTCTCGCCCCTGATTCGGAGCTTTTACGAGCAGAAGATGACCGATCCCATCCCCAAAACCCTGCTGGATTTGGGCTGCGGCACGGGGAAGCTGGCGCTGCACTTCCTGGAGCACGGCTATCGCGTCACGGGATTGGATCTCTCCTCGGCGATGTTGGCGGTCGCGCGGGAGAACGCGCCGGAGTATTTGGTCGAGGAGCAGGCGCGCTTCGTGGTGGGGGATGCGGCGGAGTTCGCGCTCGATGAGGATTTTGGCCTGGTGGTCGCCACCTATGACACGCTGAATCATCTTCCCGACCTGACGGCGCTGGGAAGCTGCTTTCACTCGGTCTATGGGGTGTTGTTGGACGCGGGCTGGTTCATCTTCGATCTGAACACGTTGGCCGGGCTGCATCGCTGGGGCGGCGTCACCGTCCAGGACGAACCGGATTTGCTGCTGATCAATCGGGGCGTCGTCGTGAAAGAGATGCGGCGCGCCTACACCTACATCACCGGCTTCTTCCGCCAGGAGGATGAGCGCTTCGAGCGCTTCGACGAGGTCGTCTATAACACCGCCTTCGATCTGGAGGCCGTCGCCGCGAGCTTGCAGCAGGTCGGATTCAGCCACGTTCACTTCGCGCGCGTGCAGGCCCTGGATGTGCCCCTCGCCGCGCCGGAGGAAGAGGGCCGTGTTTTCATTTGTGCGCAGAAGTAGCGGGCGCCAACGCGATCGCGATTAAGTTTTTGGCCTCCATCTCAGAAGCTATCCTGTCTATGGATAACCTGTGAGAAGACGGATCGTAACTGCGAAAGCCCAAGCTCTGAGGGGGATGTTTGATCACCTATCGTTTTTCCGAACAGCATCTCATCATCTATACCAAACGCCCCGCCCCGGCTATACTAAAAGCGACGGGTCGAAGACATTGCGCGCGTCTACCGCTTGAGCCGGGAGGAAAGTGCATCGGAGCGGCGTAAAAGCATAGTTGCGGCTGGAGGAAATTGGAGATTATGACATTAGAGGCGAAAAATCGATCCTGGGTATGGGTTGTGCCTATTGTCTTCATTCTCGTCTTTGGGATTCTTGTGGTATCTGCATGCCCCTTCTCCCTCTACGATGAATTCAACCCCGAAACTATCCAGGCATTCATCGAAAGCTTTGGCTCGTGGGCGCCTGTGATTTACGCGTTCATTTATATCATCAGTTCCCCCATTCCCTTTCTGGCGGCGATACTTTCACCCTTGGGCGGCCTACTTTTTGGCACGCTGAGGGGAACCTTGCTCGTCATCGGCATCGCCACGACATCATCGCTCGTACCGTTTATGCTGGCGCGCCATTTGGGACGCGAGTGGGTTGAATCCAAGATGGAGGGCAAAAAGTTTGAGGAGATCTACCAGCAATCCGAAAGTAGCAGAGGGTTTATCTTCATCTTACTGATGCGTTTCGTACCCATTCTTCCGTGGGAGGTGCAGAGCTATCTCGCCGGCCTGACCAGAGTTCCGGCGTCAACTTATCTCTTAGCCACTGCCCTGGGTATTGTTCCGGGAACAACCTCCCTGGTATTTTTAGGGGACGCGATCAAAGATCCCACGTCGTGGAAGTTCTACACAGCGATTGGCTTAAACGTCATTATGGGCGGGGCGCCCGTCATCGCGATGCTCATCCGAAAACGAAGGAAATTACAAGGCGAAAATGCGGTGAGATGACGGCAACGATGAGGCCAACTTAAAATGCAGCACCAATTTCGCCTTGATAACGGCATCGGGGCTAATGCCTGGATGGGGAAAAATGTGCGGCAATCGTCCGCACGTCAATCATAACAAACCGGATTCGTATTATTTTTCGGGCGTATGGACGAGCGTGTGTGGGCCTGCGTCAAGGTGGTAGTATTAAGTATCCCGGACCAACGAGGCGCGTTTCGCGTCCAAGGGCGGGATAGCTCGCGCGACATATCCGGCGATCACGCCCGCGACAAGCCCGCCAATGTGCGCCCAGTAGGCGACGCCGCCCGTCTGTGCGGAGTCCACGCCGAGGCTGGCGACGCCGTTGAAGAACTGGAGCACGAACCAGAGGCCGACGAACATCAGCGCTGTGACGCGGGTCACCCGCCTCGATTCCCCGGCGATCACCCGCACACGCGCCTTGGGGAACATCACGACGTAGGCGCCCATCACGGCGGCGATTGCGCCGCTCGCGCCCAGGCTGGGGATGGTGGAGCCTAAGCTGAAGAGGATGTGAACGGCCGAGGCCGCTAAGCCGCCCGCGAGGTAGAATACTAAATAGAGCGGCTTGCCCATCACCGCCTCCACATTATCGCCAAAGATCCAGAGGGAGAGCATATTGCCGAAGAGATGCATCCAGCCGCCGTGCATAAACATCGAGGTCAGCAGCGAGATCAGATTTTGCCCGCGCATAATCTCGGCGGGCACGACCCCGTAGGTGCGGATGAATTGCTCAAGTTGAGCGGGGCTGAGGGAAATCTGGTAGAGAAACACTACCACATTGAGGCCGATAAAGGACAACGTCAGTAACTGAAGACCGATTTTAGGACTGTCCTCATCTCCAACAGGAAACATAGTGCGATCCTTTCCATTCTTTTTTGCTTTGTCTGTGCCGCTATGCCAGGGGCGCCCGATGGGCTACTTCACCCGTTGGGCGCCCCTGGTTCTTGTACTTTTGCGCGATCTAATGTTTCAGGCTGCTTCCGTCTCCTCTTGAACGTTCTGGACGCCGCGCTTCAGCGACTTCTTCGACTCCTCAAGCGCGGACTCGCCCTCCGTCTGAATGTCGGCGGCATGCTGAGAAATCTCTGCCTTCGCCTCTTGGAGATGCGTCCGGGCCGTCGAGACGATCCGGTCGGCCTCTTGGCGCAGTTCATCCGTGGTTTGTTGAAACTGCTTGCGCGTCTGTTCGCCGGATTGCGGCGCCTTCAACATCGCCCACGTCACGCCGCCGGCGGCCCCGATGAGAAGCCCCAGCACGAACGACCCAAATTTGCCTCCCTGGTTTTTGTGTGTCATGTTGTTTTCCCTCCTCAATATCGGTTTAATTTATATGGCGATAAAACTTTCCAAAACCTGATGCTTTTCCCCAGAAAATCGCCTGTTA
>CAZCAI010000151.1:0-1660 GCA_964496595.1 uncultured Anaerolineales bacterium
CCCGGCGCGAAGCCGATGGTCGTGGTGTCGGTCACGACGGCGGCCAGCACGGGATCGGCGGCAGAGGTGGCCGTGATGTACGCGGTGTCGATGGTATCGCTGAGGATGCCCGCCGGGATGTGGAGCGTCGCCGTGACGAGCGCCGCCTGCCCTGCCGCCAACGTCACGGTGGGCGCGGGATCAGTCGTCACGGGCCAGCCGTGGCCGGATTGCGCGGTCAAGGTGTAGGTATCGGCGAGGCCGCCGATGTTGGTGAGCGTGTGCGTGTAGTGCAACTCCGACGCGGGATAACCGACGCCGACGCGATCCGGCGCGAAGGCCACGCCGTGGGGATATTCAAACGCGCCCATATCGTAGCCGGAGATGGCCGGGCGCAGCACGTTGTCGAGGTCGGGGCTGAGACCGTCGTCGCAGGCGTCGATGGCGGGAGAATCGCCGAGAAGGTGGAAGTCGCCATTGCTGGCGTCCGCAAAGTGGGGATCATCAACGTTGCCGACGTTGTTGCTCTGGTCGATGTTACACGTCCCGGTAAGCGGCCCGCTGGTGATCCAGAAGCCGCCATTCGCGTTGCCCCAGGCGATGCTGTTCGCCGCATAGCCCTCGGTGTTGGACTGGGAATATCCCGCGCCATTGATGTTGTTCGCCAGCGTGATATGAGTGACGGTGAACGCCCCCCCCTCAGTGCAGATGCCGGATCCGAAATTGGCCGTCGACGTGTTGCTGTAGATGAGCGTGTTAGCAACGTCGGCCAGGGCGTCGCTCCCCGTCTGGTAGATCGCTCCGCCGCGCGTGGCGGTGTTGCTGTAGAAGTGCGTGTGCGCGATGCGCGTGCTGCCATCGTTGGTGTAGAGCGCGCCGCCCCGACCTGCGTCGTTTTCATCGCTATCGGCGACGTTGCCGGAGAAGGCGCTGCACAGGCCGGCGGTAGGATCGCAGCCGGAGGCGAGGGGGGCGTGCGGGCCGCGCTCAAAGCGGCTCGAACGCGCCGCCATGGCCGGCGCGGCATAGGTGGCGTAGATGTCCACCGTCGAGGTGTAGGCCGCGATCGCGCCGCCGTGATTCTCCGCCTCGTTATCGACGAAGGTACAGTTATCGGAATCTAGCGTACTGCCACTCAGGTAGATCGCGCCGCCGCTGCCAGCGACGGCCAAGTTTCCCTCGCCCTCGTGCCCTAACATCGCGCCGTCGCATTCCACCGTCGCGCCACCAGCGGCATAGACCGCGCCGCCGTCACTATTGTAGGCGCGGTTATCCCATAACTCTGGGATAGAAGTCACGTAATCATCCAACCAGAGCGTCCCGCCGCCGCCAATATAGACCGCGCCGCCAGGGCCGTTGGAGGCCCAGTTGCGGTCAAAGTTCACTTGACCATAGACATCAAAAGTCGCGCCGCTATCCGAATAGAGCGCGCCGCCGCTTTCGCCCGCCTGGTTGGCATAAACGTAAACTTGCGAACCGCTGACAGCACGCATCTGGACAGTATCTGTATTTTCCACGTAGATCGCGCCACCGTTGATCCCGGCACTGTTATTGTAGATAAGACTGTAGCTCCCAGCATCGAAATCCGCGTCCGCCGTGCCCACCACAGCAACGACGCCGCCGTTCTCGCCGGCATCATTGCTGCGCAGCGTCCAGCCGCCGGTGAAATCGAGCGCGCCGC
>CAZCAI010000151.1:1760-10970 GCA_964496595.1 uncultured Anaerolineales bacterium
TGGCCGCTTCATTGCCGTAGGGAGCAGTATGGTGGCCGACTTTAGCGTCGAACGCGGAGAGGGTGCTGCCGTTGGTCAGGTAGATGCCGCCGCCCTCATTTGACGCCGTGTTCCCGCCGATGGTAGCCGTCCCCAAGGAGACCTGGGAGGCGTCGGCGTAGACGCCGGCCCCATCGTAGGCCCGGTTGTCGTCGTAGATCCAGACGTTGCCCGTCAGCGTGACGACCCCGCTGTTTTCCACATAAATCGCGCCGCCCTTGCCGTCCGCGGCGGTGGCTTGATTGCCGCTCATATCCGCCTGATTAAGCACCAACCGTCCCCCAGGCACCGAAACGCCGCCGCCGTGGGGGGCCGAGTTATCATTGATGTCCGACGTTGTATCCAGAGAGACCAGCTTGCCCCACACCCGCGCGCCGCCGCCGTGGATCGAGGCAGTGTTATCGTGCACCTCCGAAGCGTTAGTGAGGGTCACGACGGAAGTTGTGCCGACGTAGACGCCGCCGCCGTAGGTGCCGTGATTGTCGGACACGGCGGTGTTATCCAGTGTCACCTGAGCGTTATTACCGGCAGCAACGCCGCCGCCGATGCCGGCGCCCCCGGCACTGCGCAGGTTGCGCAGCGTCACGATGGCGTCGTCAACGCCGAAGGTGCTGTCGCTCCTGACGCTGCCATCCACGCGGGTCGCGCCAGCGCCGGCAGTGGTGCAGTCGGCATCGTCGTAACCGCCTTCCAGGGTGACATCTTTATTGTAGATGTCCACGTTCTCGAAGTAGACTCCCTCGGCGATCTGGAGCGTGTCGCCGTCGCTGGCGGCGTTGACCGCTTGCTGGATGGTGCCGTACACGCAGCCGTCGCCGTTGATGCCCACGCGGGGCATGCTGAACTCGTCCGCGCCCATATCGTAGGGGGTCGCCATGCTGCTCTGGATGATAGGCCGCCGCTCGTTATCGAAGTCGGTGCTGGAGCCGCTCGCACAACGGTCGATGACCGGGCTGGTGATTTGCAGGTGATAGTCGGCGCTGCCCGGGGCGACGAACTGCGGATCGACATTCAAGTTGCCCGCGCCGGCGTAGCCGCCTTGGACGTCAGAGCAGGTGACGGTCTGTCCAGCATCGTCAATGCTGGTGGTGTGTCCCCACACTATCGAGTTGCGCAACGATAACGTCGCGCCGGACATACCGATGGCCTCTCCGGTGCTGCCCCCGCCGGATTCATTGTAGGCGAAGGTATTCCCCTGGCCCGTCAGCGTCGCGCCGGTGTACAGGCGGACGCCATCGCCCGCGCCAACGGTAGCGTCGTTACGGGCGACCAGGCTGTTGTTGAGATAGAGCGAGCTATTGCGGCTATAGATCCCGCCGCCCAGCGTGCCCCGATTGTTCTCGACGAAGGTGTTATCCAGCCAGGCGGAGCTGTCGTCCAGGTAGACACCGCCGCCGTAACTGCCCGCTATATTGTTATATAATCGGCTACATCGCGGACCCAGGCAGGTATAAGTCCCCAGGTCCATATCGAAGTCAGAGCCGTTGACCGCGTACACGCCGCCGCCGTAATTCGGCGCGGAGTTATTGTTGATGCTGGCCTTGTCGCTGTACAGGGTGCAGTCATCGAGGTAGGCCCCACCGCCGGAGCCAGAGCCGCCCGAACCGGCGTCGTTGAACTGGATCTCGGCATCCTCATCCAGATTGATGTTACTGCCTTGGGCGTAGATCCCCCCGCCGTCCTCGGCGGCGGTGTTGTAATTCACCTCCGAGCAGGCGCCATCAACAGTGAGGGTGGAGGTGATCAGATAGGCCCCGCCGCCCTTAACAGCATCGTTGGAGTAAATATCCGAACACTCCGCCAGCGACACAGTGCCCTGGCGCATATAGATCCCGCCGCCGAAGCCGTCGCCGGTCAGAGCCTGATTTTCATAGAGGTCGGCAGAGGCCGGCAGATTCAGGCGTGGCGCGAAGCCATCCTCCTGTGTGGCATACACGCCGCCGCCCCTCGGCGCCGAGTTGTCATAGATGTTGCTGTTCTCGAATGTGGCGCGTCCGCCGTACAGGCGGATGCCGCCGCCGTAGTCGCTGGCGGTGTTGTCGTAGATTTGGACGTTCTCGCCCGTCACCTCGGCATCCATGCCGACCCACAGTCCGCCGCCCCACACCGCCGTGTTCCCGTGGATGTCCACATTGCTCAGCGTGAGACTGCCGACGCCATCGCCGACAGCGAAGCGGATGCCGCCGCCCTCCAATCCGATGTCCCCGTTGGTGACAATCAGATTCTCCAGGGTGACGTCCAGCATTCGGTGGATCTCAAAGACGCGCCCGCTGGCCCCGCCGTCGACGGTCGTGCGATCCGCCGAGCCGCTGGCGCATCCATCGTAGCCGCCTTGTAGCGTCAAGCTGATGGGGAGGGTGACGTTCTCCTCAAAGGTAACGCCCCCCTCGATGAGCAGCGTATCGCCGGGATTGGCCGCCGCGATCGCGGCCGTGACGGTGGCGTAGGTACAGCCCGCGCCGACGGTGCGGGTAGTCGCGTCGGTGGGCGCGTGGATTTGACGGGGCATGCGCGGCGCTGCTGCCTGACCCTCGGCTGGATCGGTGGGGTCGGTCAGCGCCTGGGCGCGGTTAGCCGCTTCGATTTGGCGTTGCGCCTCCAACGCGGCCTGCTCGTCGATCTGACTCATCGGCCCGCGCGGTGGGGGCGGCTCGGATGCGGCTAATCGCTCCTGCGCCGCCTGGATTTCGGGCAGCGCCGCATCGAGCGCGGGGCCGTGCAGCGTATCTAAGAGCGCGACGACCGCCTCCGGCCCCTGCTGGCGCGCCATCTCCAGCGCCTCCCACCCTTCGCGAATGGCTGCTTCTCGCTCGCGCTGCCCCCGCTCATCCTCGGTAAGCGACGGCGTCGGCGTGGGGAGCGCTTCGTTTTTCAGAAGAGCCTCCGATTCGGCCGGCGGTGGATCGTCCCGCATCACCGTCTCCAGCGATGCGGCCGCATCATAGGCTGCCGCAACGATGCCCCTCGGATCCCCTGGCCCCATAAATGGAGGAGCTAAAATCATCCAGAACAAAGAGACTACCGTTAATAGACGTGCAAGCACCATACTTCTTTTCCCCATCATCGTTACCTCTCCTTTTCCATCGGTTTGAAAATTGTGGAACTAAACCATTGAAGCCAGTTGCGGCAGGGTCAGACCAGCGCTTGGTTTAACGTCAGGAGTAAAGAGGGTGAAGGATTTAAGCCGTGACTAGATGGACTAAAGAGGAAGTTTGGAGATACTGACCCGCCAACAATTCACCAAAGCTGAAATCTGATAAACGCAGTTGCGGAAGTATATCCCCCCTACTATCATTTTAAGGCCTTTTGCATGCTTTGCCAAGAGTTGAGTTTTAAATTTTCAAAAAAGAGCATAAATATCATTTTATTATATATTCAAGAGCCAATGTCTTTTAAATCAGGCGGCAGGCTATGTAGGACGGACCTTTCGTCTTGAGGAATTACCGATGTGGTATATAAATAGAAGAGCGTAGTACACCTCGGCGGAAGTTCCTCCCCAGTTAGCTACGCTCGGAGCGGATCGTCAGATCCGCGACTCTACGTCGGAACGGGGATCTGACGATCCCCTGGGAGCAAATTTAACTGGGGAGCCATTTATGCCGCGCTGTAGTAGGGCCAATCCACACATCCAATCAATCCTGTATATAAGGAGGCGATCATGGCAGTCGTGACGATTTCTCGGCAATACGACAGTGGGGGGCACGGAGATCGCGGCCCAGGTTTGTGAAATTCTGGGATATACGCATTTGTTACTGTCACAAAGTCTTCGCCACCTGGCCCCCTGGCTCCGAGGGGATTGTCAAATCCCCGCCTAACCGCCGGATTTAGCAATCCGGAGAGAGCCTGGCACGACATGGCGAATACTTTGAGACACAAGCCGAATTGAAGGTGTAGCGCAAACCCAACCCTTGCGAAGATTGCACAACGGCTTCCGACACCAAAAACCCACACCCCCACCGGACAGCACACCGCTATCAATGTCTCACAGGAACCTTCGCAGGGGGCGCAGCGCCGGGAACTTTTGACCAGAAAAAACGCTATGCTATAATTATTACTTGGATTGCAGACCTATCTCATTTGTCTGCTTGGGATTGTTCTTCCGTTACTACTCGAGGGGGCGAAGCCTGCCCAACGGGCATCCCTGGCGCGGATGTACCAGACAGGCGCGTTACATCTCCGCGTAACAGCACGCAGCCCATCCAAAGCACCGGGTATCATAAGTATGCTTGAGTAGTAACTTCTCATATCACACTATTTATTCAAGTTAGTTAGGAGGATTTTAAATGGCGAAACGCAAAATGGTTACCATAGACGGCAATACCGCATGCACGCAAGTTGCGCACAAAATCAATGAGGTGATTGCCATCTACCCGATTACGCCTTCCAGCTCGATGGGTGAGTTGGCGGATGAATTATCAGCCAAGGGCGAGACCAACATCTGGGGCGCCGTGCCCTTAGTCGCCGAGATGCAGGCCGAGGGCGGCGCGGCCGGCGCCGTCCACGGCGCGTTGCAAACCGGCGCGCTGACCACGACCTTCACCGCATCTCAAGGCTTGCTCCTGATGATCCCCAACATGCACAAGATCGCCGGCGAATTGACCCCCGCCGTCTTCAACGTCTCTGCCCGCAGCCTGGCGGCGCAGGCGCTCTCCATCTTCGGCGATCACAGCGATGTGATGTCCACCCGCAACACCGGCTTCGGCCTGATGGCCAGCAACTCCGTCCAGGAAGCGCACGACTTCACGCTGATCACCCAGGCCGCCGCCTTGAACACCCAAATACCCTTCGTCCACTTCTTCGATGGCTTCCGCACCAGCCACGAGATCAACAAGATCAAGCAGCTCGAGTCTAAAGATATGAAAGCGATGATCGATGACGATATGGTCAAAAAGCATCGCGAGCGCGGCCTCAATCCCGATCATCCCGTTGTGCGCGGGATTTCGCAGGGGCCGGATGTCTACTTCCAGGCCCGCGAGGCCGTGAATCCCTACTACGAAAAGGCGCCCGGCATCGTCCAGGAAGCGATGGACAAATTCGCCGAACTGACCGGCCGCCAGTATCACCTCTTCGACTACGTCGGCGCGCCCGACGCCGAGCGCGTCATCGTCCTGATGGGCTCCGGCGCCGAGGTAACCCACGAGACCGTCGAATATTTAGTGGACAAAGGCGAAAAGGTCGGCCTGCTCAAAGTCCACCTCTATCGCCCCTTCAGCGTGGCGGACTTCGTCGCAGCGCTGCCGGGAAGCGTCAAGATGCTGGCCGCCCTGGATCGCACCAAGGAACCGGGCAGCGCCGGCGAGCCGCTCTATCAAGATTGCGTCGATGCGATGGTGAAAGCCGGGCGCGACGTCAAAGTCATCGGCGGCCGCTACGGGCTTTCCAGCAAAGAGTTCACGCCGGCGATGGTCAAGGGCGTCTTCGATGAGATGGCCAAAGACACGCCGAAGCGCCACTTCACCGTGGGCATCGAGGACGACGTCACCAACCTGAGCATCGACTACGACCCCAGCTTCAACATCGAGCCAGAGGATGTCGTGCGCGCGCTCTTCTACGGCCTCGGCTCCGACGGGACTGTGGGCGCGAACAAGAACTCCATCAAGATCATCGGCGAGGGCACCGACAACTACGCCCAGGGCTACTTCCAGTACGACGCGAAGAAGTCCGGCTCGGTGACCGTCTCGCACCTGCGATTCGGGCCGCGCCCCATCCGCCAGACCTGCCTCATCAACTTCGCCAACTTCGTCGGCTGCCACCAGTTCGTCTTCCTGGAGCAATTCGATGTTCTGGAGACCGCCGAACCCGGCGCGACCTTCCTGCTGAACGCCCCCCACCCCGCCGACGAGGTCTGGGACAAGCTACCGCGCAGCGTGCAGCAAGAGATCATCGACAAGGATCTGAAGTTCTACACCATTGACGCCTACGAGGTCGCCAAAAAGGCCGGCCTGGGCGTGCGCATCAATACGATTATGCAGACCTGCTTCTTCGCCCTCTCCGGCGTCCTGCCCAAGGACGAAGCCATCGAGCGCATCAAAAAATCGATCAAGAAGACCTACGGCAAGAAGGGCGAAAAGATCGTGAAGATGAACTACGCGGCGGTGGATCACGCGCTGGAGAATCTGCACCAGATCGAGGTACCGGACGAAGCCACCAGCGACCGCGAAAAGCCGGCCGTGGTGCCAGAAGAGGCGCCCGAATTCGTGCAAGACGTGATCGCAAAGATGATCACCCGCAAAGGCGATGAGCTGCCCGTCTCCAAGTTGCCGGAGGATGGCACCTACCCCGTCGGGACGACCCAATGGGAGAAGCGCAACGTCGCGCAGGAAATCCCCGTGTGGGACGCCGATGTCTGCATCCAATGCGGTAAGTGCGCGATGGCCTGCCCGCACGCGGTCATCCGTATGAAAATCTACGATCCAGAGTTGCTGGAGGATGCGCCGGAAGGCTTCCGCTCCACCGACGCTCGGGGCCGTGAATTCAAGGGACAGGCGTTTACTATTCAGGTCGCGCCGGAGGATTGCACCGGCTGCGGTCTCTGTGTGGAAGTCTGCCCCGCCAAGGATCGCGAAAATCCCGACCACAAGGCCATCAATATGACGCCGCAATCCCCGATCCGGGATCGCGAGCGCGAGTATTACGAATTCTTCCGCGACGAGCTGCCCCACTACGACCGCAACGAACTCAACCTCGACCGCGTCAAGGACTCACAACTCCTGCAACCGCTCTTCGAGTTCTCCGGGGCCTGCGCCGGCTGTGGCGAGACCCCCTACGTCCGCTTGCTCACGCAGTTATACGGGGATCGCGCCGTGATCGCCAATGCGACCGGCTGTTCCTCCATCTACGGCGGCTATATGCCCACGACGCCCTACACAGTCAATGCAGAGGGCCGTGGCCCGGCGTGGAACAACAGCTTGTTCGAGGACAACGCCGAGTTTGGCTTCGGCTTCCGCCTGACGTTAGATGAGCAAATCGCCTTCGCGCAGAAGTTGCTGCGCAAGCTCAGCGACAAGATCGGCGGCGATTTGGCCGATGAGATTCTCAACGCCGAGCAGAGCACCGAGGCCGATTACATCGCGCAGCGCAAGCGCGTGGCCCAGCTCAAGGAGCGTTTGGCGGATCTGGACTCGCTGGAGGCCAGGGACTTGCTGAGTCTGGCCCACGTGCTGGTCCGCCGCTCCGTGTGGATCGTCGGCGGCGATGGTTGGGCCTACGACATCGGCTACGGCGGCCTGGATCACGTCCTGGCCCAGGGCCGCGATGTGAACGTCCTCGTCCTGGATACCCAGGTCTACTCCAACACCGGCGGGCAGATGTCCAAGGCGACCCCGCGTGGCGCGGTAGCGAAGTTCGCCGCCGCCGGGCGCGAGCTGCCCAAGAAGGATCTGGGGATGATGGCGATGACCTACGGCAACATCTACGTGGCCCAGGTCGCGATGGGCGCCAGTGATCGCCAAACGCTCAAGGCCTTCCGCGAAGCCGAATCCTACAACGGCCCCAGCCTCATCATCTCCTACACCCACTGCATCGCCCACGGCTACAACCTGAAGTACGGCTTCGACCAGCAACAGAAGGCCGTGGATTCCGGCGCGTGGATCCTCTACCGCTACGATCCGCGCCTCAAGGCCGAGGGCAAGAACCCGCTGCAACTGGACTCCAAAGAGCCGAAGCTCCCCATCAAGGAGTACATGTACAACGAGACGCGCTTCCGCATGCTGACCCAATCCGATCCGGAGCGGGCCGAGCGCCTGGCGAAGCTGGCGCAAGAGGATGCCGTCGCGCGTTGGAACATCTACAAGCAGATGGCCGAGATGGACTACAGTTGGGCGGCTGAGTAAGCATCAACTGATAGCTTAAGTCCAATCGCATCACCACGCCCCCAGTGCTCACGCGCTGGGGGCGTTTTTGCATTGCCATCCTGGCAAAGGTTTCGCAATTATCGTGAATTCAAATCCGCTCTGCCGTTCGACAGCGTCACCGTTGGCAGGATTATCTCGGAACCTTCGCCAGGTTAAAATCTTCGCTCACTTGTGATTTCGCCATCCTGCACTATCATAATGCATAGGATTCACCCAACCATCCATTCGATCAAACATAACGCGAAAGGAGACAGAGAAGATATGGCAGATCTAACCACAAAGTATATGGGCTTGACGCTGAAAAATCCCATTGTGCCATCCGCTTCACCGCTTTCGAGCGAGTTGGAGACCATCAAGAAGATGGCGGCGGCCGGCGCGGGCGCGATCACGCTACACTCGCTTTTCGAGGAGCAGATCGATCAAGAGGCCGCCTTGTTGGACGACATCATCGAGGAGACAAAATACCGCTACGCCGAATCCATCGACTTCTTCCCCTCATTAGAGACCTATCGGCGCGATGAAGAAGCCTATCTAGAGTTAATCCACGAGGCGAAAGCAGCGGTGGATATTCCCATCATCGCCAGCCTGAACGGCCACAGCCCCGGCGGCTGGACGCGCTACGCGGCGCTCTTCGAGGAGGCCGGCGCGGACGCCATCGAACTCAATATCTACTACCTGCCCACCTCCCACAAACTGACCGGATCGCAGGTCGAAGCGCAATATTTCTACATTCTGAGCGAAGTCAAAGATCAGGTGAAAATCCCGGTGGCGGTCAAACTCAACCCCTTCTTCAGTTCGATCCCCCACATAGCCACCCTCTTGGATCGAGCCGGGGCAGATGGCCTGGTCTTCTTCAACCGCTTCTATCAGCCGGATCTCGACATCGAGAACTTGACCACCAAGCGCAAGCTGGTCTTGAGCACCTCGGAGGAGATGCGCCTGCCTCTCCGCTGGATCGCGATTATGTACGGCCAGATCGACGCCTCGCTGGCGCTGACCACGGGCGTGCATACGCCGGAGGATGCCGTCAAGGCGATTATGGCCGGCGCGGATGTAGCCAACGTCTGCTCCGTCCTGATGAAAGAGGGCGTGGAGAAAATTAGAGCTTTGGTGGCGGGGATGAACGAGTGGATGGATGAGCACGAGTACGAGTCCATTCCTCAGATGCGCGGCATCCTCAGCCACAAAGAAAGCAGCAACCCCGCAGCGTTCGAGCGCGCCAACTACGTCGAACTGATCGGCGGGGCCAGCAGATAACCTGAAGGCTCTTATTGGTTTTTGGGTGAAATGTTGTATGATCCCGGACTGAAGTCCTGAG
>CAZCAI010000152.1:0-10893 GCA_964496595.1 uncultured Anaerolineales bacterium
GATGGTTCAAGAGATAGCAGAAATCGGTTTGCACTTTTATTTTTCGTAGAAGATTTCTGTCTTTGAAAATAGATGCCTGGCGAATAAATTCGCGGCTACATTTACGAAACTGGCCTTCGCCGGTTAGAACTCAGTCGCCGAAGGGCGACTTCGCTAAGGCGTAGTACGCCCGGTGGCCGTGGTTTTTCTTTGACCCAACGGCCCGATGGCCGTGGGAACCGCCGGGCCTGGGACAACGCGAAAAAAGTGTCAACCTATTTGTGAACCATCCCGTCTCGGCGGCAGGATTATCGGCGCCGGGTCAAGGGGGTGTTGCTTGCGTCGCTTCCCGCAACCTTCGCAAGGGTGACGACTTATGAATTTCCCGGAGGACATCAATATAATGCCTGATCTGCCAAAACTCGTGTGCATCGGCGCCGGAAGCGTCATCTTTGGATTGAATAACTTAGCTTCGATTGTGCGAAATGAGCGCCTGCGCGGCGCTGAGATGGTGTTGGTCGATATTGACGGCACCGCTCTGGAGACGATGGTGACGTTGGCGCAGAAGTTAAACGCCGCGTGGGACGCCGAGATGAAGATCTGGGGGACGACTGAGCGCGAGGAGGCCCTGCCCGACGCGGATTTCGTGACGGTCTCGGTGCAGGTGGGGGCGCGTGAGGAAGTCTGGGAGTTGGATTGGAAGATCCCCCTCAAGTATGGCGTGCGCCAGCCGTACGCCGAAAACGGCGGCCCCGGCGCTTTCGCGCACACGGCCCGCAATGCGCCGCTCGTCTTAGCCATCGCGCGGGATATGGAGCGCCTCTGCCCGGAGGCGTGGTATCTCAATTTCACGAACCCCGTCACGCGCCTCTCGTGGGTGGTGGATCGCTACACCGACATCCAGGTGGTGGGGATGTGCCATCAACTTGTTTGGGGCTACGCCATCGCCGCGACGGTGCTGGCGGATCGCTGGGACATTCCTGTGCCGCCGGGCTTCAATGTCCACACGGACGCCGCGAACTTGCAGCACTTTATCCCCATCGCGCGGGCCGGCTACGAGCATTTGGACATCAAAGCCGCCGGGATCAATCACTTCTCGTGGGTGGTTGATATTCGCGATAAGGCGACGGGCGAGGATCTCTACCCGCTGCTGCGGGAGCGCTGGCTGCGTCAGATGCGGCGGGATTTCGAGCCGCTGAGCCGCGAGTTGTTCGAGATCTTCGGGCTGATGCCCACGCCGGGCGATAGTCACGTCTGCGAGTATCTGGCGTGGACGCACGATCCCGTCGCCAGGCCGTGGGAGAGATACGATCTCAAATTGCAAAGCTGGGACGGCAATCGGAAGCGGCGCGTCGAGCGCCAGGCGCAGTTGGCCGCTATCTTAGCGGGCGAGGTGCCCTTGGATGTGCTGAGGGACACGTACAGCGAGGGCGTGGCCGAGATCGCGGCGGCGGTCGCGTTTAACGAGAATCTCTATCAGGAGCAGCTCAACCTGCCCAACCACGGCAAAATCCCCAATCTGCCGGACGACGCCATCGTCGAGGTGCCGGGGATGGTCTCCGGCATAGGTATCCAGGGCTTGAATATGCCGCCGCTGCCGCCTGCCATCGCGGAACTGTGCCGGCGGGAGTTGGCGTTAGATTCCCTGGTGGTCGACGCCGTCGTCCACGGGGATCGGGGTCTCGCGCTGCAAGCGCTGCTGCTCGATCCGATGGTCAATGACATCGAGTGTGCTCGCGCGATCTTGGATGATTTCCTGACGGAGTTTGCTGCATATCTGCCGCAATTTGCTTGATAAAGCGCGGGCTTGAATTTTATCGATATAGCTGTAGACTAGAAGTAAGTAACCATATATAAGGAAGATGAAGATAAGGAGGCAGAGATGCCATTTCGAGTGGGGCCGATGGAATTGCTTTTGGTGTTGTTGCTGGCGCTGTTGATTTTCGGGCCGGACAGGATTGCGAAATTGGGCGGGGAATTGGGCAAGAGCATCAGCTCGTTTCAGCGCGAGATGAAAAAGGGGAATGTGGACAAGGAGACAGGAGAGGAAAGCTCGACGTCGGACGCGGCGTAACGCGATCACGATCGGATGGATTTCCCCAGTTCTTTTGAACGAAGGGCGACGTCGTTGGGTGGCGTCGCCCTTTTGATGTAAGTTGATGCGTGGTATGGAGTTGAGTCTATGGAATTTTTGAACGTTGGCCCTGGCGAGTTGTTGGCGCTGGCGCTCATCGGGTTGATTTTGTTTGGGCCGGAGGATTTATTGCGGATCGCCCAGACACTGGGCGGCTATGTCCGTTCTGCGCGGCAGATGTGGCAGGAAATCGCCAGCCAAATCGAGGTGAATTTGGCCGATATAGATGCGACCCCGCCAGCATCTTCTTCTTCCGGGAGGGCCGATAATCCGACAAAATCTGAAGGCGCGCTGTCCACGTCGCCCCAGATGAGCCGGGAGCTTGAGGCCGCCGAGGATGAGGACGTATTAGATGAACAAGCGTGACGAGATCACAGTGAACGAGTCGGAGGGCTGGGAGGTCGAGCCGGAGATGGCGGGGCCGGAGATGTCGCTCCTGGAGCACATCGGCGAACTGCGGACCCGTTTGATCCGGGCGGTGGCGGCGCTAATCATCGGCGCGTTGATTGGATTGCTCTTTTCCAATCGCGTCATCGAAGTGTTGGTGTGGCCGTTGCGAGAGAGCCAGTTGATCGTCCTCAGCCCCACCGAAGCGTCGGTCATCTATTTCAAAGTGGCGCTCTTTTTAGGCTTTCTCATCGCGCTGCCCTATATTCTCCACCAGATCTACGGCTTCCTCGCGCCGGGGTTACTTCCCAATGAACAGCGCCTGCTGCTGTTGGGCATCCCCGCCGTGATTGTGTTGTTTGCGCTGGGGACGCTCTTCACGCTGACGGTGTTGGTGCCGTTCAGTATGCCGGTGTTGATGGGCTTCTTGCAAGATGTCGTCCAGCCGACCTACTCGCTGGATTTGTACCTCTCGTTTGTGACGACGGTGCTCTTTTGGATGGGGCTGCTCTTCCAGACGCCGTTGATCGTCTATGGGTTGGCGCGCGCGGGGATCGTGGCGCCGGAGGGATTGACGAAGGCGCGCCGGATCGTGATCTTCGCGGCGGCGGTGGTGGCGGCCATCATCACGCCGACCACCGATCCGGTGACGATGTTGTTGGTCACGGGGCCGTTCATTGTGCTCTACGAGGTGGGCATCGTGTTGGCCCGCCTCGCCGTGCGGCAGCGAGGTGAATCTTAGATTCGCAGCCTCCGATGAGGCTTCTGGAGAAGTTTCATCGCTGATATGTTTTGGGGATAACAAGACGGCGCGGAGATCAGACTCGATCTCCGCGCCGTCTTGTTGCGTCTGCTATTAAACCGTCGTTTCACTAATTCCCGCGTCCGCGCCAGCCGCCCCACATCGGGCGCCCGGCCTCATCGCGCAGGATGATGCGCTCGCCGCTCGTCAGGTTCTCGACGACGCTGGCTTTGAACTCCCCATCTTCCTCGTAGCCGTTGATGATCACCTCGTCGCCAACTGTGAGGATGAAGCTCTCTTGCTCGCGATAGGTCTCCGGGCCTAAGCCCACGAGAATTTCCGTCCCATCGGTGGTTTTTATCATTAAGTCGTGATCCATCTCCGTTACGATCCCTTGGATCTGTTCCCATGCCCCCGCGCCGATAGCCCCTTCAAGCGCGCCTGCGCCAGGGACGCCGTTGGCGCCTTGGGCCGGGCCTTTGCCCTGACCTAAGCCCTCGCCGTATGCATTGCCCGCCAATGCTTCACTTCTTTCATTTCTTGCTGGTGGCTCGGTTGCGCCGCGATCCCCGCCGCTGTATCCCGTGCCGTTGACTTCTGACGCAGGCTGTGAAGCTGCTTGGCGGTTTTGACCCCCGGCCCACCCGGCTTCCGTATCTTGGGGATTGATTAGGACATAGGCCGTGCCGCCGATTAAGGCGATCAGTAAAGCACCGATAACACTTAATTGGACGATTTTCTTCAACATTGTATTGCCTCCTTGGCTTTTGACTTTAGATTGTGTTTGATCTGCTGATTTTTACGCGATGACCTGACACTCTTCATGCTTCTGGCGACGGCGAGGGAACGCCGGCAGCATATCTTTAAGCATCCGCTTGGTCATACAGACGATCCAGTTCCAATGGAAGACCAGGTGCGCGCCGACGCCGGCCATCATTACCAGGCTGCTCAACGTGTGAAGATCGCTCCAGACGGTGCGGCTGATGCCCAGCAGCGCGGTTTGGAAGGCGGGGTTGTTGCCGCCTTGATAGCCGCCGCTGCCCATCAGCAAGAACGCCACGCCCGTGATCCCCGCGAGTACAAACGCCAACGCAATCACGACATCTAACAGATAGTTGAACTTCGCTTTATTCATTTGAATCGCTCCTTTGACTTGACTTGGGTGTTTGTTTTTCCGATCTGGCCCAAGTATAGCCGAGCCGTGTGAAGAAATGATGAAGGAACGATGTGGTGTGTGAGAAGATTTGTCAGCATTGCAGATAAAGCGCTAAAGGGCAGTCTATCAGAGGATTATTGCGATACAGATGAGGGCAGAACTACGAGGAGACCTGAGGCAGCCAGAAGGCGATGGTCAGGCCGCCGCCGGGGGTTGGCTCGGCCCAGATGCGCCCGCCGTGCAGTTCGATGATGCGACGCGCGATGGCTAAGCCCAGCCCGGAGCCACCCGTCGCCCGACTGCGCGAGGCATCGCCGCGCCAGAAGCGCTCGAAGAGAAGCTCGTACTCCGCCGCTCGGAGGCCGGGGCCGTTATCTGTGATGCGCGCGGTGACGCCCCCATCATCTGAATCTGTGCCAAGTGTGATACGCACCTCGCCGCCGGCGGGGACGTAGCGGGCAGCGTTGCTCAGGATATTGTTGATGACCTGCATGATCCGCTCGTAATCGACGCGCACGGGTGGGGTGGGGGGAAGCTGAAGCTTCATCGTGATGCCCTTTTCCGCCATGATCTTCTGATGCACTGTCGCGGCGCGGGCCAACAGTTCATCTAAGCGCACCGGATGGCGCTCCAATCGCAGCGCGCCCGCATCCGCCTGGGATAGCATCCGCAGATCATCGACCAGGCGATTGAGCGTCTGCACCTGATCCAACGCCGGCTGGATGTTCTCCTGCGTCGGCGTGTAGATGCCATCGGCTAACGCCTCCAACGTCCCTTGGAGCGCGGCCATCGGATTGCGTAGCTCGTGGGCGATGTCGGAGGTCTGGGCGCGGCGGGCGGCCTCGGCGCGGCGGAGGCTCTCCGCCATCGCGTTGAAGGTCTCCGCCAACTGCGCGATCTCGTCGCTGCCCCGGACCGGCGCGTGCGCGTCCAAATCTCCCTCGGCTATGCGCTCCGTGGCCGCTGTCAGCGTGCGCAGCGGCGCGACGATGCCCCGAGTCAGCACGGCGGCCAACACCATCGCGGCCAGAAAGGCCGCCAGTCCGCCCAACACGGCGGCGCTGCGCACCTGATCCAAGAAGAACTCCGCCGGCGCGTCCAGCACGACGCTGTGGGAGGCTTGATTATCGGGCAGGAGATAGCCGACCCGCTCGCCCTCCACGGTGATGGGGAGCGCGCGCTCGATCTCGGCCTGGGAGAGCGCGCCCGTCGCCGGCGCATCCGCATCCGCCACGACGCGCCCCGCTGTATCCGCGACGCGGTAGGTCCAGTCGGGGCCTTCGCTGCTGTTGCTCGCCGCGCCGGTCCGCCGCCCGTAGCCGGGGGAACTGGGCGCGTGGGGCAGCTCCCCCGTATCGAGATCGGCCCAACCCCCGTGGCTTTGATAATACTGGGCCAGCGCGCCCGCGATCATCTGTGTGCGATTGCTGTAGAGCACCGTGTAATAGCGGAACTCCGTCGTCGTCTGCTGCGCGATGAGCGCCGCGACCAACACCACGGCGATGAGGATGACGGCCACGAAGGCCAGTAATCCCTTCTGATAGAGGTTCATCGGGGCTGTTTAAATCTGGGCCTTGGCTGGCGGATCGAGTTGATCATTAAAGCGGTAGCCCACGCCGCGCACCGTCTCGATGTAGGTCGGTGCGTCGGTGTCCGGCTCGATCTTCTGGCGTAAATTCTTGATGTGGGCGTCGATGGTCCGCTCATAGGCCTCGAAGGCGACGCCGTGGATCGTCTCCAGCAGCTCGGCGCGACTGAAGGCGTGGCCCGGCGCGGCCATCAACGCGGCCAGCAGATCGAACTCCGTGGGCGTCAGATCTAACGCGGTCTCGCCCTGGCGCGCCTCGCGGCGATCCTTATCCAGCACCAGATCGCCGACGCGGAGCACGGGCGCGGGCGTCGGGCCGGCCTGGGTGCGGCGCAGGACGGCGCGCACGCGCGCCACCAACTCGCGCGGACTGAAGGGCTTGGTGACGTAGTCATCGGCACCCAGCTCCAGGCCCACGATGCGGTCGGTCTCCTCGACGCGCGCGGTGAGTATAATGATGGCGACGTCGGGCTGCTCGGCTCGCAGTTTGCGCGTGAAGGCCAGGCCGTCCATCTTGGGCAGATTCAGATCCAACACCACCAAATCCGGGCGCGATTGGCGGGCCGCGTAGAGTGCTTCCTCGCCATCGTAGGCCGTCGCCACGCGAAACCCCGCCTGCTTCAGATACTCGCGCACGACCCGTACAATTTGCATCTCGTCATCGACGACTAGAATGGTTTCTGGCATATCGTAGATTTGCTCCTTGGTTACTGTCACAAAGTCTTCGCCATTTGGCCCCCTGGCTCCGAGGGGATTGTTAAATCCCCGCCTAACCGCCGGATTTAGCAATCCGGCGAGAGCCTGGCACGACATGGCGAATACTTTGAGACACAAGCCTCCTTGTAGTTATGCTTTTGCTTACTTACAGCTTCTCCCACTCGCTTCTCATGATGATCTCGTTGTTGATGATGCGATCGGTGAACAGGATGCCGTCTAGATGATCGATTTCGTGTTGGAAAAGCTCAGAGAGATCATCCTCAAATCGTTCCGTCACCTCGTTTTGATCTTCGTCGCCGTATGCCACGGTGATGGCGCGATTTCGCACGGTCTTCCCAAAGAAGGCCACGTCGGCGCTGAAGCAGCTATCCCAGACCTCGAAGGTTTCCTCACTTCTTTCGATAATCCGGGGGTTGATCATCACGATGCTTCTCCCGCCGGCTTCCATATAGACGATCCGTTTGGGATAGCCAATTTGGATGCCCGCGATGGCCCTGCCGATCCCTTTGGCGCGCTGAAAGTTATATAGCGTATCGGCCAGATCACGGATGATCTCCGTCAGGTTGTCTTCTCCAAAGTGGACGTCATCCGACTTCTCTCTTAGCGTCGGGTTGCCAATCATCAAGATGGGGCGAACTGTCATCATTCCTCCTTGTTGATAGATTTATTGATGAGCTATGAGCTCCTTGATCACATGCACGGCGTTAGCGATGCCATTTTCGGCCTGGATTTTACGCCCCAGGACGGCGGCGCGTTCGCGCATCTGGGCGTCGTGGAGACTGGACTGGATGGCGTCCGTCAGGCGCTCGACGGCCAGATCACGATGCCGCAAGGGCGCAGGCCCCACGCCTAGGTCCGCGATGCGTCGGCCCCAATAGTGTTGGTCGAAGACGAACGATACGACGCACGAAGGAATGCCAGCGCGCAGCGCCCAGCCGGTCGTGCCCGATCCGCCGTGATGGATGACCATCGCCATCCGAGGGAAGAGCCAGTGGTAGGGCGCGTAATCGATTTTGAAGACGTTCTTAGGCAAGATTTGATCGCCCAGGCTGCCCCAGCCGATGTGCAAAATGCCGCGTTGCCCGCTCACTTCTAAAGCCTCGAGCAGAATGTGCGTGGTGCGCTGCGGATCTTGGAGCGGCATGCTGCCAAATCCGATGAAGACCGGCGGCGGCCCGGCCTCGATAAAGGCCCGCAACTCAGGCAAAGGTTGCCAGTCCGGGTCGTCGGGGAACCAATAGCCCGTGATGTGGACGTGCTTGCTCCAGTCGGACGGGCGAGGCGCCACGTGCCGGCTGAATCCATTGAGGATGGGGAAGCGGCGCGTGCCTAATTGATCCATATAGCCACGTAGCGGCAGCGGCGGCAAATCGAGCGTCTCTTTTCGCCACCGGTTGATCACGCGGCGAAACATTTGCCACGCCATCTGCTCGCCCAAGAAGTAGGTCGTGCGATTGTAGCCGGGCAGCGGCAGCCATGGGAATCCCATCAGGGGGAAGGCGCTCGTCCGCGCCAGCGGGATCACGGACGCCAACACCATCGGCGCGTCATACTTTTCCGCCAGATCGAAGCCGTAGAGGCCCGCTGGCAATTGGTTGAGGATTAGGTCGGTCTGGCCCAGGTGGGGCGCGGATAGATCGCGGGCGTAGCCTTCCGCCAGGGAGCCGAACGAGCGGACGAGCGCTAACATATCCGCGCCCGCGTTGGCGACCAAGGCCTGCGCGTCGCCCTGGATGGGGTGAAAATCCAACCCGGCTTTAGCGATCAGCGGGGCGAAGCTTTCGAAGGTGATGAAGCGCACTGCGTGCCCCGCCGCCGTCAGCCCTTGGCCCAGCGCCGCGTAGGGCTGGATATCGCCGCGTGAGCCTAGGGCTAAGATTGTGATGTGCATATTATTGTCTATCTCGGTTTGAGCGCCTCGCGCGCCGCATCGAGAGTGGGGGCCAAAAGTGGCGCGCGAGGTGGGTACGTGGGGTCGAGATCTGCGGCCAGCTCATCGAAGATCTCGTAGCTTCGTTGGATGAGGGCCAGGATGCCGTCGCCGGCGCTTTGCCAATCGCCCCACGCCACGCGCTCGACGATCTCATTGCCCCAGCCGCCTGTCCGATGGACGGTCGTGCGTTTCTCGCGGTCGCGGCGGATCATCTGGAGGACAAGCGCGTCTTGGGCGAGATCGAGCGCCAGATGCGCACCGATGAGCCAATCGTTCCGCGCGACCTTGGTGATCGCCACCGCTGCTTTGAAATAGAAGGCGTCAGCCATTGCCGCGATTTGCTCGGCGGGCGCGTCTTGATAGGGGGCGGGCGTGGGCAGGGCGGAGATGTGCTCCTTTAGCTCTGGCCGCCGCGACCAGAGGATGGCGTAGGGCGGGGGCATGGGGTTGTGATCCCACACATCGGGCGTCTGGAGGGTCGATGCCGCGATGAAGGTCAAATCGAAGCGTCGGAAATCGGCCAGGCAGACGCGCAGCGTCTTGGTCAGCGGATGCTCGTGGCGCTCCAGGCCGATGATCCGCCCAAAGGGCGCGAGCCACGCGGTCGATTCGTAGTAGCGAGCCACGGCCTCCTCGGTTAAGATGACCTTCGCGTCTACATCGCTCCAGGCATCAGCCGGGACGTCCTTGGCGGCTAAGGAGCCGGTGAGCACGAAGGCTTGGGCCTCCGCCGTCTGCCGAAAGTGTTGGCTGAGCTGCTGGATCGCGCGTTCCTGCCACGTCGGTTTGTTGATCATGCTGGGAGATCGAGCCACGCTTCGGCCTCCTCTTTCAAGGTGAAGATGCGACAGAGCAGCCCGCGATTTCGCACGGCGGTCTCCCAGAATTTTGCATCCTCCAGGTTATCCTCGCCCGTCACGATTGCAACCTTTGCTGCGCTATGGTATGTATTCGTGTAGTAGTTTGCCAGGCGGTAGATGTCCACGGTGTTTATTCTGTAGTCCAGATTGCTCTCATCCAACAGGAGCTGTGTGCAGCCTCGCTTCTTAGCCTCCGCCACGACGGCCTCCCCATACGCCTTGACCTCCTCCAGACTCTCGCCAAAGCCCGACGTGGTGACGTGCAGGGTGTCGCCTTCGACGTGGGTTTCGTAGTTGATTGCCATTGGTCTCTCCTTTCCTGTTGTTGGGACATAGAACTCTCCGTGTTCTCCGCGTCTCTGTGGTGAGAGATTTTTCTCTCGTTGGTAGCTCGCCAATTGTGGTAACATCATTCACACCGTGATCTCGACGCGATTCCCCTCTGGATCTAACACGACGCTTTCGTAGTAGCCGTCTCCTGTGTGACGCGGGCCGTTGAGTCGGGTATGGCCGTCTTCGACTAATCGCTGGGTGAGGGCTTCGACCTCCGCCTCTGAGCCGACGGAGAACGCCAGGTGGGCGTAGCCTGTGCGTTCCTGGTCTGACCCCGGTTCTTCTATATCGGGGCGGTGCATCAACTCCAGGCGCGCGCCGGAGGAGAAGGTCAGGAAATACGATTGGAAGCGCTTTGTCTCGTTGGTGTACTTTGAAGTAGCCTGCGCGTCAAAGTAGGTCTCGTAAAATGTCTTGAGCTTCTCAATGTCAGTGACCCAGATCGCTACATGCTCGATTTTCATAGATGCGGTTCTCCATTTTTTTAGCCCCGAAAGGGTTCTGTGCAGATTAAGTAGGTAATTTTGTTCAGACCTGACAGGTTTTGATGGTCTTTAAAAAATTAATTCGGTAATAGCGCTGCGTATCGAAAGACATCGGCCGATGAGATTCGCCGGGCAGTGAACTACCCGTCTC
This sequence comes from uncultured Anaerolineales bacterium, assembly GCA_964496595.1. GTDB lineage: Bacteria > Chloroflexota > Anaerolineae > B4-G1 > SLSP01 > JAAAOZ01. Next base: position 10,466 of record CAZCAI010000152.1, read on the forward strand.
AAAGCTGAAGTCGGCTGAAAGCCGACTCAATGCCGAGAATCGTTGTCTATTTTAGTCGGCTTCGAGCCGACTTCAGCTTTTAGCCCGCAATTTATTCGCGGGCGCAGGGCGACGGAACTTACTTCCTAAAAATCTGTCAGGTCTAGCCCAGATGATAGTAGAGATTGTCGGAGAAGGCGAGGCCGAGGCGTTGCTTCCAATCGCTCTGAAGTTGCCTGAGCTGCGCGTGATCCGCGTCGTCGAGCGTCGCGCCGTCGGTGGCGATGAGGCGCTGCCCCTCCGCGAACAGTTCCCGCGCGCGGACGGCGTTCGCCCTCGTTTCGCGCTCCATTCCAGCCAGGTCCAGCCCTTGCAGCTCGTAGATTTCGCCTAGCTCCAGGTGAAAATAGTCACCCTGCCGATCCGGTCTGGCCAAGAATGCCTGAGCC
>CAZCAI010000153.1:0-10846 GCA_964496595.1 uncultured Anaerolineales bacterium
GGTAGCTCTCACCATATCTACCGCTTTTGCTTTGGGAATCATTGCGCATCCCGTTTATGACGCACTGCTTGCTCCTCTGCCCTGAGCGAGTATAATCCAGAACATCAAAGAGGAGTTTAACATCCAGGGAGGCGATGTGAGACTTTCAGTTATTATGCCGGTGTACAACGAGATCTCCACTATCCAGGAAATCATCGAGCAGGTGCGGGCCGTCGATCTCCGTGTACGCATCTGGGCAAATCACGCTAATGAGCAAGAGATCAAGGTCGAACGGGAGTTGGTAATTGTAGACGACGGCTCGAACGACGGCACGCGCGAGGTTCTAGAGCAATATCGCGATCAATCGGATATTCACATTATCTTTCATCAGCAGAACACCGGCAAAGGCGGCGCCGTCTGGACAGGACTGCAAAATGCAACGGGGGATCTGTGCATCATCCAAGACGCGGATCTGGAGTACGATCCCCGTGATTACCCTGCGCTTCTCAAACCTATTTTGGAGCATCGCGTGCAGGTGGTCTATGGCTCGCGCTTTCGAGGCGGCCCCAGTAAAGCGATGTTCTTCTGGCACATGGTCGGCAATCGCTTCCTGACGTTCGTCACCAACGTGCTCTACAACACCATCCTGACCGATATGGAGACCTGTTACAAGGTCTTCACCCGCGAAGTAGCTTCCCAACTACACCTCCAGGCGCCCGGCTGGGGCTTTGATCCCGAAATTACGGCGCAGATTCTCTTGCTGGGCTATCGCATCTACGAAGTCCCCATCGCCTATGCCGGGCGAGAGTTTGAAGAAGGTAAAAAAATCTCTTGGCGCGATGGTTTCACTGTGTTGGGCGTCTTGCTCAAATATCGAATTCTGGGGTATACTCCCCCAAAGGCCGCTCAAGAATCCTTGTAGAGAACTGTTACGCACCAGTCGACTTGAAAAATTTCTGATTATGGTCTATAAATAAGATGCAATCTTCTCAAGTAAGGAGTTGACGTGAAAGAAAATGGTCTCAAAGTCGCGATGGTGCGGCAATACATCAAGCGGGCCGATCCCCACGAGCTGTTCAAGATGGTCGACCTTTTAATGCCGACTATTGCGGAGGCGCTCAGTCCTACCGAGCGCGCCGACTTCATCAAATCTTTTCTGGAAAACCATCTCGGTCAATTACTGCAAGGCGTCAATGAAGAAGCGCGCGCGGATCTCTTGAACCAAATCCTCCCCCTGCTCTTCGAGGAATTTCCCGTCCACAAGATCGACATCCTCTCTATGGCTGCTGCGCTATCCCCAAATTCCTTAAATGATGAAGATAACCCATAGAGCAAACAACCTGTAACAACTATCCCTGTGGTCACTTGTTGTTAAACCAAGGAGGAATGTATGTACACTGATGAGGAGTATAAAGTCAACGCCGATCCTATGCCCACGCTCAGCAGCCTTCTCTGGCGGAGTGTGCTTTTTATCTCTATATTGTTGTTTTTGTTTTATATTGGTACCCAATTACCCCTCTGAGGTCTAATCCAGGTCAGACCCAATCTTCACATAATAAGCCAGGCGTACTTCGTTCCCCCTGGGAACGAAGTATACCCACAATTGATCTCACCCCGCTCCAGGCTGGCGCGCGCCAGATTTCATCGCAACACACATGGGAGTTCTAAATGTCAGAACTTCCTCAGTGCATTGAGAGGGGCTTACGATTAAAATCCCATCCCTGACCCGTCCGGTACGGCATCTGCGCCGTTACCAATACATTCTCAGCGTCTTTGCGCGCCACGGATTTGGCTTCGCACTCTCACATCTACCGATTGAACCGAGTTGGCAGCGCGATATGCAATCGGCCCCCACGCCAGCCCAAGATAGCTTGCCCGGCCACTTCCGGCAAGCGCTGGAGGAACTAGGGCCGACGTTTGTCAAATTGGGGCAGATGCTCAGCACGCGCCCCGACTTACTCCCCCCAGATTACATCAACGAATTGGCCAAGCTTCAGGATAAAGTCCCCCCGGTTGCCTGGTCTAAGATTCGACAGGTGATCCTGGCCGAACTCCAAGCCCCACCCGAAGAGATCTTCGCCACGATTGACTCTCAACCCATCGCGGCGGCCTCTTTAGGCCAGGTGCATCTCGCGCGCCTGCCTTCCCGCGAAAAGGTCGTTGTCAAGATCCAACGGCCTGACATCCTGGCCACCATCCAGACCGATCTGGAAATCATCCAGGACATTGCGCGCTATCTGGAGCAACATACCTCGCTGGGCCGCATCTACCAGTTGGAGGAGATGGCGGAGGACTTCGCCGATATGCTCAACAACGAGCTGAATTATCAGCGCGAGGGTCAAAATGCCGACCGCTTCCAACATAACTTCGTTGATGAGGAATATCTCTACATCCCGCGCGTCCATTGGGAATACAGCACCCGGCGCGTGCTGGTGCTGGAGCACATCGCGGGCATCAAAATCGATAACATCCAAGCTTTGGATGAGGCCGGCTACGACCGCCACAAAATCGCGACGCGCGCGGCGAAATTCATCATCAAAGAGGTGCTGGAGGATGGCTTCTTCCACGCCGATCCCCATCCCGGCAACTTACTCATCATGGATGACGAGGTCATCGGGGTGATGGACTTTGGGATGGTGGGCCATCTCAGCGACCAAGACCGGATGAATCTCATCCGCCTCTACGCCGTCGCGGTCCGCATGGATGTGCAGGGCGTGGTGGATGAGCTGATCCACATCGGGGCCGCGCCGCAGACGGTGGATCGGCGGGCGCTCACCCGCGATGTCGAGCGGCTGCTCAATTACTACTATGGCCTGCCACTCAAGGAGATTCGCGCCACGGAAGTCATCAACGAGGTGATGCCCATCGCCTTCAAGCACCACCTCCGCTTGCCGACCAACCTCTGGCTCCTGGGGAAAACGTTGGCGATGTTGGAGGGGCTAGGTCTGAAATTAGATCCCGAATTCGACATCTTCGCCTTCTCCGCGCCGCGCGTGACTCAACTACTCATCAAAAATTTACTTCCCAACCGCCGCACTGCCGAAAATCTCCTGCGCCGCTGGCTTACGTGGAACGAACTCTTAGATGATATTCCCCACATCAGCAATATCGTGATGCAACGCATTGAAGAGGGCGCGCCCTTCAAATTGACCTTTGATCGTCTATGCTGGCAACGCGTCGATCTGATGGTCACGCGCATGGCGCTCAGCATCATCATCGCAGGTATGATCATCGGCCTGGCCTTTGTCCTGCCTACCGCAATGGAAAGTATCTGGGTCGTCCAGGCCATCGTGTTGCTTGGTTTTGTCGCGTCGTTAGCTCTCGGCGGATGGATCCTTATCTCCATCATCAGAAGAAAATAGCACACAGACTCCCTCTCTTATTTTCCGGGAAACACCCGCCGTATTATGATGAATGGCGTGTTTCATAGCTTCTCGATAGCTTCTTCATAGTTTCTATGAAGGTTTGCAGCCCCGAAAATGCCCTCCAACCTGACAATCCATTTACGCCTGCCTGCCAATCATTTGCCCTCAAGCCTGCGACGTGATACAATAGGCCACAATGAGTGTTATGACAAGACAACCCTTGCGTTTAGATGTTCTAAACCGTCAACAATACGAGGCCGTCGTCATTCCCGACGGCCCGGTTCTGGTGTTGGCCGGGCCGGGATCGGGCAAGACGCGCGTGCTGACCCACCGCATCGCCTGGATGCAGCAGGAGGTCGGGATTCCGCCGTGGCAGATTATGGCGGTGACCTTCACTAACAAAGCCGCGCGCGAGATGCGCGAGCGCTTGAGCCGCATGGTGGGCGAATCCGAGGCCCGCGCGATGACGCTGGGCACCTTCCACGCGACCTGCGCCCGCATCCTCCGCTACGAGGCGGATGCGGCTATGCTCTCATCGGATTATCTGATCTTCGATACGGACGATCAGCTCGCGGTGATGAAACAGGTCGTCGCGGATCTTGGCTTAGATGACGAGCGCTATCGCCCGCGCAGCTTGCTCAACGCCATCTCCAGCGCTAAAAATGAGCTGATCCCGCCGGCAGATCTCCCCACGCCCACCTACTACGACGAGATCGTCGCCCGCGCCTACGCGCGCTATCAAGAGACCCTGCGCCAGAACAACGGCCTGGACTTCGACGATCTGCTGATGGAGACGGCCAGGCTCTTTCGCGATCAACCGCTCGTGCTGGAGAAATATCGCGATCGCTACCAGCACATCTTAGTCGACGAGTTCCAAGACACGAATATGGCCCAGTACGTGATCCTCCGTCTCCTGGCGAAGGAGCATCGCAGCCTCTACGCCGTCGCCGACGAGGATCAATCCATCTACTCGTGGCGCGGCGCCGATTACCGCAACCTGCGCCGGCTGCGCGAGGAGTTCCCGGAGCTGGAGACCCTCCTCCTGGAGGAAAATTATCGCTCCACCCAGGTGATCTTGGATGCGGCCCAGGCCGTCATCGCCCATAACGCGGACCGCACGCCCAAGCATCTCTTCACCCGCAAGGAGGGCGGCGCGGCGATTCGCATCCACGAAGCGTACGATGAGAAGGAAGAGGCCGCCTTCGTGGCCCGCGAGATCCAGAAGAAGGTGCGCGATGGCTCCCAGTACGGCAACATCGCGGTGATGTACCGCACCAACGCGCAATCCCGCGCGCTGGAGGAGGCGATGGTCAAGCGCAACCTGCCCTATCAAATCATCGGCGGGACGCGCTTCTACGCCCGCCGCGAGATCAAGGATGTGCTGGCCTATCTGCGCCTGGTGCAGAATCCCGATGACGACGTCAGCTTCCTGCGCGTGATCAACACGCCCCGCCGGGGGATCGGGCGGCGCACGCAGGCGAAGGTCTCGGAGGAAGCCGGCCGCTTGGGCGTGAGTCGCTGGCGCGGGATGCAAGCGCTTCTCCAGCGCGGCGAACTCGGCGCCCGGACGCACAACGTGCTGTTGGCCTTCGCTTCGATGGTGGAGCAGTGGCATCAAGCGCGCGATCAGGGCGCCGTCGCCCAGCTTTTGGACGACATTCTGGCCGATATCGACTATGAAAGTTACTTACGCGATGGCGTTTCATCCGAAGAGGGCGACTCCCGGTGGGAGAACGTCCTTGCGCTGCGCGCGCTCCTTACCGAGGATCCGGACATCTCGCTGATTGAGTTCCTCACCGAGGTCGCGCTGGTCGCCGACGTCGACGCGCTCGCCGAGGAGATTGACGCCACCAAGTTACTCACTTTGCACAGCGCGAAGGGATTGGAATTTCCCATCGTCTTCGTCACCGGCCTGGAGGAAGGCCGGCTGCCGCACAGCCGCTCGATGGAGACCCAGCAAGAGATCGCGGAGGAGCGGCGCTTGCTCTACGTGGGCATGACCCGCGCCGAGCAGGAACTGATCCTCACCTACGCCTTCCGGCGCAGTTGGGGGTGGGGTGAGGGGGAGCCGGCGGAAGCCTCCCGCTTCTTGCACGACATCCCCGACGAGGTGCTGAAACGCCCTCGGCAGGCGAAAGAATCACACCAGGGGCGAAATTGGGCGGCTTCCTCGTGGCAACGGTCACGACAGGAATCGCACGCGATGCCGGCCTTGGAATACCGCACCGGCCAGCGCGTCCGTCACGCCCACTACGGCGAGGGCATCGTGATGGAGAGCGAGCGGGATGGGCGCAGCGAGATGGTCACCGTTATCTTCGAGGGCATCGGCCCGAAGCGCTTATTAGCCAGCATGGCGCCTATGGAACCGCTGACCGAGCACTAGCGCAGGGAGAAGGGAAAAGAGAGGCAATATAATGCGTATTCAAAGCATCATCAGTGGGTTGGCTATGCTATGCGGCGCGATTTTGATCATGGCGCTGTCATGGCTCTTGATCACACCCCACGTTGGGCGAGCGGATCCAGAGGCCACCTTGACGCCAACGCAAACCGTCATCGGCCCAGAAACCCCCGCCGCGCCCTTTGCTATTGTAGCCAGCGATATCAGATGTTCTGCAGAGATCACCACGACCGATACCGAACCGACGGGTAATTATACCTTCACCACCGCCGCGCCCCTGGCGAATTACCTCTCCCAATCTCTGCTAGATGTGACAGGAGCAGCGCCGAAGACAAATGACGCTGTTTACCCCGTCAGGCCCGATTTTTACCGCTTGGATAACGCGAGGGTCAACTATCGCTACACGGTGGAGGCCGAGCCAACCCGGACGAATAACTATACATTAGGCATTATCGTCTATGAAGAGGTTGATGGTGGGTATAGGGAAGTTATTAAGAATGTAGATACCTCTACTTACAAAGCACGGGTTACTTTTGAGGCCCAACACGTCGGGCCTTACTTCTTCAAGGTCTATCAAATCAGTTCCCAATGTAGCGGCAGCACTTACGAATTATATTTCGAGTCGCCGATAGCGCCGACCGCCACCCCCGTCGACCCCACATCCACGCCTCAGCCCACTGCCCCGCCGGTCTCTGGCCCCAGCGGCTTCGATCAATATGAGCCTAACTTCGATTTCGAGACCGCCACCACCATCGCGCCGGGACAGACGTACAATCTGAACTTCATTCCATGGGGGAGCTGGTCGGTGGATAACGATTTCTTCCGCATCCGCATCAAGCCCGGCCTGCGCTTGACCTGTCAAACATCAGACCTGGATCCGGGCGTCGATCCCAATATGATCTTCTTCACCGGCCCCAGTTGGGATAACTCGCTGATGAGCAACGACGACATCGAACTGGGGAACTTCAACAGCCGCCTCTCTTATTACAGCACGTACGAAGGCTATATGTATATTTTGGTAGGCCAAGGCAACCGTATGGACCCTCGAGATACCGAAAACAGCGCCTACAAGTTACGCTGTGATCTCGAAACGCCTGGCACAAGCACCCCTACCACGCCGCTCCCCGATAAAGATGAAGAGCCAACGCCGCGCCCGACCGCCACGCCCCCCAGCTCCCCCGTCGCCACACCGACGCCGCCGCCCACAGAAGCTCCAACCACAACGAATCTCACCTTCCGCCTGCTGACCACGCCTGAGCCGACGACGCCCACGCCCACACCGACGGGTTTCCGCACCTTTCGCGTCGTCCTCTACTATGATGAGAATCGCGACGGCCAGATTGGCGCCGGTGAAGGTGTGCCCGGCTTCTACGTCCGCGCCCTCTCTGCCGAGAGCGGAGAGGAGTTGGCCCAAGGCTACACCGATGAGCAAGGGCAACTCTCCTTCACTGTGCCCACCGTCGACACTGTGCGCGTCCGTGTCCCGCTGCTTGGTCTTGATCGCATGGTCAAACCCGACACACCGGAAGTCATGGTACGCATCGCGCCGCCGTCGTTGCCGAAGACCATCCCTTAAACGAAATGTTCGTAGCCAGTTAAACCTGGCGAAAGTTTGTAAAAAGTTATCAAGCCGAGAGTCTCTCGGCCTATCCAGTAAAACGCTGTAGCCACAGCGACGCGCAATCTTCGCGAGGTTAGAGAATTCATCCATTTGCAGCTTTGCCTATTTGTTGCTTTGATGTCGAGATATTATGAACGAATCGATTGAAAACGAAACATCGGTAAATACGGAGCCGGAACCAGCGCCAAAGCCAACGCCTTTGCCGCCGCCCCAACCCGTGTCCAAAAAAGAAGCGACCGCGCCCATCACGCCGCCCTCTTCCAACACCCCACGACCACGCCCGCGCCGACCCTATCCGCCGACGTGGTCCATCTTGTTGATTATGTTGGGCGTGATCATCATCATCGGTGTGGGCGCCGGCGCACTGCTTTCGATGCGATCCGGCCGCCCGACCGGCGGCGCGGAATCAATGGGCGTCAACAAACTCGCTACCTTCGACTCCCCGCCTACGCTGCCGCCCGATATCACCGTGGTTGAGGAAAACAACACGCCCGTGATCACCGTCCAGCCGGAGCGGATCAACATTACCGGATTCACCCTCGATCTCGTGCCGGTCACCGAAGAACAGGGCCGCTGGCCCATCCCGGCGCAGGCCGACAATACAGCGGTGTGGCTCTACGGCACCGTCGTCAACTACGTGATCGGCGTGCCCTATAGCGAAACCACCTCCTCCTTGCTGGCCGGCCTCACCGGCAGCGACCGCATCACCCTCACATTGGATAATGGCGCCGCGCTTATCTTCGGCTCCCCGCAAGCGCAGCGCATCGCGCCTGACGATACGGGGCCGATGGCGCAGCGACAACCGGGCTTGACTATCGTCGTCCTGGGCGGTGATCAGGCCACGCGCTTAACCGTCAAGGCGCGCTATCTACCGGAGGAAAGCACTGAGTCCGCAGGCCAGGGGGTAAACGGCCTTCAGGTTGCGGTGCTGAAATCGGGCGTAGTGGAAGAAGACGGCGACACCCGCCGCTTTGTGGTGGAATATGAGGTCGCCAACGAGGGGAAAACGCCGGCCGATCCGACGTACTTCGATCTGATGTTAGAGGATGGCGAGGGCCAACGCTATCCGGTCAACGCCTCGGTCACAGCGCAGGGAGAGCACGGCGCGCTCCAGGCGCCCGTCGCTATGGGCGAGAGCGCGCAGGGCAGCGCGGGTTACTTGATCCCACGCGATGTCGAGCCGCCCATCACGTGGATCTTCCGGGCCGATCCGACCTCCGCAGAGGCTGCGCGCTTCGTGCTGCCCTATCAGCCCCCGCCGCCGCGCCCGCCAGCGCCGAGGGTTGAGTTGACTTCGGCGTTCGTCGACAGCACGCGCGATGTCATCGTCATCAACGGCGTGCTGCACAACGATGGCGCCTCTCCTCTGTCCGTCGCGCGTGACGACATCTCGCTCACGTCGAGTCAAGGCGCCAGCTCGCTCCAGGCTGCCACGCCGCTGGCGCCATGGACGGTTGAAGCAGGCGAGCAAATGAACTTCGAGGTGCAATTCTCGCGCCCGTCAGGCGTCGACAAGGTGCTCTTTGGTCTTGTGGGCTTCACCTTCGAGATCGATGGGCTGCCCTAGCCTGGAAGAATTCCCCCAACCCGGCAAAGGTTCAAGGTCTTCAAGCCTCAAACCCTTTGAGCTATCAGCGTTAGCGCTGTAACACAAGCTCTTCATAACCTTCGCCAGGGTTCCCGCAACATCACCACGACGGCAAAACGCCCCGTTCGGCCGTGCTCGGCGCGATGGGAGTACCATTCCTCGGTGTGACTGAAAGTGCACAAGCCCGACCGCGCCACGCGCTCGACCCCGCTGGCGCGCAGTTGCAGCGCTACCGCGCCGGGGAGATCCACATACCACTGCCCATCGCGGCGCCTGGCGACTTGCGTCCCCGCCGGCAGCGACTGCGCAATCGCCGTCACTACCTCCGGGCCGACGGCGTAGTGCGCCGGCCCAATCGCTGGCCCGATCCCCGCCCAGAGATCTGCCGGGCGCGAACCGAACTCAGCCGCCATCCACCGGATCGTCGCGGGCGCCACCCCCGCCGCCGTTCCGCGCCAGCCCGCGTGGGCCAATCCCGCCGCGTGATGCACAGGGTCGTAAAACAGAACCGGCGTGCAATCCGCGAAGCGCAACATCAGCGCCAGGCCGGGCGTATCCGTGATGAGCGCGTCGGTCTCCGGGATCAGCGCGCCGCCGTGCGCCGTATTGACGCGCGCGACGCGCTTGCCGTGTACCTGATACGGGCTGACCACCTGCTCGCGCGTAATGTCCAGCGCCGCAAAGACGCGGCGATGATTTTCCTGCACCGCCGTCGGATCATCTCCGATGCCGCCGCCTAAATTCAATGTGTCGAATGGCGGCGCGCTTACGCCGCCCCGGCGTGTCAGGATTGCGTGTTGAAAAGCAAAACCTGGCCCGGTGAACTCGTACCAGGCCAGGTCATTTTTCTGGATGCACCGCATCGATTTTTGGATGCGCCGCATCGGTTAGGATTTTTTGCTAAAGGCTCTAATTAACAGGCCGATCCAGCCCATAATCCACGCCGTGAGCGCGATACCGGCCAACGCGACCTTCTGCTCGTCGATGATCGCCTCGACCTTGGCGCCTTCCGGCCCTACTTCGATGTACGCCAACGGTCGGACCTTCGCGCCAGCGCCGCCGCCGCCCCCCATCGCCTTTTCGTCCTTGTCTTTGGTCTCCGATGGTTCAGACGCTTCCCCCGCCTCCATCTCGACTTCCATCTCCACATGGGGCGCCTCGCCCATCCCCATCCCCCAACCGTAAGCGACCTCGGCTACGGGGATCAACACGCGATCGCCGATCTTTTCGGGCTTACCGAAGACCGCATCGACGTTCGCTTTATCCGTCACCGACTCGAATTTCTCGAAAAAGTCCTGCATTTTCTCCATCATTTACCCTCCTGTTGCTATTGCGGATTGATTTCTACGGATGATTATGTGGGCGCGGCCAACAGGCCATCTCAAGCCCCATGCGGGCTAATGTTTCAACCAGCGAATCGCTAAGATCCCGACAAAACAGACCGCAGCGACCCCGACGCCTACCGCGGCCATCACGCTCAGAATTTCCGTCGTCGCGTTGGGAATTGCGTGCCATTCATTGCCCTCTGGGCCTTGCTCCACAAAAGAAATCGGCCGCATGCGCGTGAAGAAAAATCCCCCATGCTCCCCCGACCACTCTCTCCGCGCGGCCAACACTGAGGGCAATAACCTGCGCTCTCCAACCTCAATCGGCGAACCGGCCAACACTTGAATACATTGCTTGGGTAATGCCATAGATATCACCTCCTTGAGAATCTATGCCTACCGTGGATGAATTATCACCCCAAAGGCTCCATCCGCTAAAGGCTTGCTTGTGTTTACATGAATTTGACGGGTTAGGGTTAAGGAGGAAATAACCTTCCCATTTGAAGATTGGCATATAGCCGCAAAAACGGGCAAGTTGTTTACTTCTCGTTCCTTAGCCTCTATTATATC
>CAZCAI010000154.1:0-7786 GCA_964496595.1 uncultured Anaerolineales bacterium
GCCCCCCCCGAGCCAAATTCATCCGCAATCTTTCACCCAATTCCCCACATGAGCCTTTTTGATTATCTGCTTCATCCGCTCAATCTGCTGATTACTTACAACCCCTTCTCGTACACGCGATAGGTGCGATAGCGCTCCGCGTTGAAGTTGGCGGCGGTTTGGCGCATCGGGCGGTTGCTCTCCAGCACCCACGAGATCTCCATTGCCTTGTAGCCTTGACGTAGGCCGGCGCAGAGCGTCTCCCAGAAGAGCAGCGCGTCGACGCCGATGCCCCGGTATTCCTCGATCACGCCGCCGGCGAACCCCCGGATCGTCGTGATGCTCTTGCGGATCTTCCACCAGTAGAGGAATTTGAGCATCGACCACCATTCCGGCTCGCCGGGCTGGGGATAGGCGCGGAGCAGCAGTTGGTTGATGTCCGGTAGCGGCAGCATCGCCCCGATGGTCTCCCCATCTTTTTCCGCGAAGAAAACCACGTCGAAATCCACGAAGGGCCTGAGCTGTTTGATCTCGTAATCTAACTCGGCGTCCGTGAGCGGGACAAACCCCCAATTTTTAGACCACGCCGCGTTGTAGACGCGCTTGAAGCGCTCGGCCTCCGCGTCGAAGTTTCGCGTATCGAAGGGCTGAATTGTGATGTTGTTCCGCTCCCGGATCTTCTTCACAACGCGCATGACCTTTGGATTGACGCCAGCGCCATCGGGCGTGTATCGGCTCAGATCGGCGCTGTAGGCGTAGAGATCCTGCGCTTTGGTGTAGCCGTAGCCCGCGATAAAATCGACGTAGTAGCGGGGATTGTAGGTCGTCAACAGGACGGGCGGGCCGTTCCAGCCATCGATGAGCAGCCCGCACTCCTCGTTGGTCGAGAAGCTCATCGGCCCGCGAATGGCCGTCATCCCCTCGCTGCGCACGAAATCCTCGGCGGCCGCCAACAGCGCATCCGACGCCTCCCGATCTTCCAGCACCTCGTAGAGGCCGAAAAAGCCGACCTTCTCATCCCAATACTTGTTGTGCCGCTCGTTGATCAGCCCCGCGATGCGCCCGACGATCTTCCCGTCGCGCCGGGCGACGAAGTAGCGCACCTTCGCGTGGTCGTGAAAGGGATTGACGTCGGGATCGATAAAGTCCTCCCGCTCCGAAACCAACGACGGCACCCAATAGGGATCGCCTTCGTAGACCTCCCATTGAAATTCGACAAATTCCCGCCGCTCCTCCGCCGTCTCGATGGGGGTGATGATGAGGTTGTCAGACATTGGCTCCTCCTTCAAAATTAGTCAGATAATCTTTAGTCAATTAATCTGGTAGTCTAGCTACCGGACACTTTCTTAATCAGCAGATAGAGCAGATGTAAGCAGATTAGATCTTGGTTCAGATCTAAATTCTCACAAAGAAAACACAAAGAGGTACAGAAGGAAGATATTTCTCTGCGGATCTTTGAGAAAAACCCCGGCAACTCTGTATTAATTAGACTATCTGATTATCCATCCGCTTAATCTGCTGAGATGGAGGCATAAAACTGTACCGTAGGTAGTCTAGTAGTCAAAAAAAAATAATCTCTGTGTAACTGAGTCAAAAAGTGCCCGGCAGCTAGATGCGATTATAGTCCCTTCCCCTCTCTGGTCAATCAAATGCGATTCTAATCCCCTCGTGCAGCTCCTGGATGAGGGGGGATGACCGATGGGCTTGGATGCACAGTTGACTTCACCAACACCATCATTATCATGACGAGTAACATCGGCAGCCGCTGGAGGGCAGGTTCGAGTCCTGCGCCGTCCGCGTGGTGAGTGAGCCGACGGGCGATGCGAATGGAGCAGGGGCGTTGGCCTTACAGAAAGTCTGATCAGGCCGACGCTGTCCGCGTAACCCCATCGGCGGGACGCACATTGACATTTGCGAGAATGTTGAAGGTGTGCGTCTCGCCGCTTTTGTTTTTGATGACAAGGAGCTTCGATATGCAAGCACAACACGAGGAGAGCAATCACATGGACACGACGACCTTAGTGATGTTGGCGGTGGCGATCATCCTCTTGATCGTGGCCTTTCTGCGGGAGCGCACCTTGCCCGTGGATGGGCTACAGGTCGCGGGGCGGACCTTGTGGCGCAATCTACCCCTCCTGCTGTTGGGATTCGTGATCGCGGGGGTGGTGCAGGTGCTCGTGCCGCGCGAAGTGATCTCGCGCTGGCTGGGATCTCAGGCCGGCGTCCAGGGCATCCTCATCGCGAGCGTCGCCGGTGGCCTGATGCCCGGGCCGCCCTACGCCGTCTTCCCGATGGCCGGCATGATGTACGCCTCCGGCGCGGGCTTGGGCGCCGTGGTGAGCTTCGTCGCCGCGTGGTCGCTGTGGTCCGTGACCCGCCTGCCCGTCGAAATCGCCCTCATCGATCCCAAGGTCGCGCTTGTGCGATATGGCATCACCTTCCTTGTGCCGCCCCTCGCCGGCCTCCTGGCCAATCTGCTCGCGGGGATTGTGTAGTTGGGCAAATACTTGTCACTGTCCTCAATAAACTTTATAATTAGATTAGCTGGATGAATGAAAATTGAAAGAAAGTGAAAGTAGGGAGCTATGTCACAAACCGTAACGTTGACGCTACCTGATAAACTCTATCAATCAGTTCTCCGCATTGCTCGAGCAACAAATCAATCGGTAGAGGAAGTAGTTTTCACAGCCTTAGAGATCTATTTCTCATCTCATGATGAGTTGCTTTCAGATTTAGCTGATGAATCTAGTTCGTAGTAGGCGCTTCATCGCCGTCAAGAACTCTATGGCACTAATGAAGATTAAGAAAACAATCCGGTAATAGGCGGGAGGCGGTGCTGTCCATCGCCCGAATGCCGCCCACAAAACAACAGCGCCCTCAGCTCTGTGCAAGCAACTGAGGGCGCTTTGCTAGTCGCATCTACGTCCTACGCCGTCTTTACGGCAAAAACCGATCCGCAAAGTGACGGTCTCCAAAGCGCGGCGCGCGCATCAGGAATCTGGATATCCCACCGGCAGCAGATACAGCGGTGCGTGATCGTCTGGCAGATCCAACGCCGATTGCAGTTGCTCATCCTCCATCGCGCCAATGGGAACGCTCTCCAGGCCCAACGCCACCGCTTGTAGTAACATATTTTGCGCGGCGTGTCCAACTTCCATGTGGATGTAACGCTGCGCCCGGTCGCCGTAACGTCCCGCCGTGCGCGCGTAGACCCCCGTGAAGAGAAATACCGCCGGCGCTTCCCGAAGAGCATCCTGGCGCAACCCGGCCTCCCATACCGCCGAACGCAGATCCTCTGTAGTCAACTGCGCCAGACGATGACCATCGGGCTGATAATGGTACAGCCCTTCGGGGAGGACGACATACAGCTCCAGGGGATACAACGCGCCCGCCGAGGGCGCCGCCCGGTATCCTTGGGGATCGGTGATGCCCTGCGCCGCCCACAACAACTGCCCGATGTGCTCCTCTGTCAGCGGCTCCGATGTGAACGTCCGTACCGAACGCCGCTCGGCAATCGCCGCCTCTAACGCCATCGCCCCCTCCAAATCCGGCGCCGGCAAGTCCAGACTGGCATCTACCTCCGGCGCCCCGGTTGATGTGGCGCGACATGCTCCGCCGCTCATTCCCATCAACAGCGCTAAAAGACCAATCCACAACCATCGTCTCCGCATTAGATACATAGCAACCTCCTCTGTACGTGTTTTTACGTCGTCGGATGTACATCTAAGTCTAAGGGAAATGTAGCAGAACAGCAAATATCATCTGATGTAAGATGATGATCTGATTTTTTCAACCACAAGATTTGCGCACCGACCCAAGCTGGGTATACTGTTGGTTGTTCTAGTACAGCGCGGCATAAATGGCTCCCCAGTTAAATTTGCTCCCAGGGGATCGTCAGATCCCCGTTCCGACGTAGAGTCGCGGATCTGACGATCCGCTCCGAGCGTAGCTAACTGGGGAGGAACTTCCGCCGAGGTGTACTAGTTACCGGACACTGAAAGACATCTGTGTTGATCTGTGTTTATCCGTGAGCTAAAAAGTGTCTGGTGGCTAGGTAAGTCATAATATAATGACGTGTCGTGTAAAATCAAACGAAAGGACATGACCATGCCACGATTTCTTCACCTGGCCGATGTACACCTCGGCTATCAACAATACGGCCTCAAGGCGCGCTTCAACGATTTCAGCCGGACCTTCCTGCACCTGGTCGATGTCGCGCGCGACCGCGAGGTCGACTTCGTCCTGCTGGCGGGCGATCTCTTTCACAAGCGCACCGTCAATCCGTTGGCGATGCGCGCGGCCATCGCGGGCCTCGAGCGCTTGCAGGACGCGAAGATCCCCGTGCTGGCCGTCGAGGGCAACCACGAGCGGGCCTACTATCGCGAGCAATACTCCTGGGTCGATTTCTTAGACGCGATGGGCTACCTGCGCCTCCTCACCCCAAGCTTCGAGCAGGGCCGCGCGCTGCTCACGCCCCACGGCGACGCGGGCGGCGCTTACGTCGATCTGCCCGGCGGCGTGCGCGTCTATGGCCTCAAATACGTCGGCGCGTCGCTCTCGAAGGCGGTGCGGAGCTTCGCCGAGGCGCTTGGTGATATGGATCACAGCGGCGTGGCCTACGCTATCCTGATGATGCACGCCGGCCTGGAGGATCAACTGCCGCACGTGGGCAAGCTCACCTACGATGATGTCGCCCTGCTGCGCGAGCACATCGATTACGTGGCGCTCGGCCACATCCACAAGCCCTACGAGGTCGAGGACTGGATCTACAACCCCGGCTCCCCGGAGACCTGCGGCATGGACGAGACGCAGTGGCCGGAGCGCGGCGCCTATCTTGTGGAGATCGCGCCCGGCGACTCGCCCGCCCATCACGCCACGCTGCTGCGCGCGGAACGCCGGCCCTTCCATCGCTTCCGCCTGGAGGTGGACACGCTCACCGATCCCCACGCCGTCTACGACGCGGTGCGCGATCTCATCCGCCGGAAGGAGGGTGGCATGGCGCACAACCCCGCGCCCGTCGTGGAGCTTGCGCTGCACGGCGTCTTGCCCTTCAACCGCTACGAACTCGATCTGGACTACATCCGCGCGCTGCTGGAGGAGGCCTGGTCGCCGCTGACGGCCCGTGTGCAGAGCAAGGTCACGCCGGCGGAATTCGAGATCGACGTGGACGCCGAGGCCAGCCGCCCGGAGCTGGAGGCCGCCATCCTCCAGCAACTCATCGAGCGCGACGAGCGCTATCGTCCCCAAGCCGAAGCGTGGACGGCGGGCGCCCGCGCCCTCAAGCGCCTCGTCTTGGAAGAGAGCGCGCCCCCCGCCATCGTCGACCACCTCCGCACCCTCCGCGCCGACCTGATCACCCGTTCGTAGTCAGGCACGCAATGAAGTGGAGTGCCGTTGTGAAGCCCGAAAAACGCCACTCCGCTTACGCCTAACGGCGCCGCTCCGAGGCTTACTACGAACCAAAATTGATGCTTTTAAGATGATAGGAGTGTTTTTGAAGGATTTGTTGCATCTTATGGTCTAAATTATCCGAACTAAAGTGTAAACCTATTTTCGCTTGTAGATGAACCATCCCACAGATTTTTACGTCAAAAAAAGGAGTGGCAATGAAATCCAAAACGGCCGTTTTTGAGCAAATTCAGGCATTGATTGCCCCATTTAGTATGGAAGAACGTTTAGCGCTGATTCGGGAGATAGCGGCTATGCCGCCGTCGTTTTCGACAGAGACGCTCTCCTCCTCTTTACAGCCACCATTTTCTACACAGCTATATCGGGAACAAGCTGCATGGTATGCGTTGCCTGCCGAGGAACGCGAGCGCTATCGAGGTGAATATGTAGCGCTACATCAGGGCAAGGTTATTGATCATGATCCAGATCAGCGCGCCCTCTACATCCGTATCCGCGAATGCTATGGGCATGCGCCCGTACCTATTCTGCCCGCTGATCAAGAACAGCCTCCCACCTTCGTCTGTTAGGTCGCAATGTCCTCAATAAATTACATCTGCTTATCGCCGGGCCTAAACAACAAACGGCTACGCTCTCCCCGGCATTGGCCGAGCGTACACTGCGTCGGGCGGAACATAATACTTGAAACCCAGATCATATCTTGTTCAGACACAGTTCGCTGACTCGCCCATTCTCACATTCTCTGTCCATTTGCCGTTTTGTTGCTTTGTATATTTGCCGCTTTGCTGCTTTGTCGCTTTGCAAGGAGTCCTGAAATGCAAATCACCCAAATCGATCTCGAAAACGTCAAGAGCTATACCAACGCCCTCATTCCCTTCACGCCGGGCACCAACGCCATCTGCGGGCACAACGGCGCGGGCAAGAGCACGCTGCTGGAGGCCATCGGCTTCGCGCTCTTCGATTACCTGGCCGTCAAGCAGGACGATTTCGTCCGCGAGGGCGAGAAGGTCGCCGCCGTCACCGTCCACGTCGTGGCGCGGGACGAGCGCGCCTATCAGGTGGTGCGCAAGTGCGGCAGCTACGGCCAATACTACATCTACGATCCCGATTTAGATCAGCGGCTCACCGAGGGCAAAGCCGAGACCGTCGCGTGGCTGCGCGACCTGTTGGGCATCGAGGCCGGCGCTGATCTCTCCGCGCTCTTCTGCGATGCCGTGGGTGTGCCCCAGGGCTTGCTGACGGCGGCCTTTTTGGAGACGCCCAGTCGCCGCAAGGATATCTTCAATCCGCTCCTGCGGGTCGATGAGTACGAGCGGGTGTGGGCCGGCCTGCGCGAGCCGGGCCGCTGGCTGGATGACCAGATCACGGGCCAAGAGAAAGAGATCGCCGGGCTGGAAGCCGAAGTCAAAGTGTTGCCGGAGCGGCGCACCCAGGCCGAATCACTCGCGGAGGAGAGCGCGCAGGTGCAGGCGGAGCAGGCCGATTTGCGCGCGGAGCGGGCGGCGTTGGCTGATCAGAAAGCCGCGTTGGAGACCACCCAGGCCGAATTGACGGCGCTGGAGCGGGCGGTGAGCCAGGCCGAAGCGGAGGTGCGCACGCTCTCGGCGCGGGCGGAGGATGCCGAGGCTGCCCTCGCGGCCGCGCGGGAGGCCCAGGCCGTGGTCGCCGCGACGGAGGATGATGCCACCGCCTACGAGGCGGCCAAAGCGGCGCTGGCAGAGTTGGAAGAGCGGCGCGAAGCGCGCGACGCCCTCCGCGAACAGGCGCAACAGATCGAGACCTCGCTGACCTTGGCCCGCCGCCAGGCGCAGGAGCTTCAAGCGGATTTAGAGGAAATTGCCGAGGCGGAGGCGCGGATGGATGAACTCGCGCCCCAGGTCGCCCGGCAGGAGGAGATCGAAGCGGCGTTGGCGGCGGCGCGTCGCGATGCCGACCGGTTGGCGGACGCCGAGGCGGCGCTGGCGCGCGAGTCGGAGCGCCACGCGGATTTGCAGGCGCGCCAGGAAGAGATCGCGGCGGGGGTGACCGAGCGCCAGCAGGTGACCGAGAAGGCGGACGCCGTTCGCGCGATGGTGAAGGATCTGGAGGTGCGCGGCGCGGCGCTTCAGGAGCAGATCGCGGCCCGGCGCACCGAGGCGGCGCAGTTGGCCGAGCGCCACGCCCAGGCCGTCGATCGCCTAAAAGCTGCCGAGACGGCGCTCACGACCGCCCAGGCGCAAGCCGAGGCCTTGCGGGAGGAGTTGGCCGCGCTGGAAGCGCAGGTCGCCGAGCGGGCCACGGTGGAGGACGATCTTGCCGAGCATCGCGCGGCGTTGGAGGCGCTGGCTGAGCGCCACGAGGCGCTGACCTCGCGGCGGGCGGCCCGGCAGACCGAGCAGGAGCAGGCGGCGGCGCGCATCGC
>CAZCAI010000154.1:7886-10561 GCA_964496595.1 uncultured Anaerolineales bacterium
GAGCAGGCCGCTTGTCCCGTCTGCGAGCAGCCGCTCACGCCAGAGCACCGCGCGGAGCTGCTGGCCCGCTATCGAGCGCAGCGCGCGGAGCTGGCGGATGAGCTGGCGGAGATCGCGACGGCGCGGGAAACTATAATGAAGGAACGCGCCGCTCACGAGGAAGCGCGGGAGGAGTTGGAGTCGCGGCTCAAGCAGTTGCCCCGTCCGGAGGAGGTCGAATCGTTGGCGGCGCGCGTGCAGGAGCAAGCACTGGCGGTCGAGACGCAGGAGGCGGCGGTGTCGGCGGCGCGCGAGACACTGGACGAGATCGCCGCGCAGCAGGCCGCCGCCGAAGAAGCGTTGGCCGCCCAGCAGGATCAGGCCACGGCGTTGGACGGCGACCTCAAGGCGCAGCGCGCGGCCTGGGAAGCGCACGAGGAGCGTCTGTCCGCGCTGCCGCGTCCCGCCGAAGCCGAGGAGATCGCAGCGGAGATTGCCGCCCAGGCCGAGATCGTCGCCGAGCGCGAGCAGGCCGTCGCGGCGCTGGCCGGCGCTCCCGGCGAGGTCGAGCGCCTCACGGCAGAATTGGAGGCGCTGGGCGATCCGCGCCGCGAACATCAGCGGGCCGCCGACGTTGCCGCGCGCCGGGTGAAAATCGCATCGTCGCTGTCGGCGGCGCAGACCGAATCCGCCGAACTGGAGGAGAAGCTGACGGCGCTGGACGAGGTGTTGGCCGCCTACGCCGAACTGGACGCGGAGATCGCGGCGCAGCGGGCCGTGCAGGAGGCCACCGAGGCGGCGCATCAGCGCTATCTCTCGCACGTGCGCGAGGCCGAGGTGTTGGCCCAGCGCCAGGCTGCGTTCGAGGAGGCCGCCGCCGCGCTATCGCAGGCCGAATCCGCCGTGGAAGCGCAGCGCGCCAAGCGCGACGAAATCGCCAAGAGGTACGACGCCGAGGCCCACGAGGAGGTCATCGCCCGCGAGGGCCGGCTCCGCGAGACGTTGGCCGCGTTGGAGGAGCGTCTCCATCAGCGGGCCGCGCGCCAGGAGGAAATCGCGGCGGAGATCGCGCATCTCACGGAGGTGCAGGGGGCGCTCGATGCCGCCGAGGCGGAGCGCGCGGAATTGGCGGAGTTGCGGGAGCTGCTGGGCTATCTGCGCGGGGTGCTGCGCGAGGCCGGCCCGGAGGTGACGCGCCGGCTGGTGGAGATCATCTCCCTGCACGCCGACCGGCTCTACAGCGAGATTATGCAGGCGTACACCACGCGGCTCCGCTGGACGGAGGACTACGACATCATCCTCGCGGAGGCCGGGCGCGACAGGGGATTTCAGCAGCTTTCCGGCGGGGAGCAGATGGCGGCGGCGCTGGCCGTGCGGCTGGCGCTCCTGCGCGAAGTCTCCGCGATTGACTGGGCCTTCTTCGACGAGCCGACGGCCAACTTAGATGCGCAACGCCGTGACAACTTAGCCGAGCAGATCCTCTCGGTCAAGGGCTTCTCGCAACTCTTCGTCATCAGCCACGACGACACCTTCGAGCAGGACACGGATCACGTCGTGCGTGTCCAAAAGGTCGATGGGGCGAGTCGGATGGTGGAGGCGTAAATGACCGGGAAGGGGAAGTGGACAAGAGGGCGTATTTCGTATTTCGTATTGCGTGAGTGAAAGGACGCAGGAAGAAATGTCAGTGGAACGGCCTGTTACGTCGCTAACGGATGAGGAAGTGTTGGATCTGTGTGATGCGCAAATGCCTCCTGATGAACAATCTGAGTTAAATGAGCTGTTGGAGACTAATCGTGAAGGGACATTGTCGGTGGCTGAACAGGATCAACTGGATGTGTTGTTGCAGCAATATCGACGTGGGTTGGTGCGCAAGGCGCAAGCCTGGCAAGTAGCTGTCCAGCGTGGGTTACGAGACCCATTGCCAGAGCCAGAAAATTGGACTGAGTACATCTACGGCTTGGGTGCGGATGTGTGGGAATCGTTAGGAGGCGGTGAGCATTTTCTCGAAGGAGAACGTGCCGGATGGCAAAACGAAAAATAACTTTGCATAATCAGGCCTTGTATGTATATTTGAGGTCATCGAGAGATGTAAAGGATTGGATAGGTTTACCGCAAAAGGCAGGCGTCGCCTTGTTGCATAGGTCGGAATGGTATTTTGATCCGGTCATCGAGACCTGACGGGTTTCTAAAACCCGTCAGGTCTGTATCGCGGGCGGCGCTGGCTTCGATAGCATTATTCAGGAGGCAGGATGTTGGGCAAACGAAGCAGTTCTGAGGTATCTAAGATCCCACGAGGTTGCACGATCAGTGATTTATCGCTCATTTCAACCCTACCTTCGTTTGCCTTGAGCTTGGCTAAGGAGGCTCAGATGCAACGAGAGCAATTTTCCCGTTTGATCTGCTTTGAATTCCCATGTTCCAACCAGAGAAAGTAATCGCGGCGTTGGAGGCGAAGGCCGATCACTTTGCCGGCTATGAGGGCGAGGTCGATGCGGCGCGGGAGCGCTACGAGCGCGCGCTGGAGACGCTGGCCGATCTCAGCCGCGAGGAGATCGAGGCGCGGCTGGCGGGCATCGCGTGGCCGGGCGCGCGGCCCACGGCGGAGCACGACGCCTATCCCGGCCTGGTCGTCCCCTTCGAGCAGGTGTGGCTCAACCACGAGCGGGCGCGGGCGTGGGCCAAGCGCGTGCTCACCG
>CAZCAI010000155.1:0-8667 GCA_964496595.1 uncultured Anaerolineales bacterium
TTTTCCTCTGAAGATCGCTTGTATTTGGGAGGTTTATTT
Organism: uncultured Anaerolineales bacterium; assembly: GCA_964496595.1. Taxonomy (GTDB): domain Bacteria; phylum Chloroflexota; class Anaerolineae; order B4-G1; family SLSP01; genus JAAAOZ01. Next base: position 40 of record CAZCAI010000155.1, read on the forward strand.
TCTTGGAACGGCCTAAAAGCGCAAGTCGGCTTACCATAGATCGATGGATCTGTTGGCCTACGGAGGCCGACTGAAATGGACGATGCTTCTCGGCATTGAGTCGGCTTTTAGCCGACTTCAGCTTTGAGCCGGGTAGTTCACTGCCCGGCTTTCTTGATGACCAACAAAGTTGGTGATAAGATCAAGGTAAGATGCGGGACGTGAGGTTAAGGGAGGAGGTCGCTATGACAATGGAAACGATTGAGGTCAAATTGAACGAGCGCACGTTGGCGCGTCTGAGAAAGATGGCCGCCGAACAGCGCTTGAGCATCGACGCGATGCTGCAAGACATCATCGAACATCTCTCTGAGGTTGAAACGTCACGTAGCTCTGTCCTGGGGATGTTCTCTCAGGAGCCTGAGTTGCTGGATAGCGTGATCGACGATGTGATGGCCGCCCGCGAGCGTGACCCTTTGAGACAATCCAATGGATAAAGCTCTTCTTGATACCGATATCTTCTCAGAAGTGCTCAAGGGAATCGATGTCCAGGTCGTCACTCAGGCCAGGCGGTATTATGCCGCCTTTGGTTGCTTTACGATTTCATCCATTACTGTGATGGAGGTTGTAAAGGGATTCCACAAGGTGCAGCGTGAGGAACAAATAGCTCAATTCCTGTCTGGCTTGAATGATGTGGATGTACTTACGTTGGATGTACGCGCGGCGGAATTGGCGGGGAGAATTTACGCTGATCTAGAACGTATTGGTCGACCTATCGGTCGAGCTGATCCGATGGTGGCGGCTATTGCTCTTCGCCACGGCCTTACTTTGGTCACTGGCAATCAACGGCATTATCAACGCATTCAAACGGTGGGGTACGATCTGCGGTTGGATAACTGGCGCTGAATATTCGGGCACGGGGGCCTCTTCGGGGAGGACAAAAGACACCGCCCCGAATGGAGAACCGTACAACTATTTATTTATTCTTCATTCATCATTCGCAATTCTTAATTCCCCCATCTCCCGATTGAACCGACTCCGCTCCAAGAAAATCTGGCGCTCCGCCTCGTCGGTGATCAGATTGGCGCGCTTCATCATCGCCCCGTGCGCTTGACGCAGGAAATCCTCCGCCGCCGGATCATCCAGCGCCGTGAGCACGTGATAGTGGTTCAGGTAGACCTCCTGCTCCTCGCCGACGTCCTCCTGCTCGGCCAGCAAGTCGATGGCCGCCTGCGAGACCTCCAGCGCCTTGCGCGGCAGATGCTGCCCCAAATAGGCCTGCCCCAGGTGCGAGAGATCCGCGATGATCTCGGCTTTGAGGCCCAGGCGCGTGTGGATCTCGTGGGCCTGCTGGATGTACTCCCGCGCCTGATCCCAGCGCTCGCGACACAGGGCCAGCCGTCCCAGGCCGTAGAGCGAGTAGCTGATCCCCCGCTCGTCCCCGATCTCCTGCCGAAGCTCCAGGGAGCGTTGCAGCGCCGCCTCGGCCTCCTCGTAATCGCCCAAGTGCAGATGCGCCATCCCTGTGCCGAAGAGCGTGAACCCTTGCCCCATCCGGTCGCCGCCGCGCGTCTTCATCTCCAAGGCGTGCTGGAACTGCGCCAGCGCCTGATCGTACTTGCCCATGCGCAGCGCCACCCGCGCCGCGTTCGTCAGGTGGATGCCCTCCTGGAACCAGTCCTTGCGCTCGCGCGCCATGTAGAGCGCCTCCTGATGGCGGCGCGCCGCGTCGCTGTACCGGCCTGTCATAAAATCGATCATCCCCAGGTACATCGTGCTCCACGCATCGCCCTCCAGATCATCGACCTGCTGATAAAGTTCGACGGCGCGGAGGAGCGGCGCGCGGGCCTCGTCGTAATCGCCCCGGACGTAATTGAGCACGCCCAAGGTGTTCAGCGCCGCCGCCTGGCCGGCCACATCCTCTAACGCGCGCTCAATCTCCAGCGCCTCGCGCGCGGTGGCCTCCGCCTCGGCGTAGCGCCCCGTCGTGAAGTGGAAATCGGCCAGCAGATTGAGCGCGTCGGCGCGGCGACCGACGTCGTCGTGCGCCTCGGCCAGGCTCAGCATCTGCTCGATGTCGGCGCGGCGCTGCTCCTGCTGCCCGGAGAGGTTGTAGATCCGCTGCCGGGCGGCCAGAATATCGAAGCGCTGCTCCCACTCGCCGCCCATTTCTTCCAAGCGCGCCAACAGATCCGTGTAGCGCTGCAACGCCGTCTCGTTGGCGAAGGTCGCCTGCGCCACGCGCCCGGCCATCTCCAGATACTTGATCGCCCGGCTCTCGTCATCGCTGCGGTGGAAGTGATAGGCCAGCAGATCGCAGACCTGATCCAACTTATCCCCAAACGACTGCTCCAGCGTCTCGCCGATCTTGCGGTGATACTTGCGGCGCGTCTGCACCAGCAGACTATCGTAGGCCACCTCCTGCACCAGCGCGTCGGGGAAGGCGTAGGCCACGTCACCCTCCGGGCTGGCCAGCGCGTCGGTCGGGCGGATGAGGCCGCTGCGCTCCAACTGCGCCAGCAGGGCGTCCAACTGCGCATCCTCCGGCGGCGGCGTCAGATCGCGCAGCATCGCCAGTTGGAAGTGTCGCCCGATGACGGCCGCGATCTGCAACGCCCGCCGCGCGTCCTCCGTGAGCCGGTCGATGCGCGCGACGATGGCCGCCTGGAGCGTATCCGGCACGGTGATCTGCTCGATCTTGCCCGTGACCTGCCACCGGTTCTCGTCCTTGGGATCGGGCACGACGGCGCCGCTGTCGATGAGGGAGCGGACGACCTCTTCCAGGTAGAAGGGGTTGCCGGCGGCCTTGTCCAGAATCTCCTTCTCGGTCTCCGGCTGGAACGTCGCGCCGGGGATGAGCTTGCGGAGCAGGGCGCGGCTATCGGCCTCCGAGAGCGGCGCCAACATCATCTCCGTGTAGCGGTGGGGATAGGCGCTGGCCGCGTGATCGCGCAGGCGCCAGCAGCCCTTGTCGCGCCGCGCCCGGAAGATGAGGCAGAACATCAGCGGGACGTGGTCGGTCACGCTGAGGAGATCCTGCACCAGCAGCAGCGAGGCCTCATCGGCCCAGTGGAGGTCGTCCAGCGCGATGACGACCGGCTGGCGGCGGGCCAGCGCCATAAAGAACTCCCGCGCCGCCCAGAAGGTCTGCTTCTGCCGCACGCTCGGATCGAGTTCATCGACCCATTTGGCCCACTCGCCCTCCAACTCCAGCCCCAGCAGATGGGCCAAGAAGGGCATCGCCTCGCGCGCCGTCTCCTTGCCCAGCAACTCCTCGCCCTTCTCCCACAGGACGAAGAGCACGTCATCGGGGCTGGCGTCCTGGCCGAGGCCCAGCGCGCCCTGGAAGACCTGGATCGCTAACCAGTAGCTCATCTGCTCGCTGAACGAGAGCGATTGCCCCTCCAGCCAGAGCACCTGGTCGGCCTCGTCGGCGCCGTCGTTGTGGGATAGGAGCCAGCTTTTCAGCTCGCGCGTCAGCCGTGATTTGCCCAGGCCGCTGTGCCCGATGGTCGCGATAATGCGACCGCGCTTCCGCAGCAGGTCAGTAGCGTTCTCCTTGAGCGTCTGGAACGCCTCGTCGCGCCCGGTGAGCGGCGCTTCGCCCGAGGCCAGCCCGCGCGTGCGCCCGATCTCCTCCCGGCGCCCGATGACCTCGTAGGTGCGGATGCGGATCTCCTTGCCCTTGACCTTTATCTCGCCGCGATCCTGCAGCTCGAAGAATGCCGTGACGTGCTCCTGCGTCTTCTGGCTGATCAGGACCTCCCGCCAGCCCGCGTTCGACATCAGCCGGGCGGCCATATTGATGTCGTCGCCCATCAGCGTGTATTCCTGGCGCAGATCGGGCGCGCCGGCGTTCCCCGCGAAGAGGTGCCCAGTGTTGATGCCGATCCGCTGCCGGAAGCGGTAGATGCCGGAGGGGGTTTGCAGCGCGGCGAAGTTATCGCGCACGGCCTGCTGCATCGCCAGCGCGGTGTAGATCGCGCGCACGGGATCATCCTCGTGGGCGCGCGGCGCGCCGAAGAAGACCACCAGCCGGTCGCCGACGGCGTATTGATCCATCCGCGCGACCATGCCCTCGTATTTTTCCACCACTTCGATCATGTGGACGAAGTAGCGGTTGAGTTGGTCGATGATCAGCTCCGGGTGGGTGTCGCCCAGGTCTTCGATCAGGTCGCTGATGCCGACGTAGTTGGCGAACATCACCGTGACGGGCCGGTGCTCCGGCGTGATGCGCGCGTCGCCGGGATTGGTCACGATGCGCGAGATCAACTCATTGGAGAGGTAGGCGGTCAGGCGATTCAACCGCTCCACCAGATAGGTGATCTGCGCGTCAAGCGGCCCCTCCGGCGGCTCCTCTAAGAGCGGGCGCCCCAGGGTGTTGATCTCGGCGGGCGGCGCGTGATGCACGAGGTGGAAATCGTCGTCGGGGTCTCTGCTCACCGGCCCGACGGTCACTTGATCGCCCAAGAGCGCGCGCGTCGCCTCCGTCATCACCACCTCGCCGGGATGCGCGTGGCTTTCGGCCTGCTCGGCCAGGTTGACGGTGTGCCCCGTGGTGACATAGGCCATCGTGCCCTGGTGGCCGGTTTCTGGGTTGGGGCCGGCGCCGATGTGCGCGGCGAAATACGGCCCGGAGGAGATCCCGCATTTGATCTGGAGCGCGCGCGTCTCGCCGCCGGGCGCCTCGATGGCGGCGAATTTCTCGTGCTGCATTACCATCTGCATCGCCAGCGCGGCCTGCGTGGCGCGCAATGCGCTGGCGGCCATCCCTGCTCCAAGGGGATCGCCTGCTCCAAGGGGATCGCTTGCTCTAAGGGGATCGCCAGATCCCCGTTCACCCTCCGCCGGGAAGAGGCCCAGCAGCGCGTCGCCGCCGAACTTGAGCAGCGTGCCGCCGTGATCGAAGAGGACGCTCACCAGCTCGGAGAAGAGGCTGTTGATCGTCTCGGTGATCCGCTCCGCGCCGGCCTGGCCCAGCGCCTTCAGCTTCTCGGAGAGCGGCGTGAAGCCGGAGACATCGCCGAAGAGGAAGGCGCCGTGATACATCCCTCCCGCCGGTTCGCCCGCCGGCTGCGGATGCAGCACGACCGGGCGCGGCAGATAGGTCTTGCTCGTGCGCAGGAGATAGGTCAGGTGCTCGCCGACCTGCTGGAGGTGGCGCTCGGTGGGGCGGCGCTCCAGCGGCTCGTAGAGCGCGCCCGGCAGATAGCGCCGGAGATCGCTCAGCATCTCTTTGACGGGACGCGGCGGCGGCAATTGGAGGAGGGCGCCGGGGGCGGCGGACGGGGTTTCGATTTGAGCGGGCGCTTGGGCCTGACGCTGGCCCGGCTGAGGCGCAGCGGCTTGCCTCGCGGCGGTGGGTTGGGGCGCTGCCGCCGTTCCTTGTGCTCCTACAGGATGCGGAACCGGCGCACCGCAGTGAAAGCAATAGGCCGCGTGGGGCGGTAGCAGCGTGTGGCAGTTAGCGCAGACGATGGCGTCCAGCAGAGATCGACCGCAGCCTAAGCAAAAACGCGCGGCCGGTGGATTTTGCGTTCCGCAATAGGGACATTGCATAGGGTGCTCCTTGGAAGGCAGTTGCAAGTTACAAGTTGAAAGTTGAAAGTTGTCCAAAGTCAAAGGCCAAATGTCGAGCGGGCGGTTAAAATCATCATAAGAGGCTTGTGGGTTGGTGTCAAGTGTCCGGTTGATCTATCTTGGCCGTAAAGTATAATTCGATATTCGGGTGGGTTTTATGGGGTGAGAATTAAGATCAAGAATTAAGATTAAGAACTAAGATTAAGGATTGAGGGCGAATGAATTGTAAAAGACAATGTGATGTGATGATGTGGGATCGGGCCGATGGCTAAGTTAGTTAATCAGGATGTGCGGGTGTGGCGGGCGTGGGCGGTGCATGCCTACACCAGCCTGGGGTTGGTGGCGGGATTTATGGCGCTGCGCGCGATGCTTTTTCAAATGGATGCGCAGCTCACGTTTGTGTGGTTGGGCGTGGCGCTCTTCATCGACGCGACGGACGGCCCGTTCGCCCGGCGCTGGGAGGTCACGCGCTGGACGCCCAACTTCAGCGGGCGCAAGCTCGATGATATTGTGGATTATCTCAATTACACTTTTCTTTCGGTCTTCGCCGCCTATCGATTTGGGCTGGTGCCGGCGTGGGGCATGCCGGTGCTGTGGGGCGTGCTCATCGCTTCCGCCTATGGCTTTTGCGAGGAGTCGGCGAAGACGGACGATGGCTACTTCACCGGCTTCCCCTCGTATTGGGACATCATCGTTTTCTATCTCTACCTGCTGGATGGGCCGGGATGGATCAACGCGCTGATTTTTGCCATCTTCGCCGTGTTGGTCTTCGTGCGAGTGAAGTACATCACCTGGAAGACGAAGATCCTCCATAACGTGACCCTTGTGCTGAGCATGGCGTGGTGCGTCAGCCTGCTGGCCTTGATCGTGCTCTTTGAGCGAGCGCCGCTGTGGCTGGTGTGGCTCTCGCTGTTGTATCCGATCTATCACTTTGGCCTGTCGTTCTATTTGCACCTTACGGGACGGAGTACGCAAGCCAATGCTGAATAGCAAAGTGAGGCTGTATGACATTTAACCCATCAGGTAAAGAACGTGATGTCCAACAGATGCCTGGCACGGTGATCGACGGCGCGCCCTTGGCTTACATCGTCGTCCTATCCGCCGTGGTGGGCGTCCTGGCGTTTATTCCCTTCTCGATGGTCATCGGGGCGGGAAAAGGGTTTCCTCTCAGTCAGGGGGTCTATCCCCTGGTTGGGTGGCTCTTGGGGCCGATTGCGGGCGCTGTGGCGAACGGGATCGGCGCGCTCATCGGCGTGATCCTCGCGCCTCACACCTCAACGATGCCGGCCGCGACCATCCTCAGCGCCGTGGTGGGCGGCCTCGCTGCGGGCGTGATGCGTGGGACTGGCAATCGTCGCCGGTGGTGGATGGCTCTGGCGTCGATCTTGGTGATATTGTATGGACTCTACGCCGGGCGGGCGATCATCCAGAACGGCGCGCAGTGGTGGGCGGTGGTGTGGGGGTCTGTGATCAATTGGTCGGCGCTGCTGCTCTTTCTGCTCCCCACGCGCGCGGTATTTGCCCGCTGGATCGCTGACCCCGACTTGAAGCGCGTGTCGTTGGGTCTGTTCTTCGGAACCTGGACCGTCGCGGGCCTGGTTCACCTTGTCGCCGCGACCATCATCTACTTTGTGAGCAATTGGCCCAACGAGGTGTGGCTGGCGATGGCGCCGATGGCGCCCATCGAGCATATCATCCGCGCCCTGATCGGCGCCGTGATCGGCGCGGGCGTGATCGCGGGCTTGCGCGCCATCGGCATCGTCAAGCCCCAGGAATCCGCTTACTAGAACTATTTCATTATTCGTAATCGTTTAGTCTTATGAGGTGCAACGCACTTATGAGCTTATCGCCAGGCTTATACTGCATGAGGCATTGCCCGGCCTTCGGTTCAAGTGCGTTGCACCTTGACTTTCTCAATTCTTGAAAGCATGCCGGGCGGCGGTGCGCACTCTGCGCGCTCGCGCCGGATTGGAGAATCTATGACATTGGATTTGCACTTCACAGCAGAGGATTGGGCGCGCATCGAGCGCGATTGGACGGCGTGGTGGGCGGGGGCGCTGGATCGCCCGCTGGTCATGATCGAAGGGCGCGGGGCGGATGCGCCGCCGCTGGCGACCCAGCGCTTCACGTGGATGTTGCCCGTGGAGATGCCGCCGGATGAGGTGCTGGATCTCTACGAGCGGGAGCTGGCGGCCACGCGCTGGTACGGCGATGCCTGGCCCAAGTGGTGGCCGAATTACGGCGCGGGCGTGGGGGCGGCCTTCTTGGGCGCGGAACTGCACCCGGCCCCAGAGACGGAGACGGTCTGGTTTGCATCCGCCGAGCCGGCAGCGATTGCCGAGTTGCATCCGACCTTCGATCCGCAGAACCGCTGGCGGCGGCGCGTCTATGAGCTGACCGAGCGGGCCATCGCGCGCTGGGGCGAGCGCGTGACCGTGGGCTACACGGATATCGGCGGCAATTTGGACATCCTGGCCTCGCTGCTGGGTACGCAGGAACTGCTCTTCGCGCTGATGGATGCGCCCGCCGAGGTCGAGCGGCTAGTGGGGGAGATCACGGCGCTGTGGTTGCGCTATTACGACGAGTTAGATGCCCTCATCCGCCAGGGCGAGCGCGGGACGACGCCCTGGGCCGCGATCTGGGCGCCGACGCGCAGCTATATGCTCCAGAGCGACTTCGCCTATATGATCTCGCCGCGCATGTTCGAGCGCTTTGTGCTGCCCGATCTGGCCGCGTGCTGCGCGGCGTTGGATCACCCGTTCTATCACTTGGATGGCAAGGGGCAGTTGCGGCACTTGGATATGCTGCTTTCGCTGGAGAAGCTGCGGGGCATCCAGTGGATCCCCGGCGATGGCGCGCCGCCGCCGGAGAAGTGGCTGCCGGAGTTGCGGCGCATTCGCGAGGGCGGCAAGCTGTGTCAGCTCTACGTCACCGCCGAGGGCGCGTTGGAGATCGTGCGGGCGTTGGGCGGGCGCGGCTTCGCGCTCTTCGTCGCAGATGCGATGTCCGCAGAGGAGGCGGAGGATTTTTTGGCTCTGCTGGGACGTGAGGGAAACTTCTAGCGGATCAACC
>CAZCAI010000155.1:8767-10500 GCA_964496595.1 uncultured Anaerolineales bacterium
GCGGAGGATTTTTTGGCTCTGCTGGGACGTGAGGGAAACTTCTAGCGGATCAACCCACCAATCTCTATTTGTGAGGTGCAACGCACTTAGGGGCTTATACTGCATGAGGCGTTACCCTTACTTCAGTGGCGCGAACATACAGCTCGCGTCAAGCTCCACCGCTCCCGAGAGTTCCCCTGCGGCCGCTCATGCCCTCTTGCTAAGGTAGCCTACTAACCCTACTATCTTTTCTGCAACTCAAGTTTATGCTCTACCAGTGATTCTATGTCAATCTGTCGTTTCTAAAGGTAAGTCGCGGGGAGTATCGATAATAGTTTTGATAGCCATAAATGACTCACCTGAAATAACCTGTTTTTTACCACAGAGGCACAGAGAACACAGAGATTTTAAATATCAGATTAATAAAGTTTAGTTTTTCCGGCCATGAATTCAACTTTATTAATTAGAATCTTAATTTTTTATCAGTGTCCTCAGTGTCTCAGTGGTGAGCCGTCTTTTTTCAGTGGAGTCATAAATGATACCTTAGCTATACCTGGCTTGGCGTAAAAACTCGCGCTATAAACAAAGTTCCCGCCACTACCAATGCGGTCAATCCGGCGGCCCACTGTACCAGTGCAATACCAGATTGGCTGACCACGATGCCAACAAAAGCCCATACAATCACCAATGGATAGGCAATTTCGTGCCGACGTAAAGTCATTGTCACACCCAGTGCGCCGCCGACCACAATCACCAAAACGGTCGCCAATTGTTCCACGAGACCGGCGCCATTCCATCCCAAATCATAGAGGGCAATGGCGGTATTGGCGATGGTCGCTACGGAAAGCCATGCGAGGTAAATGCTGAAGGGCGTATGAACCAACCATTTTTCGCTGGGGCTTACCTCTCTCTCCCCCACACCTAAGCGCAAGTAAATCGTGAGTAATGTGCCAAAGATGCCGACGATTAACAACCACGAAAGTGGGAAAAGCCGATAATGCCAGGTAAAAACCCACGCGCTGTTCAATAAGTTGCTGATGACAAATAACCAGCCAATGCGCTCTTGAAACGCGGCCTCTTGTTGTTTGGGTAAGACCTGATAGACATTGTACGCAATGATCCAGGTGTAGATCAATCCCCAAATAGCAAAGACATACCCCGCCGGGGTAAAGAGTGTTGGCACACTATCCGAAACTTCACCGGCAGTGTAACCGTTGAGTTCTACGATATTGGCGCCATAGTTGACGATCAAAGTGGTCACCAGCGAAACAATGTTAACAATTGAACGAAATTTTATCTTTTTCATTATTTTCTCCTAAAGTAGTGTTCTTAAATATAGATATGTTTTGGCATAATATGTATAAGAGGAGTTTTTACCTCCCACGATGCACGTCCCATGCCGACAGCCCGCCACTCGCACGCCCCTATACACTCCGGCTCTTCGCAAAAGACTGTCCCACAGCGCAAGCCTAACGGTCAGCATAACCCGCCGCGCGGCTGCGGGGAAAGCTCCTTCAAAAGAAAACTACCTGAAAGCGCGTGGCTCCGCCGCTGGCACGCGCGCAAGCGCGGTCGGGTTGATGCAATGTTGGGCGGCGATATTTTAACGGAAACTATTTGTGGGCATATAGAAATCCCAAATGATTATGAACTGGATTCGGTATAGTTTCCACCTGAAAACCACTGTTCTGCAAATAGCCCATCAAATCTGTGTGTGAGAACTTTGTAACTCCATTATGATACTCAAGGCAAAT
>CAZCAI010000156.1:0-10389 GCA_964496595.1 uncultured Anaerolineales bacterium
TAGGGGGTGATGTTCAAGCCGGTGCGCTCGTGGACTTGCGCGGCGATTTGTTGGAGCCGATAGGGGGGCACACGCGCCACGCCTTCATCGGGGACGGGGTAGTCGGTGCTGTAGATCTGGATGTGGCTTGGCCGCAGGGCCGCCAGCGCTGCGATCCACGCCTCAAGCGCGGCGGGATGCGTGTTGCTCACCTCACCATCCTCACTATCGATCAGCACGCTCTGGATGATGAGATTGGGGAGTTCCTGTATGCTGGCGATGATGTCGGCCAGTTCGATACCGGGCGCGGGGCGATTGACGGCGGCGAAGGTCGCCGGATCGCCCGCGTCCAACTTCAGAATCGGCGCGTCGAAGTGCTGGAGCGTCGCCCGCACGCGCGGCTGCGCGAGGGTCGTCGCGTTGGAGAAGATCGCCAGCTTGAGATCGGGCGCGAGCGAGGGGCGCAGGCGCCGAATCCCAGCGACGATCTCCGGGAAGTGCGGATGGAGCGTCGGTTCGCCGTTGCCGGAAAAGGTGAGGTAGGGCACATTGGGATAGCGTCCCAGCGCCTTCTGGATCGCTTTCAACACGCGGGGCACGCTGGGGAAATCATACCCTTCAGGCGCGAGGGTCTTGACCTCCGTGCGCCCATAGTGGCAATAGAGACAATCGAAGGAGCAGAGTTTGTACATTGTGGGCAGGAGGTTGAGGCCCAGCGAGCGATCCAAGCGCCGCGAATAGAGCGGCCCGTAGATGATGCCAGGTTCCAGCGGGAGGATACGCATTTAGCCTCTCTTCCTCTCTTGCCCTTCTTCATCGAGGATATTGCGGATCACCTGGGCCAATTCCTCAATATCAAAAGGCTTGGAGATAATATCCACAAATCCGACGTTGCGCAAGGAGGACATATCTTTCTCTTGGAGCGCGTAGCCTGTGATAGCCAGCACTTTCAGAGGAGAATTGATCCGCTGTAGTTCATGCAGGAGCCCTTTGCCGCCCATCTGGGGCATCACCAAATCCGTGATAATCAAGTCGATGTGCGGGGCATCGTCCGCGGAGGGAAGAGCGGATTGGGCCTGCTTGCAGAGCGCCAACGCTTCGCGACCATTCGCGGCGGTCTTGACCCGGTAGCCCAGCGAGGTCAGAATCGCTTGGCCGGCTTCGCGCAGCTTGACTTCATCCTCCACCAGGAGGATCGTCTCACCTCGGCCTTGGGGTAAGGCCGAGACTTCTTGGGCTTCATCCTCGGTTTCGGTTTCTTGGTAAAACGGAAGATAGATGCGGAACGTCGTCCCCACACCTATCTCGGTCTCCACATCGATGTACCCATCATGCTGACGGACGATGCCGTAAACTTGCGCTAACCCCAATCCTGTCCCTTTGCCCACCTCTTTGGTGGTGAAAAACGGCTCGAAGAGATGCTCCTGGACCTCTTCCGTCATCCCTGTCCCGGTATCCGAGACGGACAAGCAAACCCATTTCCCCGGCGGCATCTCCGCTACCGGCGGCATTTCATCCTGCTCGAGGCTTAAGATGGAGAGGGTGAATCGCAGATCGCCGCCGTGGGGCATCGCGTCGCGGGCATTGAGCGCGAGATTAGTCAGCGCTTGTTGGATGCGGCCTTGATCCGCCATCACCGTGTATCCGGCCGGGATGGGGGACGGGGCCTGTACATCCAACGCGAGGTGAATGGACTCCGGTAAGATGCGCAACAGCACCGCGACTGTCTTCTTGGTGAGGGCTAGAAGGTCCAGCGCGCGCGGCTTAATCATCGCCCGGCTGCTGAAATCCAAGATCTGCTGCACCAGATCGGTGGCCTTGTAGGATTCATCGACGATGGTCTGGAGATTGCGCGCTGCGCCCAGGGGCAGATCCTTCTTGCGGAGGAGCAATTGAGCATAAAGGATGACAGTCGAGAGCAAGTTGCGGAAATCGTGCGCGATGCCGGCGGCAAGCTGGCCCACCGCCGCGAGCCGCTCTTGACGCCTAAGCTGCTGGGCCATCTCGTGGCGCTCGGTGACATCGCGGGCCACGCTGATGATGGCTTGGGGGTAGCTATCAGAGGCCTTGATGACCGAGGAATGCAACTCTATAAAGATCTCGCGCCCTTTCGCCGTCAATACGGTATATTCAACCGCCTTGACATCCTCGCCGGAGAGAAGCCGTTGTAAATTGGCCTCAGCTCGCGCCCGGTCTTCGGGTACGATAAATTCGAGGGCGCGTAGCCCCACCAGGCGATCATGATCCTCATGCTCATAGAGCACGGCGGCCTTCCGATTGCACATCAAGATTTCGCTCGTGAGGTCTGTCAAGAGGATGGCGTCCGGGGAAGTCTCCACCAGTTGGCGATAGCGCGCCTCGCTTTCCCGTAAGGCTTGCTCCGCTTGCTTGCGTGCGGTGATGTCCTCGTGCGTCCCGACGGCGCGGTGGGGCACGCCATCGTCATCGACCTCGAAGGATTTGCCTCGCCCCCTGATCCACCGCCACGCTCCAGATTTTGATTTGAGCCGGAAGACCTCCTCAAAGGACTCGGCGTTCATCGCCTTCTCTAAAATTCTGGGCGCAACCTCACGCTTATCGTCTGGATGCAACAACTCATCCCAGGTGCTCAGTGCCATGGGCAATTCGCCGGGTTCGTAGCCCAACATCGTATAATAGCGCGGGCTGAAGTAGGTCTCGTCGGTGTCCATGTTCCAATCCCAAAAGCCGTGCTCGGTGGCGTCCATCGCCAACTTCAACCGTTCCTCGCTCTCTCGCAAGGCCTTTTCCATCCGCTTGCGCTCAGTGATATCCCAGAACATCCCCAACATGCCGATCACCCGACCATCCGCATCGTAGATGGGGGTCTTGATCACCTGGACATAAAACGGATCGCCATCGAGAGGCTGATGCACCTCCACGGCCTCGAAAAGCTGTTCCGACGCCATCACCCGCTGATCGTCTTGGCGATATTGTCGCGCCAATTCCGGGGGATGCATATCGAAATCGGTCTTGCCAACGATCTCATCCAACGCTTTACCTTCCAGATCACAATAATTCTGATTAGCGAAGGTGAAGCGCCCCGATAGATCCTTGCTGAAGACGCTTTGGGGCATACTTTCTACCAGCGATTGGAAGAGGGCCTTGCTCCGGCGCAAGGCATCCTGCGCTCGCTTACGCTCGGTGATATCGCGAGAGATTCCGGCAACGCCCACGACCTCTCCCGCCCGATTCTTAATGGGAATTTTGGTGATGATGACCCAGCGGAATTCCCCATCCGCCCGCCGGACCCGTTCGACTTTACCATCGACCGCTTGGCCCAATTTGATAATTTTCTGCTCGTCCGCGTAGGCATCCTGGGCGTGGTCCGGCGTGAAGTAATCGAAATCCGTATGCCCGATGGCTTCCTCAGCATCATCGAGACCTAACATCTCGGCCTGCGCCTGGTTGATCATCGTAAAGCGCCCCGCCGTATCTTTGAAATAGATGGTATCCGGGATGTTGTCGATGAGCGTGCGAAGCAGATCGCGCTCATGTTGCAGCGCTTCCGCCATCTGTTTGCGTTTGGTGATGTCCTGCAAAACGGCGATGAAATAATCCGGCTCGCCGGCGGCGTCGCGCACCAAAGAGACCTGCAAATCGACCCAGATGAGCGCGCCATCCTTGCGAATGTAGCGCTTTTCCAGGGCGAAACTTTCCGCCTTGCCCGCCAGCACCCGATTGGTGGCTGCATTATCAGCCCCCAAATCCGCAGGATACGTGAGATCTTCATAGCTCATCTCGCGTAGTTCCGCCCGTGAGTAGCCGACGATCTCGCAGAATTTTTGATTCACGTAGCGTAAGCGACCGTCAAGGGCGGTGTGGCTGACGCCGACTGAGGCCTTCTCAAAAGTCACTTGCAATTGTCGCTCGCTCGTCCGAAGTGCGGTCATTTCGCGGCGCAGAGTCTGGATTTCCTCGATTAACTCCGCTGTGGTTTTATCTTCGTCGTGCACAACAGCCTCCTAAGTCTGAGCACCCTTCCTCAAGGCAATGAAAAAAGGCAATGAAAAAAGGCAATGAAAAGGGATGGTTCACAGATAGGTTAACATTTTTTTTGCGTTATCCCAGGCCACTATTACGAAGTCGCCCTTCGGCGACTGAATTTTAACCGGCGAAGGCCGGTTTCGTAAATGTAGCCGCGAATTTATTCGCCGGGCATTTATTTTCAAAGTCGGGAGTCTTCCGGGCAAAATAAAAGCGCAAACCGATTTTTGCTCTTGAACCATCCCAATAAAAAGGACAAAAAACACCCCTCGGTCGAGGCCGAGAGGCACGGCTGGCAATGTATCTAAACAATCTAAGTTTGATATTTCGCCCGAACACATCCATACAATATTTGCCAGACTAACAAATCCAGCGTGAGGTTAGTTTAGCATGGGGACAAGCATAGCACAAGTGACCGCTCACTTTCCATTATGGGAAAGGCCTACACCCCCAGTTTGGGGATGGGAAAGGAGCAGCGCAGAGGCGAAATTCGGGCTATTCGCCTGAACGCAGGCGTTGGTAGAGCTTTTCGGTATCCTTGCGCCGACACAACTCTGTGCCCGGCGTCATGACGGCGGCGGCGCCGGCGGCGATGCCAAATTGGACGGCCTCGCGCACCTCCTTGCCGCGCGAGAGGGCAAGCACGACGCCGGCGACCATGCTATCGCCCGCGCCCAACCGGCTCCGAATCGGCACGGTGGGCGTGCGCAGTTGCTCGCCCCGCTCCTCCGTCACGAGCAGGGCGCCGCCCGCGCCCATCGAGACGACCACAACATCGGCCTGACCGTTTCCGACCAACTCCTTCGCGGCGGAGATCTGCTGCTCCTCGCTCTCGATCTCATGGCCCGCCAGTTGACCCAACTCGCGTATGTTGGGCTTGAGCAGATAGACGCCGGCCTCGGCCGCCAGGCGCAGCGGCTCCTCGGAGGTGTCCACGATCAGCCGACTGCCCATCTCCTGCGCCAACTCCGCGACGCGCTGATAGAAGTCGTCGGGAACGCCAGGCGGGCAACTCCCGCTGGCGACGATGTAGTCCGGCGCGGGATCGATGGCCGCCAACTCATCCAGCGCCTGCTGCCATTCAGACTCGCTCAGTTCCGGCCCCGGCATCCCGAAGATGAACTGCTGATCGGAGTTCTGCTCGAAGACCATGAGATTCTCGCGGGTGAGGTTCTCAATCGCAAGCGGGCGATGGGTGACGCCCTCGTCATCGAGCAGGCGCCGGAACATCTCGCCCGTCGGGCCGCCGCAGGGATAGATGGCCAGCGATTCGCCGCCCAATCTGCGGATCGCGCGCGCGACGTTGACGCCGCCCCCGCCGGGTTCGTGCTCCGGCGGATCGCAGCGCAGCTTATCGTTAGGCGTCACCCGCTCAATTTTGGTGTTCTTATCCAACGCGGGATTGATCGTCAGTGTTATGATGTTTTTCTGCATTATGACCTCCTCGGAGAATTAGTTGCAAGTTGCAAGTTACAAGTTGCAAGTTGCAAGTTGCAAGTTAAAAGAGCGAGAGACTTGACGACTCGATGCATTCGATGTCGCCTACGCCTCCAATCCGAACGCCGGCGCATAGAAGCGCCGCACGTACTCCTTGACCATCCGCCGGGCGCCGAACGCCGGCGCCACCGTCTTGATGGCCTGTTTCATCACGTGCACAAATCGCGTGGGCGCGCCGTTATCCGAGCGCTCGTAGTAGCGGGGGATGATCTCTTCTTCCAGCAACCGGTAGAGCGCTGCCGCATCCTCCTCGCGCCGGTCGTCCTCGCCGTTGCCGATCTCTTCCTCGCCGAGGGCCCAGCCGTTCTCGGCGTCTGGATCGTAGCCCTCAAGCCACCAGCCATCCAAGATGGAGAGATTGGGTACGCCATTGACGCTGGCCTTCATCCCGCTGGTGCCGCTCGCCTCCAGCGGGGGCACTGGATTGTTGAGCCACACATCCACACCGTGAACTATGTAAGAGGCCAGTCCCTGATCGTAATCCTCCACAAAGGTGATCCGTCCGGCGAACTCTGGATCTTCGGCCGTCTGAAAGATCTTCTGAATCAGCCGCTTGCCCTCGGTGTCGTCAGGATGCGCCTCGCCGGCGAAGACGATCTGCACCGGACGCAGCGGGTCTATCACAAGGCGCCGGAAGCGATCGATGTCGTGCAGGATGAGATCGGGGCGCTTGTAGCCGGTGAAGCGCCGCGCGAAGCCCAGCGTCAGCACCTCGGGATCGAGCAGCGCGCCGAAGGCGATCACGTTGCCGCCCGGCGCCTCACCCTCCAGCCAGCGATCGCGGGCGCGGCTGTCGATCTCGGCGAGCATATCGCTCTTGAGGTCTTGATGCGCCTTCCACAGCACATCATCTGGGATCTCGTCCACGTCCTCCCACGTCTCGGCTTCGTCTTGCGCTTCGATCCAATCGTTTCCCAAATGTTCATCGAAGACGGGTTGCAGCCAACTGGCATCGATCCAACTTGGCAGATGCACGCCGTTAGTGATCGCGTGAATCGGCGCCTCCTCCCGCGCCCTCTCGGGCCAGAGATGGCCCCACATATCGCGGGCGACCTCGCCATGGCGCTGGCTGACGGCGTTGCGCAACTTCGCCACACGGAGGGCGAAGACGGTCGTGTTGAATCCGTCATCGGGAGCCTGCGGATTGGTTCCCAGCTCCAGGAAGGCATCACGATCCATCTCCAGTTGGCTCATGTAATCGCCTAAGTACTTTTCCATCAACTGAAAGGGGAAGATATCGACGCCGGCGGGGACAGGTGTGTGTGTGGTGAAGATTGTGCTCGCGCGCACCTCATCGAGCGCCGCCTCGAAGCTGGCGCCCGCCTCGACGCGGGGCCGAATGCGCTCCAGGACGGCCAGAAAGGGGTGGCCCTCGTTCAGATGAAGCGCCGACGGCTGAATGCCAAGAGCGTCCAAAACGCGCATCCCGCCCATCCCCAGCAAAATCTCCTGGCGGAGCCGCTGCTCGGTATCGCTGATGTAGAGGCGGCTGGCGATCTCGCGATCCCACGGGCGGTTGATCTCCAGGTCGGGGTCGAGCAGGTAGAGCCGCACGCCGCCGACCTTCACCTCCCACACGCCCACGTGAAGCGCCGGCTCGAGCGCGGGGACGCGCACCTGGAGGGGATCACCGTCATCATCCAGCACGCGCGTGATGGGATTATGTGTCCGATCCAGGGTCTCCTCCACATCCTTCTGCCAGCCATCCTGACGGATGCGCTGATGGACATAGGCCTGCGAGTAGATCATCCCGACGGCCACGATGGGAACCGCCAGATCGCAACACTCCTTGAGATAGTCGCCGGCAAGCACGCCCAAGCCGCCCGCATACACCGGCAGCGAGGCATGCAGGCCGTACTCGGCGGAGAAGTAGGCCAGCGGCCCTGGCGCTTCCCCGTAGTGCTGCGAGAACCAGCCCGCGTCGGAGGTTCCCGACGCCTCAAACAATTCCATCACGGCATCGTAGTGCGCCAAGAACGATTCGCTCTGCGCGGCGTCCTCGAGCACCTCATCCGGCAGCATCGATAACATGCGGATCGGGTTGTGATCGCTGTCGCGCCAGGCGTGCGGTTCCAGGATGCGAAAGAGGCGCCAGGCGGGTCGATGCCAACTCCACCACAGGTTATACGCCAGCCGTCCCAGGCCTGCGATGCGTTCGGGCAGATCGGGCAAGGGGTTTGAATGGTTCATTATGTCCTCCTACATAGAAGTTGAAAGTTACAGGTTGAAAGTTAAAAGTTATTTGAAGGCCAAGGTCAAACGTCCATCGCCTGGACGTAGACTTCCAAGCTCAAAAGAGCAAAACCTCCTTCGGGGGATAGATCCACCAGCCCGAAGGGCTTTGTTCTTTTAGCCCGTGGACTTTATCCCCGGGCGGCGAGGTTACGTTCTAGATACCAAAATGGCGCTGGCCCGAGGGCCGATTTGATAGCTGGAAGAATCGTCGAGTTCGCGATCCGCGCCGATGTCCACAAAATCCTCCGGCGTGGAAGCGCCCGTATCGACGACGAGGCGCCAGCGCCCGCCGTTGGGCGGATCGGGCAGGGCGAAGGTCGCTGCCTCAGCAGCGGCGTTGAAGATGAGGTAGAGGTCGGCGTCCTCTTCTTCTAAGGCATCGCCCAGAATCAGACACGCCAGGCGGCGTTCGTCGGGATCATCCCAGGCGGGGGTGTCGCCCGCCGGACTGAACCAGCGGATCTTCTCGGAGGTGTAGAAGGCCGCCTCGCGGAGTGCGGGATGCGCCTGGCGGAAACGGATCATCCCTTGGACGAAGCGGTGAATGTCCCCGTGTGTTTCGAGCGCGTCCCAATTGTACCAACTGATTTCATTATCCTGACAGTAGGCGTTGTTGTTGCCCTGCTGCGTGCGGCGGAATTCGTCGCCGCCCAGCAACATCGGCACGCCGCGCGAGATAAAAAGGGTCAACAGAAAGTTCTTGATCTGCCGGTGACGGACGGCTTGAATTTCCGGGTCGTCGGTCGGCCCTTCGACGCCGTAGTTGGCGCTGTAATTCGCGTCGGTCCCATCCTGATTGTCCTCACCGTTGGCCTCGTTGTGTTTGCGATCGTAACTCACCAGGTCGTTGAGCGTGAAGCCATCGTGCGCCGTGATGTAGTTGATGCTCTGTTCAGGGCCTTTGCCCGCTCCTCCATCAGAATCCTCATCTCCTTCATCTCCTGCCTCTCCTTCATAGAGATCGGCGCTGCCGGCGATGCGACGGGCGAAATTGCCCACCATGCCTTCATCGCCGCGCCAGAAGCGGCGCACATCATCGCGATAGCGGCCATTCCATTCGGCCCACCGGCACTCGGCGAAGCTGCCCACCTGGTAAGCGTCGCCTACGTCCCACGCCTCCGCAATCAGCTTCGTCTCGCGCAGGATGGGATCCTCGGCGATGCGCTCCAACAGCGGCGGATCAGCAAGTATCTCGCCTTCCTCATCCCGCCCCAGCACCGAGGCCAGGTCGAAGCGAAAGCCATCGACGTGCATGTGGATCACCCAATGCCGGAGGACATCTAAGATAAAATCGCGCACCACGGGATGATCGGCCTTGATGGTGTTGCCGGTGCCGGTGTAATCCTGATAGAAGCGTGGATTCTCATCCAACATGTAGTAAATCGCATTATCGATGCCGCGCAGGGAGATCGTCGGCCCCAACCGGTTGCCCTCGGCGGTATGATTGAGAATCACGTCCAAAATCACCTCGATGCCGGCCTCGTGGAGCGCTTTGACCATCTCTTTGAACTCCAACACCTGGTGGCCCACGGTGCCCCGGCTGCAATAGAAGGATTCCGGCGCCAGAAAGGCCACGGGATTGTAGCCCCAGTAGTTCTTGAGCGGCTCGCCCGTCTCCGGGTTGACGCGGTCGATCTCGTTCTCGTTGAACTCCTGGACGGGCATCAGCTCGACCGCCGTGATGCCCAACTCCTGCAGATAGGGGATCTTCTCGATCAGCCCGCGATAGGTACCCGGATGCGCAACGCCGGAACTCTCGTGAATCGTCAAACCTCGGACGTGGGTTTCGTAGATGATGGTCTCCGCCAGCGGGCGCTTGAGCCGCTCGTCGTCCCCCCAATCGAAGTGCTCCGAGGTGAAGATGCTCTTGGGCATCGCGCCGGCGTTGTCGTGCTCCGAATAGGTGAGATCCCGCGCCTCTTCATCTGGGTCATCAGGGGCATCGAGATCATAGCCCAGCGCAGGCGTGAAGTCCCAATCCCCATGATAGGTGACGGCCTCGGCCAGCGGATCCAACAGCAGCTTATGGGGATTAAAGCGGTGGCCCGCTTCGGGCTGATACGGCCCCGCGATGCGATAGCCATAGAGCTGGCCGGGACGCACGCCCTGCACCCAAATATGCCACACATCGCCGGTCCGATGATAGGCCGGATCAAGTTCCAGCATCCGCGCCGGCTCGGCATCATCAGGATGGTCGTAGAACTCAAGGCGCACGCCCGTGGCGCGCCGGCTGAAAATCGCGAAGTTCACGCCATCATCCTCTCGATGAGCGCCTAACGGCAGCGGCGCCCCCCCACGGATGTCGCCGGTCTCAGATACTTCGCTCAGATATTCTGGAAATTCTCGTGATGACATAAGGCCTCCTCACAGAGTGACGAATTGCAAATTGGTTAGTGTCTTAAAGTATTCGCCACTAAGCACGGCGGTTCCCACGGCCATTGGGCCGTTGGGTCAAAGAGAAACCGCGTGCCACCTTCACGAAGCCGCCCTTCGGCGGCTAGGCTCTTTTGAGATTCAACCGATAAATGCAAACTCAAGATACAAAACAAGCATTTGACCGGCGAATTTGCAGTGAATCGCAGCTAGAAAGTGCCCAGAGAGTCGGTGAAGACCGACTTCGTCTAGGCGTAGCTTGCTACGCCCTGTTGCCGCGACTTCAGTCGCCGGGCGCGC
>CAZCAI010000157.1:0-8816 GCA_964496595.1 uncultured Anaerolineales bacterium
TTACTTTTACTTCGCTAGTATACTACATTGGGAGGTTTTAATTTCTGGAGTCACCTAAACGGCTTAATCTGTTCGCTGCACCCAATACGTGCTGTTTGAGATCATTTGCGTAACCTTCGCAAGGGTAGATTACCCGCCGATTTTTGACGCCCTTACCCCCCATGGTATACTGCTTTTTTGTGAATCATCTTCCGAGGAGTTGGGTATGAATGTTTTTGTGGACGATAGCCGGAACGGCAAGCGCTGGCAGGTAGCGCCGACGGCGCCCTCTGCTCTTATCGAACGTCTGTCGATGGTGCATCCGTTGGTGGCGCAGATCCTCTACAACCGCGGGGTCGTTGATGCCGCCGACGTTCAAGCGTTTCTGGCGGGCGCCTTCGAGCACGATAACCCCTTCCGCATGAAGGGCGTGAACCGCGCCGTCGCGTTAGTTCGGCAGATGGTCAAACAGGGCGAAATCATCGTCATCTATGGGGATTACGATGTCGATGGCGTCACCGCCGCCGCCATCTTGGCGCAGGTCATCCAATCGATGGGGGGGCAGATCATCACCTACATTCCCAACCGCGAAGATGAGGGCTACGGCCTTAACCCCGAGGCGATTACGGAGTTGGCGGGGCAGAACGTCCGGTTGATGATCACCGTCGATTGTGGCATCCGCTCCTTGGAAGAGGTCGCTTTGGCCCGCCGCCTGGGGATGCACGTCATCCTCACCGATCACCACCACATCGGCGCCGCGCTGCCCCACGCCGACGCTGTCATCAACCCCCGACAGGCCGATTGTCCCTATCCCTTCAAGGATCTGGCCGGCGTGGGCGTGGCGTACAAACTGGCCCAAGCGCTCGTGCGCTCGAACCTGCGTGTGCCGCTGCCCACTACGCGCGATGAGATCCAAGAGGAAGATCTTCTGGATTTGGTCGCCTTGGGCACGGTGGCCGATATGGTGCCGCTTTTGGAGGAAAATCACGCGCTGGTGATCGAGGGCCTCAAGGGCATCAACACCGGGCATCGCCCCGGCCTGGCCGCCCTGATGGATGTGAGCGATATCACGCCCGGCCAGGTGACGACCGACACCATCGGCTTTGTGCTGGCGCCGCCCCTGAACGCGGCGGGCCGCATCAGCGAGGCGACTATCGCCTTGGAGCTATTGATGGCGGAGGATATGACCAAAGCGCTGCCGTTGGCCCAGCAACTCTACCAATTAAATCAAGATCGGCGCGCGTTGACGGTCGAGGCGCAAACCCAGGCGCGCGATCTGGTCGTCGCTCAGCGGCGGATTCCCCCGCTGCTCTTCGCCGCCACCCCCGAGTTCACGCCGGGCGTGGTGGGCCTGGCCGCCAGCCGTCTCGTCGATGAATTTTATCGCCCCGCTGCCGTCGTCGCCATCGAGGGCGACGTGGGCAAAGGCTCCGCGCGCTCGATCCCGGAATTTCATATCACCGAGGCGTTAGATACCCTTTCGGATCTCCTGGTGCGCTACGGCGGGCACGCGGCGGCCGCCGGCTTCACCGTGACGACGGACCGCCTCCCGGAGTTTAAGCGCCGCTTGGTCGAAATCGCCGCCGAGAAGTTGGAGGATGTACCGCTCTCGCCGCTCCTGCACATCGATGCCGAGGTGCCGTTGGATATGCTCTCGTGGAATCTCTATCACGAGTTGGCGCGCCTGGAGCCGTTTGGCTTTGGCAACCCTGCGCCCTTGCTCGTCAGCCGGAACGTCAAGGTCGTGCGCGCCCGCGCCGTCGGCGATGATGGGCGCCATCTCAAATTCTCCGTGCGGGATCGCAAGGGCCATATCTGGGATGCCATCGCCTTCCGGCTAGGCGCGTGGATCGACTATCTTCCCCGGCGCATCGACATCGCCTACATCTTACAGCGCAACGAGTGGCACGGTCGCGTGAATCTCCAACTTAACATCAAGGACATTCACGAGCCAGGGAGTTTGTAGTTGTTCGTAGTCAGGCACGTAACGGAATGAAATGGAGTGGAGTGCCGTGCCGTTGGAAACGCTACTCCATTCCACTTTGTTCCATTTCGTAGCTTACTACCAACTAGATTTGGAGGTCAAACAATGCGAATTTTGGTGACGGGCGCGGCCGGATTCATCGGCAGTAACCTGGCGGAAACCTTGCTCCAGCGCGGCGATGAGGTCGCCGGCTTGGATAACTTCAACGACTTCTACGATCCGGCGCGGAAGCGCGCGAACGCGGCGCACCTGGCGACCTATCCACGCTTCACGATGCACGAGACCGACCTGCGCGACGCCGAAGGCGTGCAGCAGATTATCCGCGCGGGCGACTTCGACGCTGTCGCGCATCTGGGCGGTATGGCTAACGTCCGCTATTCCATCGAGCGCGGCCCGCTCTACACCGACGTGAACATTCGCGGCACGGTGAACGTCCTCGAAGGCGCGCGCCTGGCCAACCAACCGAACGTCGTCTTCGCCTCCACCTCCTCCGTCTACGGCAAGACGGAGCGCTTGCCCTTCCAGGAGGACGACCCCCTGGGCAAGCCGCTCGCGCCCTATCCGGCGACGAAGATCGCCTGCGAGTTGATGGGCTACACTTATCACAACCTCTTCGACATCTCGTTCACCGCCGTGCGCTTCTTCAGCGTCTATGGCCCGCGCGGCCGCCCCGATATGATGCCCTTTATCATCACCGATAGCATCGTCAACGACGAGATATTTCAACTTTACAACGCCGGCGAGATGCATCGCGACTGGACCTACGTCGGCGACATCGTCCAGGGCGTGATCGCGGCGCTGGAGACGCCCCTGGGTTACGAGCGCCTCAACTTGGGACGCGGAGAGCCGGTGCGCATGGCCGATTTCGTCACGCTGATCGAGGAGTTGGTCGGGAAGGAGGCGCGAATGGAGACGCCGCCGGCCCCCGCCAGCGAGCCGCCCATCACCTACGCGGATATTTCCAAGGCCCGCCGCCTGCTGAGCTACGATCCCCAGATCTCGGTCAAAGAGGGCCTGGCAGAATTTTGGGCCTGGTATCAGGCGAATGTATTGTAAGTAGAGACGCAAAATCTTGTGTCTCTACCTGGAAGATTGCCAGTGAATGAATGGAGCGCCATTTGATTATGAATAAACCCGCCGAAACGATTGTCATCACCGGCGAGCACCTCACGATGGAGGACGTCGCCGCTGTGGCGGATGGCGCTGCGGCGACGCTCTCGCCCTACGCCGTCGAGGCGATGGCGCGCTCGTGGCGCGGTGTGCAGACGCTGCTGGCCAACGGCGAGATCGCCTACGGCATCACCACGGGATTTGGCGCCTTCAAGGGGCGGATCATCCCCCCGCACGAGGTGAAGGCGCTCCAACGCAACTTAGTGCTGAGCCACGCCGCCGGCGTCGGCCCGCTGCTTTCGGATCGGGTGGTGCGCGCGGCCATCGCTGTGCGCGCAAACACGCTGGCGATGGGCTACTCCGGCATCCGCCCGCAGACGGTGACGACGCTGTTGGAGATGCTCAATCGCGGCGTGTTGCCCTGCATCCCGGCCTATGGCTCCGTGGGCGCGAGCGGGGATCTGGCGCCGCTGGCGCATCTGGCCTGCGTCCTTATCGGCGTGGGCGAGGCGCGCTATCAGGGTGAGGCGCTCCCCGGCGATGAGGCGATGGCCCGCGCGGGCATCGAACCGGTGGAGTTGGAGGCGAAGGAGGGGCTGGCCCTGATCAACGGGACGGCGGTCACGGCGGCGCTGGGTGCGCTGGTGACCTTGCGCGCCGAAACTGTGCTCCGCGCGGCCGATATTGCGGGCGCGCTCTCCGTCGAGGCGTTGCGCGGCGCACCAGCGGCCTTCGATCCGCGCGTGCATCTCGTGCGCCCGCACCCGCGCCAGGTCGATTCGGCGGCCTACCTGCGGCGACTCTTGAAAGGCAGTACCTTTGTGCGCCCGCATGACCCGCGCGACATCCAGGATGCCTACAGCCTGCGCTGCATCCCGCAGGTGCACGGCGCCGTCCGCGATACCGCGGCCTACGCCCGCTGGGCGTTGGAGATCGAGTTGAATTCCGTCACCGACAATCCGCTGATCTTTTTCGAGAAGGGCGATGGGGATGACGAGGTGCCCGTGGTAATTTCCGGCGGCAACTTTCACGCCGAGCCGATTGGACTGGCGCTGGACTATCTCAAGTTGGGCCTGGTCGAGTTGGGCAACATCAGCGAGCGACGCACAGCCCGGCTGGTCGATCAAGCGCTGAACAATGGCCTGCCGCCCTTCCTCACGCGCCACGGGGGATTGGAAAGCGGTTTTATGATCGGCCAATATACGGCGGCGGCGTTAGCTTCACAGAACAAGGTGCTGGCCCATCCCTCGACGGCGGATACGATCCCCACCTCGGCCAACACGGAAGATCACGTGAGCATGGCGGCCAACGCCGTGCATCACGCGCAACAGGTCGTGGACAACGTCGAGCACATCGTCGCCATCGAGCTACTCACCGCCGCGCAGGGCGTCGATTTCCGCTGCGAGCAGTTGGGCGCCGCCGCGCGCCTGGGCGAGGGGACGGCCATCGCGCACCGCCTCATCCGGGAGCGCGTGCCGTTTCTGGAGCACGACGCGCCCCTGGCGCCCCAAATCGAGGCGGTGTGGGCGCTGCTCAACAGCGGGGAACTGGTTCACACCGTGGATCAGCAGATTTAGGTCAGCAGATGAAGCGGATGGAGCAGATGGTCAGGCTTCATTGGCGGTTGCCCGCGGATGAATCGCGGGCTAGAAGCGCAAGTCGGCTTCAAGCCGACTTTAGCTTTGAGCCGGGCATTTCAATGCCCGGCGGATCGCGTTGGCAAATATCTGCATTATTTCCATCCAGGCCGCCCCAGGCCGATTGGTTTCCCCAACCCTTCGGGTCTGGGAGTGAGGCTCTCAAATGCGCCTGAAATCGGATAAGGAGTTATACCGTCGGCGCCGCCGGATACCTTGGGGCCATATCCTGGTGATTTTGGCCTTCTTAGCGGCGGGTGGGTATCTGGCCTACTATGTTTCCAGTATCCGCCAGGCTGCCATCGCGCCCGCGAGTACGCCCACGCCGATGCCCACGCCGACGCCCTCGGCGCTCTCCCTCATCGCGGAGGCGGAGGACGCCTACTGGGCGGGCGATCTGGGCGCGGCGATCACGGCCTATCAATCGGCGTTGGATATGGAGCCGAATCGCACCGATCTCTATCTGGAACTCTCGAGGCTCCTGATCTTCAGTGGGCGGGCGGAGCGCGGGCTGGAGATGGCGCGCGAGGCGCTGCGTCGTCAGCCGGAAAATGCGATGGCGTGGGCGCTGCTGGGAATGGCCTACGATTGGCTGGGGGTCCCGTTGGAGGCCATCGAGGCCTGCGAGAAGGCTGTAGAGTTGGATCCGATGTTGCCGGAGGCCTACGCTTATCTGGCGGAGGCGCACATGGATGCCGGGCAGTGGTTCAACGCTAACAACGTCATCGATACGGCCTTGGATCTGGGCGAAAATAATGTCGATGTGCTGCGTAATTATGGCTACGTGCTGGAGAATCAAGGGAATTATTATGGGGCGATAGAGGCCTATCGCGATGCGCTGGCGCTCCAAAATCAGTTGGCGCATCTGCACCTGGCCATAGGACGCAACGCCAACGCGCTGGGCAACCTCAATCAGGCCCTGGAGGCCTACGAGGAAGCCGTCAATGTCGATCCCAGTAGCGCGGCGGCCTTGGATCGTCTGGGCTGGACCTACTTGCTGCTCGGCGAGTATGAGCGGGCGACGCAAGCGCTGGAACAAGCCTTAGAGATTGATCCGACCTCCGCGGATGCCTACGGCCATCTGGGGACGCTCTACTTCCAGCAGCGAAACTATGAGGGCGCCATCACGATGCTCGAGCCGGCGCTGCGTTACGGGGAGGCCAGACCGCGCCGCCGCGTCGTCTTTTTCGTCGTCACCCAGGAGGATACGGACAACGTGAGCGATGCGCCCCAGGGCCGCGAGATGGCGCGGGCCGCGTTGGTCCATCCCATAGACTTCGAAGCGCCGTTGCGCGGCCACATCCAGGGCGAGGATGTCACCGCGCAGGTACAGGGGCGCATCCGGCTGGATGTGATGAATGGCAGCTATCGCTTTACGCTGCGCGGCATCCCGCCGGTCTCTTCTGGGAAGGTCTACATCGGCTGGTTCATCCCGCTCTATTCGCCGGAAGGATTACTTATCCGCACCGAGCCGATTTTCCCCACGCCGGAGGGCCGGGTGGAGATGAAGGAGGAGACCGGCGCGACGAAAGGCCCGCCCATCGAGAATTATTACACGCTGGCGCTCTCCTATTACCTCTTGGATCAATGCGACCGCGCGATGCCCTACATCGAGATCGCCCTGCGCATCGATCCCGACGATGCTAACGCCCTCCAGACGTTAGATCTTTGCCGGTAAAAGTTATGCCCCTTGCGAAGGTTGGACGTGGGTTTTTGAATTCGATTCGGTCGCGCTTGCGCAACCTTCGCAAGGGTGACGTCGTTTTCCCCCTCGCAATGCTCCTCGCCTTATCCCTGATCTACCGCCGCCTGCTGGCCGGATGGGTCATCGCGGCGGGCGATCTGCACACCTACTTTTTCCCCTATTGGACGGCGGCCGCGCGGGCGTTCCAGGCCGGTCAACTGCCGCTGTGGAATCCCCACCTCTTCGCCGGCGCGCCGTTGCTTGCGAACTCCCAGGTCGGCGTCTTTTACCCCCTCAATTGGCCGCTCTGGCTGCTCTCCGGCCCGACGTTGCCGGGGATGGCGCGGACGCTGCATTGGAGCGTCGTGCTTCATCTGATGTTGGCCGCGCTGGCGACCTACACCCTGGCGCGGCGCTGGCGGATGTCGGCGGGCGCGGCGGCGCTGGCCGGATTGCTCTACGCGGGCAGCGGCTATCTTGGCGTGCAGACCGAGCACCTCAATCAATTGCAGGGGCTGGCGTGGCTGCCGTTCGTCCTGCTGCCCGGCGACCGCCGCAGCGACCGCCGCGGCTGGCCCGCGCCGCTCTCCGTCGGGGCGATGGCGATGATCCTGCTGGCCGGCCACACCCAGACCGCCTTCATCGCGGCCATCGCGGCGACGGTCTGGCGGCTGGGCATGGGCTTGGGGCGCGGTGAGGGCCTTTGGAAATGGAGCTACATCGCCTACAGTCTGCGCGCGCTGCTGCCCTTCGGCCTCGCGGGCGGGATCGCGCTGGCGCAGTTGTTGCCCACGCTGGAACTGGCGCGCTTCTCCGCGCGGGGCGGCGGCATGCCCTGGCGGGAGGCGGTCTCGTTCTCCGTCGCGCCCTGGCAACTGCCGCGCGCGCTCCTGCCGCCTTACTTGATCGCGCCGCTGTTGCCGGAGGGCGTCGCCTACCTCGGCTTAGTCGGGATGGCCTTGGCCGGGTGGGGGGCATGGCGCGCGCTGCGCAGCGACGAGCGACGCGACTGGATGTTGCTGCTCGTCGCCGCGTTGGGCGGATTCCTGGCGCTGGGCGGCTTCAATCCGCTCTATCTGGCCGCCGTCCGTCTGGGCGCGCCGGGGCTGGTGCACTTCCGCGCGCCCGCGCGCTTTTTGGTGCTCTACGTGCTGGCTGGCTCCCTGCTGGCCGGACGGGGCTTGATGGCGCTGGGCAATATCCGGCGTCGCGCCTGGCTCTGGCGCGGGATCGCGGCGGTCTTGATCGCGGCGGAGTTGCTCTTCGCGGCGGAGCTGATGCCGTTAGGCGATGTGACCGCGCCGCGCGCCTACACCGATCTGCGCCCCGCGACGGCCCATCTGGTCGCGGCCACGCGGCAGGCGGAAGCGGAGAGCGCCGCGCCGGCGGGCCGGTATCTCAGCATGTCGCAGGTGCTCTTCGATCCGGGGGATCTGACCGAGATCCGCCAAATCTACGGCGCGGCGCTGATGCGCGAGTGGGGCGCTTGGGGTGATGCGAGCGAAGATGGCGAAGATGGCAATGAGAATGCCCGCGACGCGCTATGGGCCTACGTGGTGGCCGCCAAGCAGCGCGAGGTGCTGGCGCCGAACCTCTCGCTGGCTTACGAGATCCCCGCCGTCGATGGCTACGATGGCGGCGTGCTGCCCCTGCGCCATTACAGCGCGTTCTCGCGCCTGTTGCTCTCCTCTCCCGCCGAACTAACCTCGGAGGGGACGTGGGACGGGCGCCTGCGCGAGAATCTGACCGCCGTGCCGGATGGGCGCTGGCTTTCCCTGCTGGGCGTGCGCTTCCTCCTCACCGACAAAACCGGCGACGCCTGGGCCGACGACATCTTCTACGACCGGCAATTTCGGCCCTCGCTCGCGCCGGGGGAGCGCCTAGAGTTGGCGTGGCTCCCCGCCGACTTCGAGGCGAACGCCGTGGGGGTGATCTATGAGGGCGCGGGGACGGTCGTCGTCCACCTGGCGGATGGTTCGACGGTGACGCGCGATCTGCCGGCGATTTTGGGGCGGGGATCTGACGATCCCCTTGGAGCAGAGCAACATGCCCATCGCGTGCGCTGGCCCGATTCGGCGGCGGTGGCTTCGCTGGCGCTGGAGGCGGGCGCGGGCGGCGACGGCCTGCGCCTCTCCGGCCTGAGCCTGGTCGATGAGCGTATGGGCGCCTTCTACCCGCTGACGCTCTCCGACCGCTTCCGTCTGGCCCACTCCGGCGATGTGAAGATCTACGAGAACCTTGCGCCGCAGCCGCGCGCCTTCTTCGTCCCGGAAGCCCGCTGCTTCGAGGATGACAAGGCGCTGTTGCGCGCGCTGCACGACCCCGCCTTCGATCCCACGCGGGAGGTCGCGCTGAGCGGGGAGTGCGAAACAACTCCGGTGTCCTCAGAGACCGCAGCCGCCGACGTTCGCGTGCGCGCCTA
>CAZCAI010000157.1:8916-10325 GCA_964496595.1 uncultured Anaerolineales bacterium
GAGGCGCGCGAGGCCACAATCCTCCGCGCGGATGCGTTGTTCCGCGCCGTGGCCGTGACGCCGGGCGAATGGCGCATTACGTTTACCTATCGCCCCGCCTGGCTGCCGTGGGGCCTCGGCCTCAGCGCGATCAGCCTGCTGGCGTGGGGCGCGTACGCGCTCAAAATCCACGCAACGGCAGTATCTCACGCCAAGGCGCAAATCAGACAAGATTTTTAAGGTTTGATCTATCCACCCGTCACTTCTTAGCTCACGGATCAACACGGATTAACGCAGATTTTTTAATTTTTATATTGGCGGTAAACTGCACACCAAGATTAGGAACTTCTCCGCCGAAAGATCTAAAAAATCCGTGTGATCTGTGAAAATCCGTGAGCCATTTTCAAAAAGTGTCGGATAGCTAGAGGTTTGATCTAATTCTATTCATAAAATTGCCATCTCTAATCACGAAAATTAACCTTTATCTTGTTTCCCTTAGCGTCTTGGTGTCTTTGCGAGACCCTTTGGCTTTTTTGGGATGAGTCGTCAGATGAAAGGATGACGCGAATGGCCATTCAATATCGGCACATCAGGCGCGGCGAGGAAAGCGCCGTCGCCGCGTTGGTTGAGGCGGTCTTTATGACGCACATCGCGCCGCTCTACACCCAAGAGGGCATCGAGGAGTTCTTAGGCTACGCGGAGGTCTCGGAGTTCACCCGGCGCTTGCAGCGCGAGCACGTGATTTTGGTGGCTGAGACGGACGCGCAGATCGTGGGCATGATCGAGCTACGCGAACAGCGCCACATCTCGCTGCTCTTCGTGGCGGACGCCTATCAAGGGCGGGGGATCGCCACGGAGTTGCTGGCGCGCGCGATCCAGCTCTGCCGGCGCGTGAACCCCGACCTGACCGCGCTCACCGTCCACGCCAGCCCCAACGCCGCGCCCATCTACCGGCGGCTGGGCTTCGCGCCCTCGGCGGAGGAGCAGGTCGTCCACGGCATTCGATACATCCCGATGACGTTGGTGTTGAAGAACGATTAGTTGGAATCGGGTTTGCGGTCTAAATTTGATGGGTGTATACTGGATTTGAGGTTGGTTGGCTTACAGAGGTCGCGCCTTGCGGAGTATCTGACAGAGTTTTGCGGAGCTGTAGACGGGCTGTCGAAGTTTGAATTTGATGACATCGTACTTTCAATTCCCGCAGAATAAGCGCGCGATGCTATAGAATGGAGCGAGATCCTCGCGTCAGCGCGGGCGGGGATAAAGATAGCCCATTATGCAGAAAAATTTCGGCATAAAACACCCCAGAGGAGGTATAGGCAGCAGAAATACTGTATAAAACGCCGGAGAGGGATATTATGCAGCAGATCTGCTGCATAACGTGATTTTTGGGGTTTTAGGCAGCAGAAATGCAGCCTAATAACATGTTG
>CAZCAI010000158.1:0-10217 GCA_964496595.1 uncultured Anaerolineales bacterium
TGTCTCAGGACTTCAGTCCGGGATACAACATTTCACCCAAAAACCAATAAGAGCCTTTGTAATTACACCCCCTTCGCTCCAAGCGGATTGCTAAATCCGCGCCTCTGGGGCATATTTTGAACGTGTTTTCAGCTTGTGCAAGCAAAACAGAGATCTAGCGATCCCCTTGGAGCGAGAATGGGAAAGCCCTACGTATTGTAACGCTTTAGAGCAATCCGGCAAGGGGGAGGATGGGAGATGGAGGATGGAGGGTGTGTCATATCCTAAACGAAGACCAGGCCCAAGGGGGGAAATTCCCCTGGGCCTGGTTGAAAGCCGTCTCGTGTGAAAATCGGGTCAGGACTCCGCCTCAACCATCACGGGGAGCGGTTCCCCGCCGATGTCCACCGGCGGGGACGCAACGGGGTGCTTGCCGATGGCGTTTTCTTCGATGTCACGCAGGGCCGGCAGGACGAAGACGGTGAGGCTCGACAGCAGACACATCCCGCCGGCGACTAAGTACCAGACCTGGAGGCCGAGCGCGTCGCTCACCGGGCCGGCGACGCCCAATCCGATGGGCGAGGTCACCCACAGGAGGCTGCTCATCGTGGAGAGGACGCGGCCTTGCATCTCCGGCGCCACGTTGGCCTGCAAGATCGCCATCAGCGGCCCATCAATAAAGGGCAGCATCAGGCCCACGACGAAGATGGCGCCCAATCCCACGGTGAAGAGCTGGCCCGGCAACAGCCCCAGGGTGATAAAGGCGAAGCTGAAGCCGATCATGCCCGCCATCGTGGTGAAAATCTTCTTCTGAAAGCCGCCCCACGCGCTGAGCGCCAATCCGCCAATGACGGTACCGATCCCGCTGATGGCCTGGAAGAGGCTGAGTTGCGCCGCATCCCCGCCGAAGTGCTGATTGACCAGGAGCGGAATCAGGGAGAAGGCGGGGGTCAAGACGAGTTTGAAGACCATCGCGACCGCGATCAGATACCGCAATCCGGCCCAATCCCAGGCGTAGCGCAGGCCCACCCACATATCCATCAGGATCGATGGCGCGCCCGCGCCCTGATCGCGCTGAGGCTGGGGAATGGCGACGAAGAAGAGCGGGACAATCGCCAGCAGCGCCGAGCCGACATCCACGAACATCACGCCCTCCAGCGGGAGCAGTTCCATCAACAGCGCGCCCAGCGGCGGGCCGGCGACGCCAAGGAATCCATAGAGCGTCTGGTTCATCCCGGCGACGCGGGTCAGGTGCTTCCTCGGCACCATCAGCGCGGTCGAGGATTGCATCGCGGGCCAGTGGAAGGCGGCCCCCAACGCGCGCACGGCCATAATCACATAGATGTGCCAGACCTGCGCCGCGCCGGCCCAGAACATCACGGCCAGCCAGAGGGAGGCCAGCGCGATGGCGCCATCGGCGACGATCATCACCCACCGCCGGTTGAGGCGATCCACATAAGCGCCGGCGAACGGCCCCAGCAGAATCTCCGGCAGGATGCCCACCATCGAAGCTGTCGCCAGCACGGTCGCCGAGCCGGTCATCTTGGTGAGCCACCAGATCAGGGCGAATTGCGCGATCCGGCTGCCCAAAAACGAAAAGGCCTGGCCGGTCCAGATGGAAAAGAAGGGGAACTTCCAATCCTCACGTGGGGTTGTTTCTTCAACCATGTATCACTCCTCGTACAAAGATATGTTGCTTGATAGGGTCATGCCGGAGCGGCCATCGTCGCGGAAGAGGTCGGACGCCATTATAAAGGATTTCAGTTTTGAAGCGAACCGGCGAATGTGG
This sequence comes from uncultured Anaerolineales bacterium, assembly GCA_964496595.1. GTDB lineage: Bacteria > Chloroflexota > Anaerolineae > B4-G1 > SLSP01 > JAAAOZ01. The sequence continues at coordinate 1,769 of CAZCAI010000158.1, forward strand.
TGACCGAGAAGGAAAAAGGGCTGTAGAGGCCAGGGGGAGAGAATGGAAAGTTCCCATTCCTTAATGTGCGTCATTCCTGTCATCATTTTTCCTCCTCTAAGATCCTATTAAGACCCTATACGATGGCAACTATAAGTTTGGTCTCCCTTGCGAAGGCTACAAATAGGCCTAAGCTTCTTCGCACACCCTCGCAAGGGATTTTTGCTCACGCTTTACCGTAGCGCCTGCAACAAATTCGCGGCCTCGTCGGGGGAGAGCTTGCCCTCCTCCACCATCCGCAGGACTTGCATCCGCTCCTCGCGCTTGCTCTCTTTGGAAGGCGCGGAGGGCGCAGCGGGTGCGGCGGGCGGCGTGGGTGGGGATGGTTGACCGCTGGCGCGCTGCCAGCGACGCTCGGCCTGTTCGGCGCGGATGCGGGAGCGTTGCGCCTCCTTCTCGGCGGCGCGACGGGCGCGCTCGGCCTCCCGTTCCGCCATCGCCCGCGCCTTCTCGGCGACGCGCGCGGCGGCGTGTTCGGCCTTATGCGCCGCGTTCTCGACGTGCTCCCGGAACCGCTCGCTTTCCAAGAAGCTCAGCCCCTGCTGCAACTGCACATCTAACTCGGCCATCGCTTCCGCCACCCGCGCTTCGATCATCGGGCCAATCTCGTCTAAGCTATCCAAGAAGCTGAGATCGATATTGACGTCGAAATCCTCGTAATCCCTGGGGCCATAGTCGCCCGCGACGCTGACGGCGCTGATGACGATCCGGCCGCCGACCTGCGCCTTGAGCAAAGCACAGGCCTCGCCTTCATTGCTTTCCTCGCTTTCCTCAATCTCCTCCTCCGCGCCCCACACGCCAGCCGCGTGACCGTTGGTCTCCGTCAGTTCCAGTGTGGGGACTTTGGAGCGCACGCCGCCGCCGGCCTGGAGATCGAAGCGGATGCAGGACGCCGACGCCGCGTCAGCCTCCTCCGGCAACCGGACGCGGAGATCGCTGCCGGCGCGCAGGCGGTAGGTCGCGCCCGCCGCGAAGGGCGGATCCAGGCGGACATCGGCGCCGACACCCTCGGCGATCAATCCGGCGCTCAGCCCGGCGGCCCGCAGATCGCTGCCGATCCGCTCGAGCTTCACCTCGCCGGCGACGCCATCCACCCGCGCATCTCCCGCGACCGAGTGCGCCGTCAACGCGCCGGCCACGTGTTGCGCGCGGAGATTGCCGAAGACCTGCTCCAGGGTCGTCGCGCCCACATCACGCAGCGCGACGTTGCCGTTCACCTCGCCGATGGCGAGGGCGCGGCCATCTTGACCGGACGCTTCCTTGATCCACAGGTTGCCCCGGACTACCTTGATCTCCAGCGCGAGGTCGTGCGGGCAGGTCACCTGGCAATTCGCCCGGCTGTCGATGATCAGGCTTTCGCCCTCGGGCGTCACGGTGAGGTCCTCATCGCGGGCGGAGCGCACGGTGATCTCTGAAACGTCCTGCCCCTTGATCGTCAAATCCCCCAGGCACTCTTTAACCTGGATTTTCGAATATTCTGCTGCTTCATAGGTCTGGGTTGTCATCTCATTGTCTCCTTTGTTTATTTTGCTGTCTATTTGCTGTTTATTTGTTTTACCTGATTGTATTACCCCACCCTTGCGAAGGTTACGCGAGGATTTCGAGTCTCAAACTACGAAGTTTTCAAGAGGATGATTTAGTTTGAAGGCTCGCGACTAACCTTCGCAAGGATTCCCGAATCCTTAGAGATTCTCCAAAAGCTCAAATGCCTCGTCGGCGCTGATCTCCTGGCGCGCCAGGCGATCCAAAATCTCCTGGCGCTCCGGCTCGGATACTGATTCCGGCGCCTCTGCTGGTTGCGGCGGCGGAGCGGTCGCTGGGGCCGGACTTTCGACGCGGCGTCCCAGCGCGCTGATGATCTCATCCAGGCGGCTGCGGACGGTGGGGTAGGAAATCCCCAATTCTTCCTGCACGCAGTTGAGCTTGCCCTCGCAGAGGATGAAGACCTCGACGAAGTGGCGCTGGGCGGGGATAAGCAGGGAGATCCGGTCGCGCTCAAAGTGGCCCTGGATTTTGGAGCCGCAGTTGCGGCATTCCAACTCTGTGACCAACAAATCATCGTGACAAACTGGACATTCCGATAGTACTGGGTACATCATAAGCCTCCTTGGTTGTTTAATAATATTCACTCACTTATTAAGAATTATAATATATGACTTAATTTTTGTCAAGGGGGAATTTTGGAAATTGGTGGGGAATTGGGAATTGCGAGTTAAGAGTTGCGAATTGCGAATGATGAATTGCGAATAATTGCGAGCAGGCCAGGGTGCAACGCACTTGAACTGAAGGAAGAGCAACGCCTCATGCAGTATAAACCTGGCAATAAGCCCCTAAGTGCGTTGCACCTCACAAGATTAAAACGCTTACGTGGCAAGAAAAAAGCCCCGGCTTTCACCGGGGCTGTCTGAGTATCTAGCTGTGATGAAGGTTACGGATAGGATTTGGCTATCAACGGCAGGAAGACGCCGTATCCCCGCCCGACATTTGGATCGAGGTAGTCGGGGGTGCCGTCACCGGTGCTATCGACGGCGCAGAAGAGGCCGCCGGAGTACTCGACACAGACACAGTTCTCGTCACCTTCTTCACAAGTACCGATTTCGATGATGGTGCCGGCCTCGTCGCCGTCGTCATCGGTATCGAGGAAGTCGGGGTCGCCGTCGCCGTCGGTGTCGACGTAGCAGGGGTCGGTGTTGTCCTCGCCCAGGCAAACGCAGTTTTCGCCGCCGGGAGCATCACACAGAACGGCTTCGACTTCGGTGGGGGCGTCGTCGTTGTCATCGTCGGGATCGCGGAAATCGGGGATGCCGTCGCCGTCGGTATCGACGTAGCACGGTTCAGTGCCCTCCTCCCCTATGCAGACGCAGTTATCGCTGCCTGCCTCGCAAACCTCCGCCTCGAATTCGGTGGGGACGCCGTCGCCGTCGTCGTCGTCATCGAGATAATCGGGGACGCCATCGCCGTCGGTATCGACCGCGCAGAAATCGCCATCGCAGACACAATTCGGGCCGGCCTCGGTGCAAGCGCCGATCTCATCCGCCGTGGGCACGCCGTCGCCGTCGTCGTCCGCGTCGAGGTAATCGGGCACGCCGTCGCCATCGCTATCGACGGCGCAGTATTCATCCTCCGTGCCGACGTGGTAGCAGATGCAGTTCGGCCCGTCCTCCAGACAGAATCCCATCTCATCCTCCGTCGGGATGCCGTCGCCGTCGTCGTCGGGGTCCTGGAAATCGGGGATGCCGTTGCCATCAGTATCGACCGCGCAGTACTCATCTTCCGTGCCGACTTGGTAGCAAATGCAGTTATCACCCGGCTCGCTGCAAGTTCCGATCTCATCGGTGGTGGGGATGCCGTCGCCGTCGTCGTCGGGATCACTGAAATCGGGGACGCCATCGCCATCGGTATCGACGGCGCAGTACGCATCTTCTGTGCCCTCATGATAGCAGATGCAGTTCTCACCCGGCTCGCTGCAAGTTCCAATTTCATCTGTCGTCAAGACGCCATCGCCGTCATCATCGGGATCGCTGTAGTCGGGCGTGCCGTCGCCGTCGCTATCGACCGCGCAGAACTCATCCTCTGTGCCCCAATTCTCGCAGATGCAATTCGGGCCGGGTTGGGTGCAATCCCCCATCTCATCGGCGGTGGGGAGACCATCGCCATCGTCGTCGGGGTCTATAAAGTCGGGAATGCCATCGCCGTCGCTATCGACGGAGCAGAAGGCGGCCTCATCATCGCCGGCGTCCTCGGGCACGCACGCGCAATTATCCGTCCCCTCAAGGCAAGGATCAATTTCCTGATCCGACGGCAGGCCATCGCCGTCATCGTCGGCATCTAAGAAGTCGGGGATGCCATCGCCATCGGTATCGATCGCGCAGATCTCACCGTGCGGCGGGCCAAAATCATCACAAACGCAGTTGTCATCCCCCTCCTGACAATCCCCAATCTCGATGCTGTCGGGGACGCCATCGCCGTCCGAATCCGCATAGGGCAAGGCGGGCGGGGAAGATTGCTCAGGCAGCGCCTCGTCGCCAATGGAGCTGGTCACGCTGGCGACATTCTCGCCAACACTGTTGAAACCCTCCAATACCCGCACCACCAGTTGCAAGGTGACGCTCTCGCCCGGGCCCATCTCGCCAAGATCAGCGGTCACGACCTGCGGCAGTGTAATCGACCAATCAGACGGTAGATCCCAACCCTCGCCGCTCGCGAATTCTGTACCGACGGGCATCTCATCGGTCACCAAGACATCGGTGTGGGTGACGACGGTGGGGTTATTCACCTCGATGGTGTAGGTGATCAACTGGCCGGCTTCCAAGGGCCATTCCAACATCGGATCGGCGACCTTGGTGATCTCTAAGGGGGCGATCTCCGAGAACAAGAGGTCGTAGCGCACATCGCAGCCGTAGAAGCCGGAGTTGTAGTTGTAGACCTTGACGTAATAGGTGCCATCGGCGGGCGCGCGCCACTCGATGCGCGAGGCGTTGGTGCCGCCGTAGTCATCGTTCTCGTCCAAGAGTGTCACGCCATCAGCGGCGTAGAGTTCCAGCACGGTATCGGCAAAGAGGCCGCTCGGATCATATTCTGGATATAGATTATCCGTGTAGATGATGTACATCGCGCCTTCCAGCGCCTCGAATCTGGCCCAGTCCTTATCCATCCACTGGTGGAAGGTGTGACCGGGCTGTCCCGGCGGCCGGAGCCAGGTTGCCTTAGAGAAGGAATCATCCGGCTCGTAGCCATCGCCCTCCGGGCAGGGTTCCACAGTGATGGCCAACAACTCCCAGGCCCAATCCTCCAAGGGTTCCGGCGGCGCCGCGCTCACGCGCCCCGCCATCACGCCCAAGGCTATGAGCAACATCAGTACCAACATTGTTTTCTTAACCATAGTTTTTTCTCCTTCAGGAATCAGTTAAAAGTTACAGGTTACAAGTTGCAAGTTACAAGTTGCAAGTTACAAGTTGCAAGTTACAAGTTACAAGTTGCAAGTTACAAGTTGCAAGTTACAAGTTACAAGTTACAAGTTCTCTGCCCGGAAACGGGGACCGTCCTATGAATCGAGTTATATTTTTGTCATTACCATCTCGCATCTACATCTCCACCTCCTTACACCCGCCCCCTTCGGGAATTCTTACGAGGTGCAACGCACTTTTGCGGACAAGCGCGTTGCACCTGGGATGGCTTACCCCTGGGGACGCCTCGAACTACTGAGACCGCGCGATAATGGGCAGGTAGACCTGGTAGAGTACCTGCGTCGCCGCGAGCGGGGAGACGGCCTCCTTCGACTGTTGGTCACTCCTGACCTGCGCGTAGTTCACGAGCGTCCGCCCGCGCGCTTCCGGCTCGACGCGCACCTGGAAGGTCAGGGTGAGCTGGCCGCCGACGGCCAACTCCGGCACGCGCGCCACCAGGGGATCGGGGCCGCTGAGCGCGCCCAGATTCACCCGCGCCGAATCCGAGATGTACGTGGTGTACATCGGGATGGCGTCGGTGAGCACGACGGTCGTCTGAGGTTCATTCATCTTGTTCCAGACCACCACCGTGTACTCGATGGTATCGCCGGCTAAGGTCGGGCTGCCATTGACATCTTCCGCCCACTTCGCGATGCCGATGGTATCCTGTTCGGCGGAGATGATATACCGTCCGCCGCAGGTCGCTGCGTAGCGCGGATCGTAGGTGTGATCGAAGTGCGTCGCGCGGACGTAGACGGCCCCATCGCGCCGGGCGACCCAGATGATGCGCGAGGCGCGGCTGTCCGGCAGATAATCATCGTTGTGCAACAGTAGCGTCTCGCCATCGGTATCGTAAAGCCGCAGCACCGTGTCCACATCCGCATCTAAATGGGAGGTGGTGATGGTGTATACCTCACCGGCGCGGGCGTAGAAGGTGAACCAATCCTTGTCGGACACCCGATTGAAGTAGCGCTCGATCAACTCGCCCGTGGTGGGCAACTCGACCGCGCTCACGTAGTGATCATCGGGTTCGTAAGGATCAATCAAATCGCAGAATGGTGTCGCGACCGCCACGCGATAGTCGCTGCCGCACACGAGGGCGTTCACCGGGTCATAGGTCGGATCGAAGTGCGTGATGCGGGCGAAGTACTTGCCGCTCCGCGTGGCCGTCCACACGATCTGCGAGGCTTTGCTATCGGCCAGATAATCGTCGTTCTCGTCAATCAAGGTCTTACCGTCGGTATCGTAGAGTTGGAGCACCGTATCGACCGCGCCGCCCAGGTGGGAGGTGGTGATGGTGTAGATGCGCCCGGCCACCGCGTCGAAGCTGATCCAGTCCTTATCCGCTACTGTCTCGAAGGAGCGCGTGATGGGCTGCCCCTCAGTGGGCCGCCAGGCCGCCGCCGTGAAGTGGTCGTCCGGTTCGTAAGCGTCGCCAGGCACGTCGCACAGCACCGTCTCTACCGCGACTTGGTAGCCATTGCCACAGACAGGGGCCTCCGCCGGATCATAGGTCGCGTCGAAGTGGGTGATGCGGGCGAAGTATTTGCCGCTCCGCGTGGGCGTCCACACAATCTGCGAGGCATCGTTATCAGCCAGATAATCGTCGTTCTCGTCGATCAAGGTCTTGCCGTCGGTATCGTAGAGTTGGAGCACCGTATCGACCGCGCCGCCCAAACGCGAGGTGGTGATGGTGTAGGTGCGCCCGGCCACCGCGTCGAAGCTGATCCAGTCCTTATCCGCCGTCGTCTCGAAGGAGCGCGTGATGGGTTGCCCATCAACGGGTCGCAAGACCGCAGCCGTGAAGTGATCATCCGGCTCGTACGCATCGACATCGATCACACATGGCGCTGTTTCTACCATCACCTGGAAGGCGTTGCCGCAGATGAGCGAGGCGGTGGGATCGTAGGTGCGGTCGAAGTGGGTCACGCGGATGTAGTACCAGCCATCCTCCGCCGCCTCCCAGACGATCTGTGAAGCGGCGCTGCCGGCCTGGTAGTCATCGTTTTCCCACAGCAGGGTGGCGTCATCGCCGGCGTAAAGCTGCACAACGGTGTCCACATCGGCGGAGAGATTGAGTGTGGTGATGGTGTAGGTGCGCCCGGCCCAGCCGTAGAACCGCATCCAGTCCTTATCCGCCACCATGTGGAAGGTGCGGGAGATAACCGTGCCATCGGTCGCGATGTCCGCAGCCCGGTCGTAGAAGTCATCCGGCTCGTAATCGTCGGCCGCGACAGGACAGGTGAGGTCGATGGGGGTTTCGGTGGGATCGCCCTCCTCCGGCGTGTCCGGGTCGTCGGTGGGCAGATCAGGCAACTCGTTGCTGGAGATCCATCCCTGATTAGCCAGGAGCGTGACATCATCGGGCAGCGGATCATCAATCCGCGCCTGGAACTCGATGGTGACGAGAGCGCCGGCGGCAACGGCGCCCAGATCGACGGCGACTGCCATATCACCGGGCGCATTGCCCAGCGTCACAACACCCCAGGAGGTCCGCACGGAGCCGGTGATGAGCGCTGTGTTGGCATCCAATGTATCGGAGAGGAACACCCCGGTCGCCGCCGACGCGCCGATGTTGGAGATGATGATGGTGTAGGAGAGGGTGTCGCCCGGCCCGGCGAATCCGTTGCCGTCCACATCATCCACCAAGACGTCGTGCTTGGTCGCGGCCAACAGGGCAGAGGCCAAATTGGTATCGGTGCTTTCATTATTGGCGGGGGTCGGGTCGATGGCTTGCGACGTTGTCACGGTCGCTGTGTTCTGAAGCATACCTATGAAGCTCGGATCAACGACGCCCGCGATAGTCAACTCCATGCTCGCGCCGGCGTGAAGTACAAAGCCCGTCCATGCTCCGGTGCTCGGCGCGTAGGCTCCCACGCCCGCCGTGTAGGTCGGCGTCAGAATCTCAGCCGGCAGATTATCGGTCAGCGTCAAAGCCGTGATGGCGCTTGGCCCGGCGTTGGTCACAATCAAGGTGTAGGTAATCGGGCCGCCGATTTCGTAAGGACGCGGGGCGCTGCGCTTATCCAGGCTAAGGTCGGCCACCGGGTTGGGCGTCGGTGTGACGGTATCCTCATCATTGCGCGGATCGGGGTCGTCCTCGTTGCCGCTTGCCATCGCGGTGTTGGCGTACTCGCCGCTGGCATTGACGGTGGCTGTGATGAGCAGCGTCACAATCTCATCCACAGCCAGATCGCCGATCATCCACAAGCCAGTCGTCGCGGTATAGCTTCCCACGCTCGCCAACGAATCCACATACGTGTAGCCGCCGGGCAGTTGATCCGTCACTTGTACGCCCGTGGCCGCGCTCGGCCCGGCGTTGGTCACCACGATGGTGAAGGTAATCGCATCGCCCACGTCCGGCGTGGCATCTGAGGCGATCTTGCGCAACACAAGATCGGCTTCGGGGCTGACCGGGTTGTTGTCGTCATCCTCGTTGTCGCCGGGATGGGGATCGATCACGC
>CAZCAI010000159.1:0-10058 GCA_964496595.1 uncultured Anaerolineales bacterium
CGATATGTGTTTAACGACGTAAGTATACCGCCTAGGGGCCATATGTCACAATCGCTAGATCCCCGACTATTGCGGTTAGCGAGGATCTAGCGATCCTCTTGGAGCAGGTAAAAAGCTCATCAAACTAAATCGTTACAGCAAAGCCGTAGCCCTGATACAAATCGGGCTACGGCTTTGTTGTTGATTTGATGTGGCTGTGGCCGGCGTTTCCGCTTACATCTCTGCTTGCCCGATGCGCCAGCCGACGACGGCATCGACTAAGATAACCAGCCAGAGGTTCTGCGTCTTCAAGAAGAGCAACGCGCCGACGACGGCCAGCCCCACGCGGATCAGCAGATCGCGTCCCCGGGCCGGCGTGCGGAGATCCTCCCAGCGGGCGGGATTGATCCCCGCCTCGAAGGCAACGGGCAGCAGCCCGGCCCACGTCCCCAGCGACGCCCCCCAGAGGAGCACGAACGGCTCGCGGTAGAAGGCCCAGTGCGCTTGATGATAGATTGCCTCGCGGAGCGCCACGCTCCATTCGCGGCGGGGATTGGCGGCGATGCTCATCTGGCGGTGGATCATCACGTCGCTCAGGCGCACGAGGAGCCAGAGGCCGGCGCCCAGAAATACGCCCCAACCCAGGTCGCGCATCCAGTCCTCCCAATTGACAAGCCCGCCGCGCCACGGCGCCGCTTGTAGCCCCAGACCGCGCGCCGTCAGCGCGCCGCGCCAGAATAGCGCCAGGGTGGGGATCCCCAGCGCGTAGAGCAGCCGGGCGGTTTGGATTGTCCAGATGGCGCCCGGATGTTGTAGCCAGGCGTGGAAATCGGCGGCGTATCGACTGCCGGGTCGCGCTAATATCCATCGCAACAAGATGGCGAAAATCGCCAATGTCAGCGATATCGCCAGCCAAAACCAGCGCTCCAGCAGGGCTAGATCGGTGGTCACGGGGCTAAAGTAGGCTCCTCAGAGGCTTCCAGCGGGATGGTGACCGTGATTTTGGTCCCCTCGCCCGGCGTCGAGCGGATCACCGTTTTGCCCTTGACGAGCTTGGCGCGTTCCTGAAGGTTGAGCATCCCCAAGCTGCTGCGCTCTGCGTAGTTGGATTTCACCGCCGCGACGTCAAAGCCCTTGCCGTCATCCTCGATCTCCGTGATGATGTTCATCCCCCGCTTGTAGATCCGAATCCACAGGTTATCCGCTTTGGCGTGTTTGCGCGCGTTGTTCAGCGCCTCCTCTGTGATGTAGAAGATCGCGCCCTGCGCCTCTTTGTTCAGCAAGCTCCCGGCGTTCCCCTCTTCTTCTAGATGGATTTTCGTCTCCGGATTGGTCTCCTGGATTTTCTTTTGAAGTTGCCGTAAAGCAGGCGTCAGCCCCTGGGTCTCCAAGATCAAGGGACGGAGGATGAAGAGCATCTGGCGGATTTCTTTGGTTGTGTGGCGGGCGAGGTCTTCCAGTTGCTGCAATTCCTTCAGCGCTTCCCCTGAATTTTGCTTGTTGATCAGCATCCGGGTGTAATTGATGCGCATTGCGATAGCCGCGATGGTCTGCGTCGGGCCGTCGTGGAGATCACGCGCCAACTTCTTGCGCGCATCCTCCTCCACCGCGACCAGCTTTTCCTTCTCGTCCATCAAATTTTGGTAGAGCGTTGCGTTTTGCAGCGCCATCACCGCCTGGTTGCAGATGGCGACCAGCAAGTCCTGGTAATCTTTCGTGTAAAGATCCGGCTCTGGGCTGGCCAGGACGAGCAGGCCATAGCTTTCGAAGCCCGCTCGCAGGGGGACGGCCAGCGCCTCTTGACAGTTCTGCATCGCGAGCAGGCGATTTAGCTCGGGGTCGTTGCTGGGATCATCGGTGCGGCATGGCTCGGCCTCTTCGATGGCCCGGTGGAGCACACCTGCCTCGCCCGGGAAGCGCTCCGCTTCATCCTGGAGGGGGATGCCCCGCGCTTTGGCGATGTAGAGCGTTTGGTCGATGTCGAAGAGCAGGATCAGCCCGATTTGAGTGATATCCCCTTGCGGAGCGAAAAATCTTTGTAGACCGGCGTTGCTCACATCGAGTGCGGCGTCCAACACGCGCTCGTAATTGAGGGTGGCGCTGAGTGTGCTGGCCAGTTCGAAGACCAGACGCGCCCGGTGATGGGCGTTTTCCAACGCAGCGCGGGCGCTCTTTTCCTGTTCTTCCTGCTCCTGAAGGAGCGTATCTTTAATCCGGGAGCCGATCTGACTTACGGCTATGCCGGCGACCATCAAAACGATCCCGTTGCCGAGGTAGGGGAGGAATTGGGCCACCAGTTCGGGGATGGACGTCGTGGCCGATAATCCCTCATGCCACCACGTGATTCCCCAGTAGGCGATCACGACGATCACGGTGAGGACTGCGCTCAGTGGCCAGGAAAGTCGCACGGCGGCGGTGATGATGGGAATCAGCGAGACGAAGAGCAGGGGGCTTTGGGGGCCGCCAGACCCAGCGACGAAGCCCAAGGTCAGGCCGATATCTAAGAACAGCATGAGGTTCTGGACGGCGGAGTTGCCCCCGTGTTGTAACAGTGAGATGAGCGCCAGTGTATTGGCCGCCGCGCCCGCGATCAGGAGGACAATCACGGTGCGGGGGAAGGGGGCGTCGTTGATCACAGCGTCGATGCCAATGACGGCCATCACCGCTGTGAGGAAAAACCACCTGAGATTGATGAACAACCATTCGATTTGTAATTTGGATTCACGCATTAGATTTTCATTCATAGATTGTCACAGTATTGCCCTCTTAAACGGAAAAACGAATGCGGATGACATCCCCATCTTGGACGACGTAATCTTTCCCCTCGATGTGGGTTTCGCCAGCGTGACGCGCCTCGGCCAGCCCGCCGGCCTGGATGAGCTTTTCGTAGGAGATGACCTCCGCCCGGATGAAGCCGCGTCCCAGGTCGGTGTGGATGGTGTAGGCGGCCTCCACGGCGGTCGCGCCGACGGGCAGGAGCCACGCGCGCACTTCCGGTTTGCCCACTGTGAAGAACGTGATCCGCCCCACGAGGCTGGCGGATGCTTGGAGCACACGCTCGCGCGCCAGGGTCTCAATCTCGAATTCCTCCATAAAAATCTCGGCCTCGTTGGGTTCGAGTTGGCTGATCTCCATCTCCAATTGGCCGCGAATCGCGATGATGGTTGTCTCCTGGTGATCGTAGGCGATCAACTCCTCCGGCGCGGCCATCTCATCCCCGAGGTTCAGCAGAATAATTGTGGGTTTGAGCGTGAGGAGGCTGTAGCCGCTTAGCCCGGCCTTCTCGTCCGCGGTCAGACCCAAATCGCGCAATGGGATGCCCTCTTCCAGCGCTGCGTGGAGGTGCTGAAAGTGTTTCTTCTCCGCCTCGAGTGCCTGGCGCTCGCGTCCGCTGGCGCCTTTGGCCATCTCCTCGTCGATGCGCTTGATCCGATTCTCAATAGTAATCAAATCGGCCAGAAGAAATTCGCTATCCAGGCCATCCAGGTCCCGTTGGGGATCGACGCTGCCCCGCGGGTGGGGGACTTGTGCGCTCTCGAAGGCGCGCACGACGTGCACCAGCGCATCCATCGGCGCGATCTTGTTGCGCAGTCGCCCGCTCAGCCCCGTTTTTCCCAGATCTTTGTCCAGTCCGGCGATGTCGGTGTAGGTGACGTGGGCGTAGGTGATCTTATCCGGCTGCTGAAGTTCGGCCAGGCGATCCACCCGCGGGTCCGGCACCGGAACGATCAAGCTGAACAGCTCCAACATGCCGGTCGAGGCGGCCGATGTAGGGCGGTTGGATTTGGTGAGGGTATTGAAGATGGTCGTCTTGCCGCTGGTGGATAGTCCAATGATCCCCAATTCCATAGCTTATCTCCTCTGAAAATGTTTGAAAATGTTTGGGAACGCGGGCGTCTCGCCCGCCGGCGGACAGGATGTCCGCGTTCCGTTTTCGTTCCTTGATGGAAGTTCTGGACAACAGATTAACCTGTTCGCTACACCTTATGCGTATGGCTTGAGGTCACTTGCGCAACCTTCGCAAGGTTTAGGAAGGATTATACCATAGTTCTGATCAACCTGAGATATTATATCTGGGCATCGACTAAGGCGACGAAGCGGTCGACGTCCGCGACGATCAGATCGAGGCTGCTGCGCCAAAACGCCGCGTCGTGGAGGTCGATGTCGTAGCGCGCCGCCAACGTGGCCGCGTCCGCCATCCCGGTGGCCGAAAGCAGATCATCGTACTCGGCCAAGAAGGTCTCCGGCGTCTCCTGATAGCGGGCGTAGAGGCCCAGGCTGAAGAGCAGGCCGAACATATAGGGGAAGTTGTAGAAGATGGCGCTGTAATAGTGCGGTTTGGCTGCCCACATGTAGGGATGGAGCTGGTCGTCATCCAGGCCGGCGCCGTAGGCGGCGCGTTGGCTTTCCTGCATAATCGCGTTGAGTTCCTCGACCGCGAGTTCGCGCGTGCGACGGCGCTCGAAGACCTCTTTCTCGAAGAGGTAGCGGCTGGTGATGTCGACGACGACCTGGCAGGCGTCCTGAAGCGACGCCTCGATGATGGCCAGTTCTTCTGCGGGCGAGGCCGCCGCGAGCGCCGCGTCGCGCATCATGATCTCGCAGAAGTTGCTGGCCGTCTCCGCTAGGGTCATCGGCGTCTCGCGCTGGATGTAGGTGCGGTCGGCGCGCGCCAAGTTGTGATAAGCGTGGCCCAACTCGTGGGCCAGCGTGCCCATCCCGCCGTACGCAGGCTGGAAGTTGGCCAGGATGCGCGATTCATCCGCGTGGACCCAGGCGCAGAAGGCGCCGCCGCGCTTACCGTCGCGCGGCTCGGCATCGATCCAGCGCTCGCGGAAGGCGCGCTCCGCCATATCGCCCAAACGGTCGGAGAAGGCGCGGAAGTTGTCCAAGATGAAGGCGCGCGCCGTCTCGAAGTCCCACGTCCGCTCACTCTCGCCCACCGGCGCGAAGAGATCGTACCAGGCGAGGCGCTCGACGCCCAGCAGGCGCGCTTTGGCCTGGAGATAGCGCTCGAAGGTGGGGAAGTAGCTCTCCGCCGTCGTCAACATCGTCTCTAACGTGGCGCGGTCGATGTTATTGTTGTGGAGCGCCAGCGCGAGCGGATCTTCCCATCCGCGCCGTTCCGATAGGGTATTGGTCTGGCCCTTGATGCTGTTGAGCGCCGCCGCGATGGGCATCGCGTGCTGCTCCCACGTCGCCAACTCGGTCTCGTAAGCGCGCCGGCGCACCTCGCGTCGTGCATCGTGCGCCAGATTGCGCAGCGCGCTCATCGGCAGCGTTTGCCGTTCGTCGTCCAACTCGATTTCCGCCGTGATCTGCGAGCTGGCGTTGTTGTAGAGCTTGGCCCACGCCTGCCCGCCGGTCACGTTCAGTTCCGTCGCCAGCGCCTCTTCCGTGGGCGACATCAGATGCTCGGCGGTGACGCGGGCTTTGCGCAGAGCGAAGCTGTGCTCGCGCGCCAGTTCGGAGCGCGCCAACAGGCCGTCCACATCCAATGAACCGATCCAGGCCGTGAAGCGCGTTTGGAGCTTCTGGAGGCGCATCTGCTGTTGCTGTAACTCGCTCAAGCGCTGTTGGGCGGCGGTGTTGCGCGAATCGGTGGCGATGAAGCCTAGCAGGTAGACCCGCAAAAGATTGAAATGGGTGCTCACCTCGTTGAGTTGGGCGAGCGCCGTCTCGAAGCGCTCAATGGTCGTCGCATCCAAGGGTGGGGGCGTCGCGCGCAGCATAATCTCGCCCGTGTCGAAGAGTGTCTCCAGCCTGGTGATCTCGCGCTCCAGCGCGGCCAGGCTCTCTTGGAAAGGTTCGGTCTCTAAGCCGGGGAAGATGCTCGTCAAATTCCAGTGGGGTAGTTGTGTCTCGGTCATCAGGTTATCTCCTTGTTGGGTAATATTTTCTTCGATATCACGTGATATGGCCGTGGAAAACGTCCTCTAAGAACGCCTCGGCCTTTATTGCCTCGGTGCGAAATCCCGCCACCAGCAGGACATAGCCGAAGAGGCTGATGCCCACGGCAGGGATCAGCGCCGCCTCCTGAAAGCCCTGGATGAAGATCTGCGCGGTGATGAAGGCATAGGCCGCTACCATCAGCAGCGTGGTGAAGCGGGGGGCGATGGTCACGTGGATGAGCGCGCCATTCGCGCCCGCGCTCTCATCCGCAAAAATGGCGCCGTTGACAGTGGGCAAGAAGAAGTTCTGGTAGTTGAGCACGCGCCGAATCTGGAAGTGACGCCCGTCCGTGTAGCCCTGATAGCGCGCGGGAGGATGGGCGGCGCTTATCCGGCCCCCGGCGTCGGGATCGATGGCGCGCGCCAGACGGACGGCAGCTTTGTCCGGCGGGAGGTTGATGTGGAGCGTCAGACGCTTAAACGGCACGAGATTCATAAGGCAAGGGGGCAACGCTATTCGGTTCAAAAAATGGGAGCATATCAATCATATCCAAAAGTATAAGGGGGACGCGACAACTGTCAACCGTGCGCGCAATGGTGTGCATACGCGGGGGATGTGCTATCAGAGGCATGCCAACTTGAGCCGCAAGCCCGCGCCGTTCGGCGGCGGGGAGACGTTAGGCGCGGGCTTGCGCGCGGATTGTAACGCGGTTTGGACTTTGGTGATGATGGTCTGAGGGCAGAAGGGCATCGAGACAAAATCGCGGGGATAGTAGGCGTCGATGAGGGGTTGGCAGACTGGGGGCAGATCGAAGGGATGGAGAGGGGTGATGATGAGCATCGGGATGGCGGCGAGGTGCTGATCTTGTTGGACATAGGCGTAGAATTCGCAACCGTCCATGCCAGGGCGGCAAATGTTTTGGATGATGAGATCGATGGTTTGGGTTTGTACTATCTCGATTGCCCTCTTGCTGCTTGAAGTGTCTGTGCATTCGTAGCCGTTGCGCATGAGGATGACTCGTAGAAGTCCTCGCACGCTCTCGTCATTGTTCACACACAGAATTTTTGTCATTATCTTTTTCCTTGGCGCGCTTTCTCGATGCGCCGCCTCTTGCTTTGAGATCTTGCTCTTTCCTATTATACATTATAATTCGGTTAGAATGCAAGTCTTTTTCGGTAGTCGTTTAGGTTTGTGATGTGCAACGCATTTTTGGGCTTGTCGTCAGGCATATACTGGGGCACCTTGCTTACAGTTTAAGTGCGTTGCACCCTGACCTGTTGGTAAACTAAACAGATACGGCTTTTGTTCCAGGCGCATTTATCCTCTTTGAGAGATCGCGGGGTAGTGCTATTTGACACACTCGCTCCATCGGAGTAGACTTTGGCGGGATGAAGGCGATGGAGGATGGAGGCAGAGAATGACCCCGACAAACAAGAGCGGCGCATCGGTGATGGCAGAGGTTCCGTTCCTCACGGACCCGACGGGACGAGAGCATTGTCTGGACGAGACGACGACCATCGGGCGCGCGCTGGAAAACGATATTGTGATCACCAGCCGGCGCGTCTCACGCGAGCACGCGCGCATCCGGCAGGAGGGCTGGCGTCGCATGGTGGAGGATCTGGGCAGCACTAACGGCACTTATCTCAACGACACGTTGATCCACACGCCGATGGAGTTGCGCGACGGCGACCGCATCGAGATCGGCGATGTGGTCTTCGTCTTTCACGATCCTGACATCACCTACCGCGATAATCCCATCCCCGCGTTGGAGATCGACGCGACGGCGGGCGTGGTGCGCGTGGATCGCGAGCCGGTCGAGCTTTCCGCCAAGGAGTTCGCACTGCTGCTCTACCTCTATAATCGCTGCGGCGAGGTCTGTTCCAAGGACGAGATCGCCCGCGCCGTCTGGCCCGAATACGCGGACGAGGTCTACGACTATCAGGTCGAGAACCTGATCCGCCGCCTGCGCACCAAAATCGAACCGGCCCCCGCCGCTCCTCTGATGATCGTCACCATTCGAGGTATGGGCTACAAATTGGTTGCCCGCGTGTAATTCCTCAAAGCCACAAGGCGGCAAATCGACAAAGCAACAAGGCGGCAAAGCGGCAGATTACGCAATACGCAATACGCATTGTGTAATCTTGGCGAGCCTCATACTCCAAAATCTTCTGTTTCAGTTCCCCCAATCGTTAGCTAAATTTCAGCCTCTTGATAGTGGGATGATAGGCACGCGCGTCGCGAATGGAGTAGAATGGGGCTGTGAGGATAGGATAACTGAGCTTTCGGAGGTCGTTATGGCATCATTAGAAGGACAGACGTTGGGCAAATATCGCGTGCTGGAGCCGTTGGGACGCGGCGGGATGGCGCGCGTCTACCGGGCCTATCATCCCCGGCTGGATCGTTACGTCGCCATCAAAGTGATGCGGCCCGATTTGGTCGAGGATGCGGAGTTCCTGGCGCGCTTCCAGCGGGAGGCGCGGGCGGTGGCCGCGCTGCGACATCCCAACATCGTCCAGGTGTACGATTTCGATGTCGAGGACGAGATCTACTACATGGTGATGGAGCTGATGGAGGGCGACACGCTCAAGGCGCGCCTGACCGACTATCGCATCCAGGGGGAGCGGATGGCCTGGGGTGAGTTGGTGCGCATCATCTTGGATGTGCTCGACGGGCTGGCTTACGCCCACAGCGAGCGCATCATCCACCGCGATATCAAGCCTGCCAACATCCTCCTGACCCGGCGCGGCGAGGCCGTGATCGGCGATTTTGGCATCACGCACATCATCGGCGGGACGCGCCACACGGAGCGCGGCGCGCTGATCGGCACGCTGGAGTACATGGCGCCGGAGCAGGGGATGACCGGCCGCTGCGATGCCTACAGCGACATCTACTCCTTGGGCGTCGTCTTCTACGAGATGTTGACCCAGCGCACGCCCTTCGATGCCGATACGCCGCTGGCCGTCTTGATGAAGCACATCAACGACCCGCTGCCGTTGCCGCGCCAGATCGATCCGGAGATCCCGGATCCGCTGGAGCGCGTCGTGCTCAAGGCGCTGACCAAGCGCCCGGAGGATCGCTATCGCAGCGCGCGGGAGATGGCGCAGGCGTTGGAGGCGGCCGCGGCGGAGGCCGGTCTCGATCTGCCCTCGCGCATCTCGCAGCCGCTCTCCTTCGCCACGACGGCCTCGCTCTCCGAATCGGTCGCCGTCATCTCCGGCGCCACTCGCCAATTCATCGCGGACGCGGACTTCGCCGACGATGAGACCGACGCCCACTTGGGCCAGAAGCTGGCGGCGGAGCGGGCGGCGCGCGCGGCCCAAGCGGAGACGGAGCAGCAAGAGCGCGAGGAATTGGCGTCGGAGGAGACCTCGTTGCGGTCGGATATCGAGACGGTGCGCGCGAGAATCGAACGGGGAGCGCGCGTTGTGCTGGCGCGGTCTCGGGAGGCGCTGCGGTACGTGCGCGTGGCCCTCGGCGCGTCTCCCGCCATCGATGACGCTGCCGCCGACCGCGAGTCGTCAGCGGCGGCGGAGATGCCCAATTTGACGGTGATGCAGGCGCTTTTGGCCTTGCTGGCCGGCGTGGGCGCCTTCAACCTGCTGATGTTGACCCTGGCCGTGGTGACGGGCCGGTGGCAGATCTTCGAGGTCGGATGGCCGGCCGAACTATTCCTGGGCGCCATCGCCTTCGCCGCGCTGATGTACGCCCTGGGCCTCATCTGGCTCTTGATCCCCACCGGCGCCATCTTCGGCACGGGCGTCCTGATGGCCTACAGCGCGATCACCGGCTACTGGGAGCATTGGAACTTCCTCTGGCTCTTCCAGGTGTGGTTCGTCGCGATGGCCGTCCTGATCCCCCTTTACTTCTCGCGCCGAGCGCGCGATCTTCCCACACTGAGCCGCCACCTGGCGTGGCTCGTCGGCGTGACCTCTGCCGCGCTGGCCCTGCTCACCGTCGTGATGGCCGCGCTGGGTCTGTGGCCCTTCCTCGTACTCGTGGGCGTGGGCATCATCGCGCTCTGGTTCCTCAACCGTTCCTCCGAGTTTGTCGTGAGGCTCAAAATAGAATGAAACGAAAAATAACAATGGCGTGACCTATCTTCGTCATTTGATAGGATCCTGATGGCCGATTGTTAGCCGCTTTATAGGCAACCTCGCCCCGCCTCTGCTATCATCATCATAGATCGC
>CAZCAI010000160.1:0-10023 GCA_964496595.1 uncultured Anaerolineales bacterium
TCGAGTGGGCATTTCTAGTTGTCGTCAATGGGTAATTCTAATTGTCGTTGAACACGTGTTGCCGTTATTACGGATTCCGAATCCACATCAGGCCTCCCCGTATCTATTTCAAGACCACGGGGTGTTGCGTTTTTTGGGATTCACCTTGGCCCAGATTCGGGATGGATTCAACGACAAGGGGGTGCGGAGTACCACGGGGCAAGCGCGGATGCGACCGCATCATCGGGATACATTGTACAATGGGCTGAAGGCCGTGACGTCGCCCAGCCTCCCGCGGTTTCGGGATGCACATCGCCAGGGGATGATCCAACATAACTTGTTAGCGGGCGGGATCTTCGCCGTGGACGGGACAGGCATCCGTCACAGCGACTATCACGTGGTGATCCTGCAACAGGTGGGCGAGGCGGCCCCGTTTGTAGTTGATTGGCGGGTGCAAGGGCCGGGGCTATCAAATGGCTGTTGATGGACGGGGCTTATGCGAATGGCGCATGGCTTGCCAATCTCCAACGCCAGGAGATCGGGGTAGCCGCTCGGGTGTATGCGGAGATGAAGATCTTTGAAGAAATGTGGAAGAATTGGTCGCCTCCTTGGGCGTCAAGGTGCCCACACTCTCGATCCCGCCCGTTTAGCAGACACCGCAGACGATAACCCAATGCCACACCGGGCCGAGGGAAAACGGGGGGCCACAACGTTTAACCTGGTGTGAACACAGCATCTCGTCTGGGTCGCATAAGGCACGGAGCAGGGTTTTTATCCCCTCCGCCCTCGTGCGTTATGCTCCCTTGGATCATCTTCCACAGGAGACCAGGATGGCATAGTGCACGAAGGTCGGCATAATGCACGAACAGCCTATCTCGCCGCGTGCATTATGCCTCTGCCTGTACTGCGTGGACGACGATACCTTCCGCTGAACAAACGCCGCGCACGATGGCCCACTGCCGTATCAGATCGCGCAAGTCTGCCGCAACCTCAGCCCCCGCAGCCACGAGCGGCATCGCCCCCGCGCCTGGCAGCGTCAGCCAGAGGGCGTTCTTCGGCGGTATGGCTATGATAATCCCCCGCAGCAGCACAGTGCCCGGCGCGGCGACGAAGGGGGCTAACGCCGTCTCGTCTATGCCATCCAGGTGCGGCAATGGCCCCCGCGCGGGCGCCACGGTAATCAGTCGCACATCATTGACGCCCTGAGTGTCCGCCGTGAGGCAGTGCTTGCTTCTGGAGATCTGGGTTTGACGGGGATCACTGCCGGTTAGAGCAACGAGACAACGGGGCTGTTTCGGAGCATCGTATTTCACGGGGAAACATCCAGGGTAACAAACGGGGATTGGCATTGGTTGTACGATGCACAAAACCCCGGTTTTGTCCTAACTTGTCCTCGTGCATCGTACAGCCCTTCCCATCGCTCTGCCTGACAATGGGCTGTACGGCGCACGAACCGGCCTTTTCGTCACGTGCGCTGTACAGCCCTCGTCAATCTGCCTCCGCCTGCATCGTGTGGACGACGATGCCCCCCACAAAAACAGACGCCGCTTATGCTGGCCCATGCGCCCGGCAGCGCCAGCCTCAACGCCGTCTCGTCGATGTCGGCAAGATGCGGCAAGTCCCCCCGTGATGGCACCGGTAATCAACCGTACATCGCCGACGCGCTGAGTGTCCGCCGCGAGGCGGTGCTTGCTTCTGTTGTCATTTCGCGGCTCCGGATGTATGCTCAGAGTATGACAACAAGGGCTGAACTGGGGGGGCGCGCTATGAGAAAACGCTACGCAATCGTTATCATCATCGCTGTGGTATTGGCAACAACTCTGGCTTGCCTGGATTTTGGCCCCGAAGAAGAAACGACGGCCCCAACCGAGAGCCAGGTGAGCCGCTGCCGGGCCGAAATGTACGTGCTAGACTCTGCCACCATCACGCCGCTGGGCTTTAAGCTGGATGGATCGGGCATCGATGACATCATCTGGTTCAAATTCGAGACGGATGCCGACGATCTCGCGCAGGTGTTCGATACCACGGTTGTGGATGTGCGTACCTTTGAGAAAGGTGTCAGTATGATGACGCTGGGCAACGTCGCGTGGTGGGATGTCGAGGGCAAGCATTTACTGGGAGGCCAGGTGGCCCTGCCCAACGCGCGATTTATGACCTTCGGCGCGGAGAAGGTAGAGGGTGGGTATGTCATCTACGTGGTCTGGAATGAAACGTGATGGACGCTAACCTGATCCCGGCCATCTACCACTACCAGGACGGCGATATATTCTACGGGCACATCCTCCAAGCTGCCGGTGCAGACGTGAACCTGTGTGCGCAGGATGGTTACAGCCCACTTTTGATGGCGCAGGAGCAGGGAGATCAGGCGATGATCGCGCTGTTGACCGGCAGCGATGGGTAACGTAGAGGATAAAGAGACAATGGCGAAACTATATGCTTTGATGGACGCGATTGTGCATCACGACCTCGAACAGGTGCGCGCGTTGTTGCAGGAAGGTGTGGACCTCAACCGGCGCTACTTGTCGGACTATCCGCTACAAGCGGCCATCCGCACCGGCAGCCTGGAATTGGTGCAAGCGTTTCTGGAATCCGGCTTAGACGTGAACTTTGAATACGGCGAGCCGGGGCAGCGCAACCGAAAGACCGCGTTGCTATTCGCCGTGCAGTGCAATCAACCGGAGATCTGCCGGTTTTTGCTGGCGCAGGGCGCTGACTCAAATTTTTTGCAGACGAACGCAGCGCGGGATGAAGACCTCACGCCCCTGGAGATCGCCATCCAGCGCAATCACCAGGAAGTCTTCAACATCCTGCTGCCACAGACCGACCTGAGCATCGGGCAGGGGCTACACTACGAGGGGCGGCACATCCATCTGGCGTGCCGAGCGGGCCATCTGGACATGATGCGCGGCTTGGTGGAAGCCGGCGTGGACGTCAACCCGCGCGGCGGCGTGAACGAGCTGACGCCGTTGCACATTGCCACAGAATACAATCATCCGGCCCTCGTTGCCTATCTATTGGCGCGCGGCGCGGACGTGGACGCGCGAGATCGTCGCCTGAACGTCCCGCTGCACGCCGCCAAAAGCCGCGAGGTCGCGCAGATGCTCATCGCGCAGGGGGCCGACGTCAACGCGCAGAACGATTTCGGCGAGACGCCGCTGTTCCGGCAACGGGCCCCGCAAATCGTTGCGCTGCTGCTCGAAAGCGGCGCGGAGGTCAATACGCAGTGCAACTCCGGCGATACGCTGCTCCACAGGGTGTTGGCAAGCGCGGCATATCCTTATTTATTCGGCGCTACATCTGATTCCGACCACGCAATGGCCGTGGTAGAGCAGATCGTCGCGCTGCTCGTGGCGCACGGCGCGGATGTGAATGCCGTGGCGCGCAAGGGCGCGACGCCCCTGCACTACGCCTGCCGCGATGCCGCGCTCGAAACCGTCGCGCTGCTGATCCAGAGCGGGGCCGATGTCAACGCGCAGTCGTCCAACGGGGTATACAATGGTACACCGCTGCACGTCGCCGTTGAGTCGAAACGAGACGAAGTCTGCGGACTGCTGCTTGAGAATAGCGCGGACGTGAACGCCGCCAACAACGTAGGTGATACGCCCCTGCATCTGGCGGCGGAGAGCGGCTACACCCAAATCGCCCGACGGTTGCTGGCCGGCGGGGCCGATACAACGGTGGTAAATCACGCGGGCGAGACGGCGCTGGATATTGCGCTCGAATTGCGACACACCCCCCTCATTAAGTTCCTGGGCGGGACATTGCCTCCCAAACCCGCGCCAGTCAGCAAAATCCTCCCCGCAATCTCGCTGGCGAAGTACAAGAAGAGCCTGGTCATCCCCGACGGGCTGCTGCCCTACAAGCAGCCGTTGTTGGATTCGGTGCGGCCTTTCATCGCCATCCACCCGCAGCCTGACGACGCGCTGGCCTTGTGGGAGAGCAAATTCGGCGGGCTGCCGTACTTGCCGCGCGCGCATCCGTATCCGCTGGATGGGGAGGGCAAGCCGCTGTTCTTCCTGGTGCAGATCAACTTCGCCGAGACGCCCCGGCTGGATGGCTTCCCGGAGCGCGGGCTTCTGGCGTTTTACATCTACGCTAACTATGTCTACAGCCTGAGCGACGATAACACACGCCAGGAGAAATTCCGCGTGCTCTATTTCCCCGATGTGACGCAGGATGAGGACGTGCTGACCACGGATTTCGATTTCCTGCCCCGCTTTGAAGCCCCGCCCATCGAGCGCCCGCTAGGATTGCGCTTTCAAATGGATCATGCCCCGGTCTCCAATGAGGACTATCGCTTTGAGGAAAAAATCGGCCAGCCCTTTTACGAGATTGACCCCGGCATGACCTTCCAGGAGCAGATGGCGTTCTTCAAGATGCGGTACTGCAAGCTGGGCGGCTATCCCGGCACGACGCAGGGCTACCCCATCGTCGCTGAGACCGGCAAGGACGTCCTACTGCTGCAAATTTCCTGCGGCGAACACATCACCTGGGGCGATGGCGGCCTCGCCAACTTCTTCATCGCGCCGGAGGATTTGGCAACGTGCGATTTCTCGCGGGTGTTGTATAACTGGAATTGTGGGTAAATATGAAACTACACTCTCCTGCTCGACCTTATCTCAAAGCCGCGCAAAAAGCGTGGGCCGCCGACGATCCGCGCGGGGCATTGCGCGAACTGGTGCAGGGCTTGCGCGCGGACGCCGGATACAAGCCGACCTACAAGCTCGCGGCGCAGTCTTTACGCGCCCTGGAAGCGGAGGACGAGGCGCGTCTGGTGGAGGCCGTGCTCGCCGATTTCCATTCCGCCGATCCCTTTTACGCTCTCGGCGACTACTGCGCCGACGATCAGAACTTCGCGCTGGCCCTCCCCATCCTGGAGCGTGCCCACACCCTGGCCCCTCAGCGCCTCGATGTGACGCTGACGCTGGCGCAGAGCTATACGTCGCGCTTTCGCCCCCAGGATGCCTATGACGTACTCCAACGTGTCGGCCTGCGGGGCGACTTCTGGGCCACCTACGAGTTTTACTGGGCCGCCCTGCTCTGCAATCATCATCTCACGGAGATCGCTGAATTTGTGGAGGTGGAACGCGCTAACGTCGCGCGGGTGGATCTGGAAGCAGCGCTGCGTGACAGTCTCAACTATGCACTCGACAAACTGGCCTATGCCCTGGCGCGCCTGCAATCCTTCCCCCCGGAGTTGCCACCGCGCATCTGGGATTGGCACTTCATCCAATACGGCGCGGCGATTCTCGACTATTTCGACGACCGCGAAGCCGAGGATGCGCTTGACATTGCCGGGGGGCGCTGGGTGGCCCTATGGATCTCGTCCGCGCACGTCGCTATGCTCCTGGATAAGCTCGGTCAACTGTTGACCACGTTGGAGCGTGAGCCGCAGTGTGTCATCACGCTGCTGGATCGTGACTCCGAGATCATCGGGCGGGCTGCGGCGCTGGTATTCGATCTGCCCTTCGAACTTACTGCGGCGGAAACGGTCGCAGGGCTGGCGCATCCGGACAGCCTGCTCGTCGCCGCGGATCACCGGCAGTTGCGCGACAAAGCCCTGATGCCGGTGTTGGCCGGGCAGACGATCTTCGCCCTCAACCTGCACTGGCTGCGGCACGGCGGGCTGACGCCGGACATTGCCGGGGTTCTGACCCAGGCGCTCTATCTGCCGTGGAACGGTGGCACTCAGGTTGACTGGAAAACGAACCAGATCGTCCATACCGATCCCGATACCCGCCCGGCGGAGGTCATCGCACAGGAATTGGCCGCGACGGAACCGAGGCAGGACGCGCACTTCGATGAGACCCTGGCCTTTTACCGCGTCCGCGCCGCCTATCTCAAAGGCGGGCGTCACGGCGGCGACCTGCGGCTCCCCTTCCATTGTGACAGCCCAGTGCCGGGATCGTATTTTGCGTAGGAGGCGCTATGTCCGAACTATTCCGCGTCGAAGCGTTGCGCGTTGCCGAGAACACCGTCACCTTACAACTGGTCATCATCCACCCTGACCAGCAGCGGTTCTATACGACCCGCTCCTTCGCCCTGCAACTGCTCTGGGAACCCACACACCTGTCGTATGAATACGATGGGAAAACTGTCTACCATCACGCCCCCAGCGCGCTCGGCCAGGCCATCACGGTCGAAAACATCCAGGACAGGGACTTTGTCATCACCCACCAGGCGCAGATCATCGCCGCTGTCGCGCGGCTGAAGACGGTCAACTATCCGGCGGATAACTATCCGTTCGGCGCGGTGGATTGGGATAATGCCACCAGCCTGCCGCGCGCGGCGCTGGAAATCACCGTGACCGAGCCGCGCTGGATCGCGCATCTGCACGCGGGGATGGTGTGGGACAGCGCGGCCTATAACATGGAGCCGCACAGGATAGGTAACTGACCATGCCATCGTTGCTGCTCGCTCCTACCGCCCAGGCCCTCACAGTGAGCGCGCTCATGGTGGTGGCCTTGCTGTGGTTCAGGCATAGGGGAACGCCCCGCGCTGGCTGGAACGCGGCGGCCCTGCTGCTCCTTTTCTTTTGCGTATGGAACGCCGTCGCCGGGATTTGGGCCGCCAGCTTATGGCGCTACCTTGCCGCATCCGCCTTGCTCTTCATGCTGCTCACCCCGGCAACCCTGTGGCTGGCTTCGACCCTGAGCGGCATGAGCCTGGACGAGTTCGGCCCGGACGCGATGATCTTCCTCGCACCCGTCCTGTACTATCCGGGGCTGCTGCTTGTCATAGCAGCGATTCGTTGGTACATATTTCGTTAATACGAGGAGACTTTGAAATGTCAGATACCCTTACATTAGACCCTGAACTCCGCGCGAAAGCCGAAGCACACATCCGCGACCAAGTAACCCTGGGCTTCGCCGATGAAAATGAGATCATCGAAGGGACGCTGGATTACTTCGAGGGGCAGGACTTCGATTCCGACGCGCTGGAGGCGCACACGGTGCAGGCCACCCGCGCTGCCATCGCCGCGCACTGTAAAGCGCAACAGACCTGGCCCGCCGTTACGGACTGCGACCGGCTCGATGCGGTCTTCGCGCGGCTGGAGGCCGAGGGCATCGTGGCGCGGCAAAACTTCACCTGTTGCCAGACCTGCGGCCACGCCGAAATCTGGGACGAGATCCGCGCGACGCAAAAACAACAACCTGTCACGGGCTACGTCTTCTACCACGCGCAGGATACCGAAAGCGCCCTTTACCACGGCGCACTGTACCTGGCCTTCGGCGCGGTGGA
Source organism: uncultured Anaerolineales bacterium (assembly GCA_964496595.1). Lineage (GTDB taxonomy): Bacteria > Chloroflexota > Anaerolineae > B4-G1 > SLSP01 > JAAAOZ01. Next base: position 7,222 of record CAZCAI010000160.1, read on the forward strand.
GAAAGGCAAAGCGGCCACGCTCACCGTCGCGCAGCGCGCCGCCGCTGTGTTGCGGGAGGCCGGGTTCACCGTGGAATGGAATGGCTCGGTCAAGCAGCGCATCAGTCTCACGGGGCTGGATTGGAAGAAGCGCCGGGAGGACTGCCGATGATTATTGAAAAGAACGCGCCGGCCTCATCGGAGAGCCTGCAAAAAGCGGAAATGGAGTTGGAACTCTTGTTGCCCGCTTATCTCAAGGCATTTTATCGGCAGCACGACGGGTTTCAGTGTTACACCGTTGCCGGGGATGGGCAGAGATCCCTGAAATATGTCGGCTTAGGCGTAGACGCCGCCAATATCTGCATCACCCAACTCCGCAATGCTTTAGATCGGAGCGAGTATCTGGAGTTGTACCAGCAACATTACGGCGATCTGTCACCGCTGGCTTACACCACCCAGGAATTTCACGAGTGGCTTTACGAGTTAGACGATATAGAGACTTCACGCCTGGATGTGCTAGGCTTCCCTACCAGGCATATCTGCATCGCGGTAGATTGGCTGACCCACGATACCTACTGGATCAAGGCCGGCAGCGAGGATGTCCGCGTCTATTTTGCCCCCACGCCGCGTTTCTCCCTGGTGGAGGACGTGGAGCGCGCCTATGTACATCACCGGCAAACCTTCCCGGCGCTGCTCGAAGCGTGGGGATGGGAACCGCAATAACTTGGAGGGCGCGTTATGAACTGGCCTTCGTTGCTGGCGCACAAGCCTTTTTGGATTTACTACCTGCGTCTGTTTCAGAACTTCGCGGGCGACCGTGTGGCGGCCTGCTGCGATTTCTTTGGCGTGACACAGGTTGAGTTAAAAGCTACCATCCTCCACAACCTGTACCAAATCCACCGAGAGGAGGATGAGGATATCGCCCTCCACACCTTGCGCCTCCCCACCACGACCGGCGCGACACTGGAAATCGAATTTCAGCCCTACGGCCCTGGCGAGCAATTTAGCCTGGTGCAGGGCGCGGATGCCGTATTGCTGGCCGAGGTGGACGTGGATGATGTCGGCGTCCCGCGCTTCCCGTTGCGTGACCTGCCGGACGTAGCGGCGCGGCTCTCCGGCGACCTAGCGCAGACCTACGGCGCGCTCTTGCTCTACAAGCTCACCTACGTCACGCAGGAGGATAACCTGGACGCGCTGACCGCGCTCCTGCGCGTCGCCTTCCCGCCGGCCCTGTTCACGCCGGAGGAGCTAGACCATATCCTCGCGGCGCAACAGCGGGCCTGGCGCAATCGCCTGCGGCGTCCCCGGCCCGTGCCGGTCATCGCGCACCCGCTATGGCAGGCTTGGGTGGATCCACAATCAAAGGAGAAACTATGACTTCCAAACTCCATTACTCAGCGGCTCTCGATCCCCGCGACTATCTGACCCGCACCGCCGCCGCCTTCGGCTGGACGCTCAAGCAGTTGCGCCATCGGCTGGAGACGCGCGGCCTTGCGCTGAAATTCCTCGGCCTCCACGATGGGGAACTGTCCATATTGGATGAAATGCTGGGATAAGGAGCTTACGATGACGGAGAAGCCCTTCTTCAAACGAATACGTTGCCTGTTCCTGCGGCATCAGTGGGAGGACTGCGTCTGCCAGCGGTGCGGCAAGACACGCCACGCCTGGCAACACGTCATCGACCCGGACGCCATCACCGCTCCGGTCTCCAATTTTATGGACGAGATGGCCTACTATCGCCAACGCTGCACCCGCTGCGGCAAGTGGCAGCCGTAGCGCGGCGTCTGCTGACAAATGACCGCATCTACCGTCGAAACCATCCTCGCCCAACTGGATGCCTGCGCCGCCAACTACTGCGACTTCCCGATGCTCGACAACGCCTACATCTTCCCGGCCACCAACGCCAAGCCGCTCTTCGCCCGACGTGTGGGGTTTCGAGGCGCTGCGCGTCCTGTTGCCGGGCTATCGCCCCCTGCTGCTCGCTGCCGAAGCCGAGCGTCGCGCCCACCTCCCTGGCGATCTCCCCGAAATCCTGCAACTGGACGAGTGGCGGCATCCCGACTTGGCCGACGACGCGCTACCGAGCCACACGGCGACCTTCCAACAACTGGCCGCCGTCCTCTGCACTGGCGACCCGGCCCGCTACGCGCCGACGGAGCCGCCGAACACGCACTGGCGGCATTGGCCCCACGGCGGCAATGGCATCTTTTTCAGCAATACACCTTTGGAGGCATAGATGTCCAAATCACTGATGCCCGCGCCACAACACCCGTAATCCAGAGAACGGCTGGGCGCCGGAGGATTTCGCCCGGCGGCAACCGTTCAGTCGGGGCCAAGTTATCCAGGTGCAGTTTCCGTAAACCAAAAAGGAGCGTGAAACCATGTCCGACAGTGTGCAATTCAAGGATTTCAACTTCAAGTTGGCCGTCATTGAAAGGCTGATGTACCAGCAAGGCGTCCTCACGCCGCGCTTCGATGTCTACGACTTTGTAGCAGCCTACACAGCGCGGCAGATAGACATCGAAGAGGAAGGCTACGACATCATCCCCGAAGTGCGGACGTATTTCGAGCAGCTCGAAATCCCGGCAGAGCTGCTGCCCCGCATCGAAGAGATTGACATGGACGGCGGCGATGAGATTTACGCGCAGCTTTGCCCCTTCTGGGATGGCGAGGATGACATCTTCAACATCCAATCCGCCGAGGATGCCGCCCTGCTGCCTAACCTCAAGTCGGTGACGCTGTTGTATGACAACGATCCGTACATTCTGGAGGAATTCCGCCAGCGCGGGATTGCGGCAAAGTGGCTGTAGCTGGTTCCGCGCC